>NZ_DIIQ01000042.1:0-146984 GCF_002420785.1 Pseudomonas sp. UBA5666 | reverse complement strand
CGGGATGAGTTGACCACTACAATCCCTCTGTGCATGGATCAAGGTGTTGGCCTCATGCCATGGAGTCCAATGGCGCGCGGAAGGCTGACACGTCCTAACGGCCAGCAGACGACGCGCACACAAACAGATATCTCTGGGCAGTCGTTTTACCAAGCGACTGAAGCTGAAGATGGGCGCGTCATTGACAGGGTGGAGGAGATAGCCAAAGAGAAAGGAGTGCCTATGGCTCAGGTTGCCCTGGCTTGGGTACTAAGTAAGAGAGCGGTGTCAGCCCCCATTGTAGGAGCCTCCAAAGCCCACCACCTCGATGATGCGACTGCCGCACTTGGTCTGGCGCTCAGCGTTGAGGACATACAGCGCCTAGAAGAACTATATGTTCCACATGCTGTGACAGGTTTTTCCTGATCCAGATAGACGAGGCAGGGGCCAGGGATCCCCCTGCCCGTCCATTACGAATTCAGCCAAACGTACTGGGATCTGGGCCTAGTCGATTACCGCTATTCATAGTGGCAATGGCAGCTATGTCCCAGGCATCCAGAGAGAAATCGAACACATGCAAATTCTCTTTGATCCGCGCTGGTGTGATGGATTTCGGGATAGCGATATTCCCGAGCTCAAGATGCCACCGGATGATGACCTGGGCAGCCGTTCGGTCGTATTTGCGAGCTATGTCCAGTACGACCGGATCCGTAAGCGCGCTGCCTTGGCCTAGTGGGCTCCAGGCCTGCGTGCAGATCTGCATCTCTTGGTGTATACGGCGCAGCTCCTGCTGTTGCATGAAAGGATGGAGCTCGATCTGGTTAAGCACAGGCGCCACGCCAGTCTCAACGATCAATTTCCGCAGGTGGTCTGCGTTGAAGTTAGAGACACCGATCGACTTGGCCTTGCCCATTCGCTGAGCCTGAATCAAGGCGTGCCAGGTTTCTACAAAATTGTCTTGGCTAGGCACCGGCCAGTGGATCAGAAGCAGATCGACGTACTCGACTTTCAAGCGTGAAAGGCTGGCGTCGAGTGCCTGAGTAGCCGCGTCAAAGCCATGAGCGTCGTTCCACACTTTGGTGGTCAGAAAAACCTCATCCCGCGACACGCCCGAAGCACGGATGCCCTCACCAACGCCCTCTTCGTTAGCATAGATCGAGGCAGTATCAACGTGGCGATACCCCTCCTCCAGCGCAGTCTTGACCGCTGATCTTGCCTCTGCATCGCTGGCTTGCCAGACGCCCAGGCCAATCTGAGGAATAGCTCGGCCATCCGAAAGCTGCACAGTCGATTGAGAGTTACGCATGAGCTTTACTCCATAATTTGAACGAAAAAACGTGTGGTCTTTTAGCAGGGTCGACTCCAAGGTCGGATTAGGCCCTCGCCGCCACCGCTGTGGAACGACCTTCGATTTTGATGGAGATGCCAAAGAAGATAATTCCAAGCACGGCCAAAGCCGCACCTACCCATCCAGTGGAAGACCATCCAAAGCCACCTGCGATAGACATACCGCCAAGCGTAGCCCCTACAGCATTGGAGATATTGAACGCGCTATGGTTGAGCGCAGCCGCCAAGGTCTGAGCTTCGCCCGCGACGTTCATGAGCCTGACCTGAAGGGCCGGCACCAATGCAAATCCACATCCCACAAGAAACAGCACAGCCAAGGTGCCAATCGGCGATTCCGTGAACAGGGAAAAGAAGCTGAGGAACACCACATTCCAGATCATGATGTAAAAAATTGCAGGCACCAGCGCGCGGTCAACCAACCACCCGCCGACCAGGTTGCCCACAATCATTCCGATCCCCCACACCGCGAGTACCATCGGCACTTGGCCTGAGGTGAAACCCGTTACCTCGGTCAGCGTCGGAGTGATATAGCTGTAGACGGAAAACATGCCGCCAAAGCCGATAGACGCCGTAGCAAGAGTGAGCCACAGCTGTGGTTTTCTAAGACCGCCCATCTCGGATTTCGGACTGGCAGATTCATCACGCGGCACGTTCGGAATGAAGAACCAGAACAACGCAATTGCCAGAATTCCTCCCGCTGCAAGCATTGCGAAGGCACCACGCCAGCCGAACAGTTGCCCAACCCAGGTAGCAGCAGGGACACCAACAACGTTAGCGGCTGCAAGTCCCGCCATGACATAACCTGCGGCTTGCGCCTTCCGGTTCTCAGCGACAAGCTTGGCTGCGACCAGACAGGCCACGCCATAGTAAGCGCCGTGTGGCAGCCCACCAAAAAAGCGTGCGATCAGCAGCGTGAAATGGTTCCAGGCGACAGCGCTGGCGCCATAACCAATAACAAACAAAGCTAATAAAGCAATCAAAAGCAATTTGCGAGGCCAGCGAGCCGCCAAGATGGCAATAAGCGGCGCGCCTATCACTACCCCAAGGGCATAAGCCGTTATGTAGCCACCAGCAACAGGGATTGATACGTCGGTACTTGAAGCTAAGCCAGGCAACAAGCTCATCGACGCAAACTCACCGGTACCGATGAACAGGCCCCCGAGCGCCAGCACCAAAATTGCCGCCCAGATCCCATGAGGTGCATCAACATGGTCAGACGCCGTTGAAGCGGAGCGTGAATCAGTAGAAGTGTGATTAGTCATTTGATAATGCTGTCCGTTGTAAGCGGCGCAGTGAGCACCTCTATCTCAGATAAATGTACGGTGCTCCGGTCGGCGCCTTTGCAGGTCGCGCGACAGAGCGCGACCGACTTTGTCGATTACTTCGTGACGTCCGCGACGTGAGCGGCAAACTTGTCTGAAAAGTCTTTGTGCCAGCGCGAAAGCGCAGGTCGGTTCTGGATCATGTCATCGACAGCCCACTGCATACGGCGCTGATCAAGTTCCCAAGTTGACTCGTTGTCTTCACAGAAGATGTAGAAATCACCTGCGGACATACCCTCGACCATCCGATCAGCTACCTGATCTGCAGTCCATGGGCTGGCAGGCTTCTCTGTCGAACCTGTCATGCCGGGAAAATTCATGGGTGTGAATGTGTAACCAGGAATCAGCAGGTGGGCGGAAATCCGGTCACCGACCTTTTCGCGTAGCTCATGAGCCAGTTGTTCCGTCAAAACCTTGATAGCGGCCTTGGAGACCGAATACGCCGCGTTTCCTGGTCGGGTGGTGATCCCTTCCTTGGAGCCCAGATTCACTACCGCAGCAGCACCACTTTGGGAAAACATCGTTTCCAAGAACATTGACTGGAGTGTCAATACGCTCCAGAAATTGATGTCCATAAGCTTTCGCCATTTGCTAAGTCCGGCCCAAGGGCCTGCGCCCTGGATCACCGCCGCATTGTTTACGAGAAGAGAAACTTCCCCTAGCTCACAAGAGCGTTCGTACAAGCTGTGCAGATCTGCTTCCGATGTCACGTCGCCTTTGATCGCAAGAAGTTTGAGCCCAGGAAACTCGTTGAGGAGTGTTTTACTCGCCGTATTCAACGCCGCCTCGTCACGGTCAAACAGAACGACTTGCATGCCCTCATTTGCAGCTCTGTGAGCAATGGCAAAACCAATGCCCACGCCAGCGCCAGTAATCACGGCAACGGCATCTTTACGGATAGCTGGATGGTTCATGGAAAATCTCCTAGTTGGATGCTTGGGGAGTGTGGCGATCAGCGCGCAGGACGATCTCAGTAATCTCTGCGGGAACGCCCAATCGGATTGGGAAGCCGTTCCACAGCGCTGTACCATTGCTGACGTAAAGAGTCATGCCGTCTACGTCGTACCTGCCAGATACGAAGCCCTGATTCGCATATTGGGCCACTTGATCAAGTCCTCTGATCATCCCGCCATGGGTATGCCCGGAGAGCTGAACGCTAACGCCGGCGGCTGCAGACTCAGCCGCTCCAGATGGCCGATGCTTCAATAGAATCGTGGGGGTGTCCTTCGATGATCCGCTGAGCGCATGCTCCAAATCTGGGCCGGGTAAGCCAAACGTGGGCGCCACCTCGTCAGTCACGCCGGCAACTATGAGGTTGCCAGTACCTCGCTGAAGAGCGAGATGTTCATTGACCAATACCCGCATGCCGAGCCGCCGGAACTCCGCTATCCATTGATCTGCATCGAAGTAATATTCGTGGTTTCCAGGAACAGCAATGACCCCCAGCGGAGCCTTCAATTTGCTCAAAGGCGCAACGTCTTTCATTCGAGCTTGGACAGTGCCGTCAATGAGATCGCCGGTGATCATGATCGCATCGGGATTGAGACGGTTGGTACGGGACACAACGCCTTCGACCCAATCCTCTGGGAACAGTCTGCTGATGTGCAGGTCAGTCAACTGGACTATCCGCAATCCATCAAACGACTGCGGCAGATTCTCAACCTTAACCTCAACACGCTGGACGCCAGGTACTTGCACTGCCAGATATACGCCCACCGCTGACAACAGCAACGCGACAGCTGCGATTCCAGTGCGCAATCGGCCACCGAACAAACTCCTCAGCGAAACGTTGCGCCCGATTGCTACGACGCTACACACCAGATCAACCACCAGCGCGAGCGTCAGCATCATCACAAATGCGCTAAATAGCCATCCAGCGATCAGCACATAGACGCGGGGCACCTCGGGGGAAAACATAGTCCCATAGACCATGATTAGGATGAGGTGATACTTAGATATGACGAGGAGTGTCAGCGCCAGCAGTGTCCGCCAGGTGCGGGATAGAGGGAGTGGGATTACGAACCGCCATAGGACGTACAAGTAG
This sequence comes from Pseudomonas sp. UBA5666, assembly GCF_002420785.1. Classification (NCBI taxonomy): domain Bacteria; kingdom Pseudomonadati; phylum Pseudomonadota; class Gammaproteobacteria; order Pseudomonadales; family Pseudomonadaceae; genus Pseudomonas; species Pseudomonas sp. UBA5666. The sequence goes on along the minus strand of NZ_DIIQ01000042.1, from coordinate 142,292 downwards.
GCGAGGGTCAAATAGATGTGAAACACGATAAAAATACCTAGGTATGGGTTGACGCAGCAATCGTTGAATGGAATTAATACTACCGGAGATGAATGCCGCAATTGATTAGCGGGATTGCATCGGCCATTGAATTCTGCTCAACCATTGGTGCTCCATGCCTGTATTGCCTACAACTCGGCTATCTCGTGCAGATCTCGCGGATCTGAACTCCTTTCTTGCCGTGGAAAGGATTCGCAGCTTCACTCACGCAGCGGTTGAGCTAGGGATCACCACCTCAGCGCTAAGCCATTCCATACGAAATCTGGAGAATAGACTCGGGGTTAGGCTTTTAAATCGTACGAGCAGAACCGTGTCTGCGACGGATGCGGGTGCAGCGCTCGCCAAACGATTGGCCGTTGGCTTTAGCGAGATTAGTGGGGCTTTAGCTGCGCTTGACCGCCATCGGGATCGGCCCTCCGGCAGACTTCGTCTTAACGTGTTAAGTGATGGCGCGCGTTTGCTATTCACGAAATTTCTTCCGCCTTTTCTGGAGGCATATCCGGAGGTATCAGTAGAGGTCGCGGTCGATGACAAGATGGTCGACATTGTTTCAGCAGGCTTTGATGCGGGTGTCCGCTTTGGCAACACGATCCCGGAAGACTACATAGCTGTCAGGCTTAGCGAGGATCTGCGGTGGGTTGCGGTTGCCTCTCCACGATATCTGAATGCCAACCCTCGTATCGTCATTCCTGAGGATCTGAAGAACCACAACTGCATCCAGATTCGCACGGGAAATGGGGTTATCTATCGCTGGGATTTTGAAAAGGATGGTGACCATCAAGCTATTGATGTTCCTGGACAGCTATGTGTCAATGAGACCACTTTCGGAATTGAAATGGCGATGGCTGACCGAGGCATTACCTACTGCCTTGAAGAACGCGTACGCTCTCATCTGGCGCGCGGGGAATTGCAGATTGTGCTACCCGACTGGTGTCCCATGGAGCCTGCTTTTTACCTCTACTACCCTGGACGCCGCCAGATGCCACCAGGTCTCCGAGAATTGATAGACCTGTTTAGAGCAGAGCTTCCCACCTGAACGGCGAGTTAAGACCGCAACGTCGTCCGTAGCCCGACTACGACATTGCGGTTATCGCCTATATCACGTTAAAGAATTGCTTCAGTTCCTTCGCAAGCTCTAAAGGCTGCTCAAGCGCAAGGCCGTGACCGCACCGCTCAAAGATCACGCTATGGCTGGGCTCGATGCCAGTACTGGATATGCTTTGTCGAACCAAATCGCCAAAAAAATGGGACGCTCCAATAGTCATCACAGGCATGCCAGAGAGTTTGCCGTGCAAAGACTTGTTTATCCTGGCGTTCTCCAGAGTGGCCTTGTAGGTATCGAGTGTGCCCCGAAGGCCATGAGGGGTTGAAAGCAAAGTAATCCACTCGTCTTTCAATTCCTCGGGGTAGGCCGTTGGATCATAGCTCTGCTTATTGAGCCAATACGTCCAAAACTCATGGGCTTTTCCAGCCAGTAGCATTTCGGGAACATCAGGCGTAAAGAAGAAAGGTACATGCCATTCCCATACTCCGCTGTGATCGCCAGCCTCTTTGACATTCTTCTCGGTCAAAAAGGAACGTTCCTCCAGCCCGAAACCAGAAAGCATCATTTCAGCGAAGCTTAAAGCCTTCACCCGTTCAGGATGACTCGCAGCTAGTACGAAACCGTATTCTGCGCCTCGGTCTTCACCATGCACGTATGCCTGCTCGATCTCAAGCGAATCGAGCAGTTGGACAAGGTCTTCCGCAACGGTTGATGATAGGTAGCCTTTTTCAGCGTAGGGATGACCGCTGAGACCGGCACCACGTAAGTCAGGGGCAATGATCGTGAAATAAGGGCTCAAGATGGGGAGCAATTTTTGCCAGTAAATATGGGTTTTAGGGGTTCCATGCAAGAGCAATAAAGGCTCACCTTGCCCGGCGGTGACGAAGTGAAGCTCTATACCATTGACCTGAACATGATGGTGTGTGGCAGGTGTACCTTTGTGGTCAATTAACTCAATCATAAATGCCTCCGAGGCGATGCAAGGTAATTAGAAAGCGGATTCGTCCCATTGGATCTTGGCGAGAGTTCCGGTGCTGGATAGTGTGGCGTAAGCAACGTTAGGCTTTTTAGGATCGAAACAAAGGTTAGTCGGGAAGTGTTCTGGCATTCGTAAATCAACCAGATGTTCGCCTGCAGGGGAGATGACCGAAAATACGCCGTGAGGCTGGCTGGCAATGAAAATATTCCCGTTCGGAGCAACTGCCAGGCTATCGAGCAACTGAGCATCTGGGGCTTGCCAAAGCAGCTTGCCACCATGAGAAGAATTGCCAGTAAGGTCTAGCTCACCTGCTCCAGGCGTACCCCAGCTCCAGAGGCGTCCTGCACCATACTCTGTGGCATACAATCTAGTATTGTCAGGCGAGAGGCCTATGCCGTTCGCTCCCATCGGCAATGGGTAAGCGACTTCCCTACATTCTTGAGTAAACTCATCAAACCAATAAACGCCACCGTAAGTTCGGCTGCGGTGGCCATCCCTTCCAAGGTCGGTAAACCAAATGCCGCCACGAGGATCAAAAAGCAGATCGTCGATAGCCTCAAATCTATGGCCATTTACCTGGTCAACCACTCGCTTTACCTTGAGTGTTGACAAGTCGATTCGCTCAATCCTGGAATCGTAGCCCTGGCATTCAAAACCATGAGAAAGTATAAGCCAATCTCTATCTTTCCATCGCATTGAACCGCCATTATTTGCGACGTAAAGATACCCCTGAGGCCCGAAAGCAAGACCGTTAGGGCCACCGCCGACATTTGCTAAAATCGACGCCTTACCGCCTACTACCTTTTTTATCAAGCCTGCCTGGATATCGCAGAGATATATAACATCATGCTCTATTAGAGGGCCCTCTATGAAGCCTAGACCCGATGTCAAGACCTCAATCTTTGGCTCAATAGATTTCATACCACAGCTCCGTTAGGGATACTCCTTTAACTGATAATTGGCAGGCATCAAGAGTTTCAAATTAACTGTTGAGTAAATTTTGATGCTTCGTTGAATTCACCTATCACCTCCAGCAACTGAATCGGTATGGATTCTTGTGAGTCTGACTAGGCATACATTGCGTGACGCGCGTCGAGCCTTAGCCTTCAGCGAAAAATGAGGCAGACTGCAAAGGCGAACATCCCTTAACAGATCATCAAGACTTGTCACTCCACCGGCTGTTTCTATCAAAGGCACAGCTGCTCTTGGGGCGATCCGTCTATTATCGAACTGATAATCGGCCAAAGGCTCTTGCCCTAAACATGTCACCGCCTCCCCTATGTCTGTGGCTCTGAGCGTTGCGGGACTCCAGAGGCGTGGGCATTTTGTTTTGCAACAAAGAGTCTGCTCACCAGAACGAAGAACAGCGGGGTCATGAATATCGCAAGGAAGGTAGACGCCAACATACCGCCGATCACGCCGGTGCCAATGGCGTTCTGGCTGGTGGAGCCTGCTCCACTGCTAAATACCAGTGGCAAAACACCCAGAATGAAGGCCAGCGAGGTCATCAGGATTGGGCGAAGACGAAGACGAGCGGCCTCGATCGCTGCCTCCACCGCGCTTCGGCCCTGAGCCTGGAGGTCTCTTGCGAATTCCACGATCAGGATGGCGTTTTTTGCAGACAAACCTACGGTTGTCAGCAATGCAACCTGGAAGAACACGTCATTTTCCAGGCCCCGCAACTAAGCCGCTGCCAAGGCGCCAAGAATACCCAGCGGGACTACCAGGATGACTGAAACAGGAATCGACCAACTTTCGTAAAGCGCTGCCAAGCAGAGGAAGACGAAAACGATGGAGATGGCATACATGATGGGGGCTTGAGATGCCGACTGCCGCTCCTGCACCGAGATGCCTGTCCACGCGTAGCTGATTCCCTCCGGAAGGTCTTTCAACACTTCCTCCATGGCATCCATCGCCTGACCGGTGGAATAGCCATCTGCAGCATTACCATTGATCTGAACCGCCGGCACACCTTGGTAACGTTCGAGCTGAGGCGACCCGTAGATCCACTCACCGGTACCAAACGTGCTGAACGGCACCATCTCACCGGCATCATTACGGAGGTACCAATCGTTCAGATTTTCAGGTGTCATCCGCCATTGGGCATCAGCCTGGACATAGACACTCTTGATTCGGTTGTCGAGGTCGAGAAATTTGTTCACATAGGCCGAACCCCAAGCAACAGAGAACGCTTGGTCTATCCCGGCAGCGGTGAGACCTAGAGCGCTGGCTTTCTCGCGATCAATGTTCACTTTGAATTTCGGGCCATCGTTCAGGCCGTTGGGGCGAACGTTTTGAACCACTGGCGAGGCATTGCCCCGCTCCATCACGCTGTCCCTTGCTCTCATGAGCGCGTCATGACCTACACCACCGCTGTCCATCAGTTCCAGGTCAAAACCAGACACATTTCCAAGCCCTGGAATAGCTGGAGGATTACCCGCAGTGATGTTGGCATCTTTGTAATCCGCAAAGTGTGCGTTCAGTCGGTTCACCAGATCCTGGGCTCTAGGTGCATCGCCGAGCCTGTCCTCGAATGCCTTCATCTGAACAAAGATCACCCCAGAAGTCTGCGCGCGTCCTGGAAAGCTGTAGCCGTTGATTTCCCAGGTAGACGTGACGATGTCTTTTTCATCCTCACGCAGATATGCGCTTACGTCACTGAGTGCTCGGCTTGTCCGTTCTTGGGTTGCCCCCGGTGGCGTTGTGACCACGACGAATATCCGGCCCTGGTCTTCGTCCGGCAGGAAGCCTGTGGGTACACGCAGGAACATGAAGACAGCAGCGCCAGTAAGCAGTACATAGAGCAAAATGTATCGGGACGAAGATCGAATAACGCGCTGTACACCGACGTGATAATGAGCCTGACCGCGATCAAAAATGCGGTTGAACCAGCCGAAGAAACCTGTCTTTTTTTGATGGTCACGTCCAACGGGCTTCAGCATGGTTGCGCAGAGTGCCGGTGTGAGGATCAGGGCTGTCAGCACCGACAGCACCATCGCCACCACGATGGTGAGCGAAAACTGACGGTAGATGGCGCCGACCGAACCACTGGCAAAAGCCACCGGGACAAACACGGCCCCCAGAACTACTGCGACGCCAATCAGAGCTCCGGTGATCTGGCCCATCGCCTTGCGAGTCGCCTCCTTCGGGCCAAGACCTTCCTCGACCATGACCCGCTCCACGTTCTCAACCACGACGATCGCGTCGTCAACCAATAGCCCGATAGCGAGCACCAAGCCGAACATCGACAAGGTGTTGATGGAGAACCCTACAGCCATCATCGCGGCAAATGTGCCCAACAGCACCACTGGTACAGCGATGGTCGGAATAAGCGTCGCTCTGAAATTTTGCAGGAACAGGTACATGATCAGAAATACCAGGACGATACCTTCCAGCAACGTGTGGAAGACCCCCGTAATCGCTTCTGTCACGAAAGGCGTCGTGTCTTGTGGGTATTCAATGACCACGCCTGGAGGTGCGAACGGTGCAAGCTCTTTCACGCGAGCTCGCACTCGCTCAGCGACCTCCAAAGCATTCGCACCGGTAGCAAGTTGCACACCAATGGCAGCTGCAGGTTTCCCGTTGTAAAGCGTGAGGTAGTTATAGTCTTCACCGCCAAGCTCGACTCGGGCGACATCCTTGACCCTCACCTGCGATCCGTCAGGCTCAACTTTCAGAAGGATATTGCCGAATTCCGTTGGCGTACGCAGAAGGGTGGCTTCGGTGATGGTGGCCTGCAGCATCTGGCCTGGAGCAGGCGGTGTCCCTCCCAGCGAACCGCCTGCGATCTGCACATTCTGAGCTGCGATCGCATTGGTCACATCTGTGGGATTCAACTTGTAGTTGTTGAGCCTGAGCGGATTGAGCCAGATCCTCATGGCGAACTGGCGGCCGTAGAGTTGAACCTGCCCAACCCCGTCCAGACGGCTTACCGGATCTTGAATATTGGAGGCGACATAGTTGGCGAGCTCGTCTCGATTCATCGAGCCATCGGCTGAGATGAAGCCCACAGCCAATAGCGTGCTGCTGTTGGACTTGGTGACCTCAATGCCAGTCTGCTGCACCGTTTGTGGGAGCTGGGGGGTGGGAAGCTGAAGCTTGTTTTGCACTTGAACCTGGGCAATATCGGGGTTCGTGCCCGGAGCAAATGTCAGCGTGATCGCCGCCTGACCGAAATCATCGCTAGTCGATGACATGTACATCAGGTGATCCAGGCCACGCATCTGCTGCTCAATTACCTGGGTTACCGTGTTCTCCACGGTGCTGGCTGATGCACCCGGGTAACGGGACTGAATTTGTATTGTGGGTGGTGCAATGGTTGGGAATTGAGAAACCGGCGAATTCAAAATGGCGGCGATGCCGGCTAGCATCAAGATAATTGCCAAGACCCAGGCAAAAATAGGTCGATCAATAAAAAAGCTAGCCATATGGCACGGGCTCGCTGGTTAAGGAGTGAGGGCTATGCGCTAGGGCTAGTACGTGTGTCGGCGCCTGGTGTTGTACCGTCAGCGGTTGTGCTATTGAGCTGGGCGGGAACGGTTTTGACCTTTGCACCAGGTCGAGTTTTGTCGGTTCCCTGCACGATCACTCGATCGCCAGGTTTCAAGCCACTGGTAACAATCCAGTCAGTGCCGCGCGTGCCTGAGGTTGTCAGAACGGCTTGGGAGACTTTGTCATCTGAGCCAACGATCAAAGCGATAGGTCGGCCTGACTGATCGTGGGTTACGCCTACTTGGGGGATCAGCATTGCGCCATTGTTCGTCCCCTCCTCAAAACGTGCCCGCACGAACATGCCAGGTAATAGCGTCCCGTTAGGATTCGGGAAAACGGCCCTTACTGTCACGGAGCCAGTGCCTTGATTGAAACTGACATCGGAAAATTGAAGCTTGCCTACCTGTTTGTACTGGCGGCCATTCTCAAGCGTCAGTGTGACCTTGGCAGCATCGTTGCCCTGGGTTTGAAGCCGGCCTTCCTGAATGTCGGTACGAAGCTTTAAGCCGTCGGCGCTTGACTGCGTGAGATCGACATACATGGGGTCAAGCTGCTGCACGGTGGTCATTAGCGTCGCACCGGTAGCCTGCACATAGGCACCTGGTGTGACCTCTGAAAGGCCTATACGCCCGCTGATGGGTGATACGACATCTGTGTAACTCAGGTTGATCTCTGCACGCTCAACCATGGCCTTACCCGCTGCGACATCCGCTACAGCTTGGCCCTGCGCTGCGAGAGCGTTGTCATAGTTTTGCCGACTGATCGCATTGCCCTCAACCAACACTTTATAACGCTGCACTTGTGCATTTTCTGCGACCAGGCTGGCTTGAGCCCGCGCCAAGGTGGCTTTCGCGCTGTTCAAGGCCGCGATGTAGGGGGCAGGATCAATCTTGTATAGCCGTTGACCTGCTTTTACGTTTGCCCCCTCCGTGAACTCTCGGCTGAGCACAATGCCGTCCACTCGCGCTCTGACTTGGGATACCAGATAGGCATTGGTACGCCCTGGAAGATTGCTGAAGACTGGTACGGAGCTGGTTTTGACGGTGATAACGCCGACTTCGAACACCTTCGGCGAAGCAGCTGCCGCAGGCTGGCTGCACCCGGCTAATACAATTAGCGAGGCTACGAATCCTCCTCGAAAAACCATCTTCACACGTGCACGGGACATATCAACCTCAGTCTCAATCGCTGAAAATCATTCGTGTCTGGCAGCTAGCCTCAGAAGCCCCGAGACGCGAGGCAACGTCCCCAGGGTGCTGAACCCTCAGGGACACGATGCGTGGATTTTTGTTTGTCGACTGCGCTTTGACTTACTCGCAGACGAGGCCGACGCTATTACGAGCGGCGTCTCAAACCCATGGGTGGCTACTGGGTCTCGGTCTTCGGAGAGTTCAAAGGAGTCACAGCGGGGCGCGTCGCCTCATAGGCATTTGTATCGCTGAGCAGAAGGCGGGCCTGCGTACCCCAGCCGCCGATGAACACATCTTCTCGACCGTCGCCGTCCAGGTCGCCACGCCCCATGCTCCAACTGCGGCCAACGGTGGAACCAGGCATCACATCGGCTGTGACGTCGCGGAACTGTCCCTTTCCGTCGTTTTGCCACGCGCGAACTTGGAGAGGCACGAAGCCGGGCACATCAATGGCGCCGACGAGCAGATCGGGATTTCCGTCGTGATTGAAATCCACCACGGTTCCACCCCAACTTGAGAACTTGTGCGCAGGCAGACGCCCGGCAGTCTCATCACGAAAATGACCTTTGCCGTCATTCACCAGGATGCGAGTTTGGGGATCCTTGTCCCAGCCGAAGTTATTGCTGGTGATGTTGAAGAAAACAATGTCGAGATGCCCGTCCCGGTTCACGTCGACGACTTGAACCTCTCGACTCTCCATCGGGAGACGCAGGTCGAGTTGCGATGAGGCGTCTTTGAAGTGGCCACTGCCGTCATTGATTAGCAGCCGATTTGGGAACGCTGGACTGACCAAAACCATGTCCAAATCGCCGTCGCCATCCATGTCTGCAAGCGCTACACCCTCGGTCTGATCGTTGGTCTCAGGGAGATGAGTCCGCGTGGCATTGATAAAGTAGCCTGGCCGTTTGGGGTCATTTAGAAATAGCAAATTGCGTGCAGGGATGATCTTCGCATCTGGGGCATAGCCTGTTTCACCTGTGCTGCCAATCACGATGTCAGGTAGCTTGTCCCCATTCACGTCGCCGAGAGCTAACGCATTACCTTGGCTTGTTTGAGGCAAACGCTCACTGGCATCAGTAAAGCCACCCTTTCCATCGCCCAGAAATAGTTGATGAATCTCATCCGCCTCGGCCACGAAGACGACGTCCATGTTGCCATCGGCATTCAAATCCGCCGCGCGAACGTGCTCGCTGTCGTGGATGCCCTTGCCAAAAGCACTTGGCCGCTCTACCAAGCGACCCTGGCCATCGTTTAGATAAAGGCGATTTACACCGTGCTCTACTGAGACGACAACATCAAGGTCGCCATCCTTGTCCACATCGATGAAAACCGAGTCGGTTGCATGCAGGCTCGGGGCGATCGGTACATTCGTGGATGTGGCGTCCACGAAAAACTCCGTTGGCTTGTCAGTGAGAATGTCGAAGGCATCAGACCCACTCTTCCCCTGATCAGCCCAGGAGCTCCCGCTTAGCGCCGAAAAAAGGCCCGAGGTTAGCCAGGCGACAGGTGAGTTGAATCTGCTTTTCATGAGGCGTCCTTCAGTCATTAGAGCGTCCAGCGCGAAGCTGTAAAACTCAATTATTCACTGAGAAGCCACGGATAATTAGGGCGAAAAAATCGAATAGGGCTATGACGTTGCGTCATAAATAAAATGACTATGGCCCGGAAATCGCGACAAGATATGATCCGCTCATGAAACGGGCACACCGTTTATGACATTGGTAACTAAATATTTCAAGATGAAATGGGTAGCCTCATGGCTTTTGTGGCCGTGGCAGAGGAGCGTAGCTTTACTCGCGCGGCTGGCCGCCTGGGCACTTCCCAATCGGCGCTGAGCCATAAAATTCGTCGGTTAGAAGCACGTCTGGGGGTGCGACTTCTCACAAGAACCACGCGCAGCGTTTCACCAACCGCTGCTGGCGAGCGATTACTGGAAACACTGAAGCCTGCCCTAGCTGACATTACTGCCCAGCTTGAGAGCTTGACTGACGTGCGGGATAAGCCTGCCGGCTCTATCCGGATTACCACAGCGGATCATGTAGCTGAGACCATCTTATGGCCTGCCCTCAATCGATGGCTGCCCAAATACCCAGACATTGAGGTAGAGATCACCGTCGACAATGGCTTCGTGGACATCGTCGCCGAGCGCTTCGACGCAGGTATCCGGCTGGGCGAAAACTTGGACAAGGACATGATCGCTGTTCCGATCGGGCCGATGGAGCGCTGCGTCATCGTCGGCTCGCCTTCCTATCTGGCCAAACACCCCGTGCCTACTCACCCGGATCAGCTCGTCAACCACCTGTGTATCAACCGCCGTTTCCCCAGCTTGAACGGTAAACCTGCCTGGCACTTTGAAAAGGACGGCCAACCGACACAGGTTCGGGTGTCGGGTCAGGTAGCGTTTAATCGGCCAGAGATGATCCTGGAGGCCGCCGTGGCGGGATTCGGGCTGGCCTGCCTGCTGGACTCGCAAGTCATCCACCAAGTCGAAGCGGGACGTTTGGTCAGGGTGTTGGACGATTGGTGTCCTGCCTTCCCTGGCTACTACCTGTACTACCCAAGCCGCCGACAAAACACCCCAGCGTTCCAGTTGCTCGTCGAAGCTCTGCGGTACTCTAAGTCAAAGTGACATCGAGCAGCCGTCCCGGCATGCAGGTGCGGTTCCGGCACAAATCTCAGATGATCAAACAAAGTGATTACGCCCAGCCAATACCGCGAAGATGACCTGGAGCACCGCAGAAGGCAGCAGCAACGCTAGCTGGTGGGAGGATGCCATCCCCCACTTCCAGCATTACCGGGTGCAAGCCCTCGAGTTGCCCGGCTTCGGCGCCAACCCGGCACCGCCCTGCACTGGCCTGGATGAATATGCGCAAGCACTGTTGTGCCTGACCGAGCGCGGCCATGCAATCATGGCCGTCGGGGTGAGTGCCCTGATCGTGCTGCATACACTGCAGCGCAGCCCGGGCCACTTCAGCCGCAGCGTGCTGTTGGCACCCGTAGGCGCCTTCCTTTGGCAACGCCGCCTGCCGGCCCTGATGGCGCCCCTGCCACTGCGCAAAACCATCCACTGGTTACTTAGCCATAAGCCCCACTGGTTTGCCCGCAAATTCTCCAGGCAGCCCTGGACGCCGGCGCAGTACCGCCGCATGGGCGAAGGCTACCGCCGTTGTCGAGCCTTCGTCCCCTTATGGGACCAGTTGCGCGCCGACACGGCATTGCCGCTGCTCGAATGGATAACAGACCCAGTCGAACTGGTCTGGGGTGACCAGGAGCAAATGCTGGGTGTTACTCAGGCAGCGGCGTGGTCGGCGATACTTGCCCGCGCCGACCTGCGCATCAACCTGCAACCAGGCTGGGGCCATTACCCTTGGATCGACTCACCAGGCGCTTTCGCAAGCTGGCTGGAGTGCGAGTCTCAGGGCTTCATCGCCCATTCCAAGGGTGGCCGCCTGCGCTTGGCCGAACTTGCCGGGCAGCCAGTGCCTGAAGCATTGAGCCTGGAAGACAGCGCCGACCCGCGCCTTGCCATGCTCCTTTGTTCAGCCTCCGAAGGCTTGTGGGCCGTGCGCTCATCCAGCTTGGCCGAAGACCAGGCCGACGCCGCCAATGCAGGCCTGAGCACTACCTACTTGCGTGTTCCAGGCCAAGAGGTCGCAGCGCGTGTCACCCAGCTTCGCGCGTCAGGGGTTGAAGAAGTGGTGGTACAGCGCTTCATCACCCCCGTGATATCCGGTATCGCCTTCGTTCGCCATCTGGCCGTGGAACTGGAGTGGCTCGAAGGGCACTTGGAAATGCTGGCCGACGGGCAGGCGACGCCACATCAAGCCACACTTTCGCGCCTTGGCCCTGCCTGGCAAAGCGGGCAGTTTGACGAATGCCATGGCCTGACTGCGATTGCCCTATGGGACTTCCTGCAGGGTGTGCTCAAAGTATTCCACTACGTCCCTGGCGACATCGAATGGGCGTGGGACGGCCAACGGCTTTGGCTGCTGCAATACCGACCGATCAGCGAACATGGCTGGCGCCGGCATTTGACCTCGGCCAATATCGCCGAGATCCTGCCACCAAAGCCCAGCCGTTTCGTCGAGTATGCCCAGCGCCGCGCTGCCACAAGCATCCCGACGATCATGGCACGCTGGGACAGCCGCGTTCTGCAGGGCAATGAACCTTTCACCGCAGTGTTTGGCGGCGCCTCATACATCAATAACGACTTGCTCCTCGCGCGCCTGTCCGATTGGGGTATTTCGGCCACCAGCTATGCAGGTGAAGTGGGTGGCGCGACCCCTTTCCTGCCGTGGCGCCCACTGCGTCTGATGCAGTCACTGCCGCGCCTGTGGCGCATGCAGCATCGCGCTCGTGCCTACCTGGAAGCATTAGCTCCCGGCCTGCAACGCTTTGATCAGGAACTGGCACAGTTGAAAGCAGAAGGGGCCGATGGCCATCAACTCGCCAACTGGTTCAGCCGCTTCTATGTATTCGTTGTGCAAGGCAATCTCTGTATCGCCACTGCACTGGCCAGCAGTGGTGGCGCGCTGTTAGGCCGACCACCAACCGCCTATGACGACCTGCATGACAGCCCGCATCGTCTGCCTTGGGAGACCGACCCCGGCACCCCCCGTCCAGCCATGCGCGACCCCCCGCTACAGCCGCAGCCGGCCTGGCCGATCGCAATCACCTTGGCGCATCAGCTCGGCCTGCCCGGGCTGCGCGGTTACTACTTGCAGATACGCGAGTGGTACCGGGACAACCTGATGCGAATTTTCTTTCGCCTGCACCATGCCATGCCTGAAGCGCAGCGCGCGCACTGGTTCGCTCCCCACCCGCAGGCGCTCAGCCGCGAGGGCAGCTTCTGGCAGGACGGTAGCCAAGCCAGCGAACAGGCGAGTGGGTTCATGATCTACCCTAGGCAGGTACAAGGGATCCTTGGGCAGGACATTCTGCTCGAGGACAGTCTCGACCCTGGCCGATATGCCCAATACCAAGCCGCGAATGCGGTGATCGCTCGCATGGGCGGGCGTCTGTCGCATGGTTCTACCTTGCTGCGTGAACTACGTAAACCCTCAGCGGTATTACCGCAGGTGGACAGTGAATGGCTTGGGCGCACGGTGCTTTTGCATGACGGTGCGCTGCGCCTGGTCGAAACACACGGCAGGCAACATGAATGAAAAGGGACATACGGCCCCATGCAACGGAATCGAATGCTTTTTTAACGCAGCTTGCCTCGGAGCAGCGCTCTTTCTGAAAGGAAATCCCACGGCATGATGCCCGACGACGCTTTACGATTTACCCGCGCGCTCGCTGCACTCTCGATCACGGTCTTGATCCTGGGCCCGCTACTTGCGCTCTACGTGCTGCAATCGCCAACCACTTCTCCCGTCAAGATCTCGGGCATCCTTGCGTTCGCCGTCCTGGGGCTCACCAACCTGATTTCACTGGTATTGAACGCGGTTTACTGGTTTATCCGGCGGGAGCCAAAATGGCTCTCGGTAATGCTGTTGGTTCAAGCCGGTGTGGCAGTTTCGACGTTGATTCCATTCTTCTAACCGGATCATTTCTTCGGTTGGACAGTCTCAACACGGAACGAGCCCTTAGCGCTACATCGCCAGGGAGGCAATCTGTATGAAACCGGCAAATTTCTGGAAGCACGCATTGTGCATGGCAGTAATCGGCTGCAGTGGCTCGATCCATGCCGCTGCGTTACCACAGGGCTGGCAGATCCGCCCACCTGCAGCCGACGACCTCGAACGCGGGTTACCGTCAGCTCTGCAATCGCAGGAGCTGGCCAAGGACGGGCGCAGGCTTGCAAGCGTGGAAATCGTCGTGGACCTGCCGTACAGCCAGGTCATGCCGATAGTCGCTTCTGCCTTGAGGCAACTTGGCCCAGTGAACGACGAGGTCGTCCAGCAACCGTTGTCGCGGATCAGTGACGAGTGGGGCGAGGTGCTTTTGTCGCGCCGCCGCGATCTGGTAAAGGACCTGGTCCGCCAGGTCGATCTCCCCAAGCTGCAGCGGGACGTTCTCGAAGGGGCGCTGGCTGAATCGGAGATTCCCGACCATATTGCTCGCATGGAGCGGACCGTGCGCTTTCAGTCCGGCAGTGAGCGCATGGCGCCGTTGACCGCGCCATACAGGTACTGGCGGGGCAACATCCAACGCACTCACGGAGCTCTGGGGCGCAGCACGAGCAATGTCGTCGCCTACGTGACGCAGCTCGATGCTGTCTTTGGACGGCCCACCAGCGCAGTCTACCTGACGCGCATCGACGACTATCCCAACCCAAATGCCAACTTCTTCGGCCGTCTGCGAGAGCTTGTCGAACTCGACATCTTCAGCCCTACCGCCCCCAAGCGACTGGAGCGGCAAAGCGTGCCCCAAGAACTGCTCAGTCCGATCTGCGACGGGTTGAGCGCACTGCCCAAGGCCAACCTGCAACTGGGTCCCAACCCGGAACAGTGGCGCGCTCCCGCAACACCAACCCCTCTTGTAAGCGAGCCCAAACTTACCCTTCCGGACAGCCATGCGAAGATGCTCCAAGCAGCTGCGGTATTGGCTGTGCGCAGCACGGACAAATTCACCGTTCTGGCCGATGACAGCGTCTTACTATTTCGCAACTATCCACGCGCGCTGCTGTACTGGTCGCCAGCCACAGGTGGCGAGCCGCGCGAGGTCTGGACGTCTGCGGGAAGTTACAGCAAATCGCAATTGACCCGCGATGTCAGTGGTACTTCGGCGTACCTGGCATTGGAAGGTCTGGTAGTTCGTTTTGATGCGAAAAGCACAACGCTCGCCATACACCCCATCACCTACGACAAGCCCGACCGGCTGGGCTTCAAGTACATGGACTACTTGCATGACGGAAGTGGCGTACCGATGAATTTCCGCCATAACTATCGCGGCACTCGGGATACGCTGGAGGTGTGGGAGCCGGCTGCACAACCCGCTGACAATGGCAGCGAATGGTCATATACGCTGCGCTACGCGTCCCCACGCCAGGACATGATGAAGGGGCCATCACGGACCAACAGCCAGATCAAACCCGTGCATTGGGATGGGTTGATGCCCACCGCATGGGTTGAGGACCTTTACGGGCTCACCGAAATCGATGGTAAAACGGGCCATGTGCTGCGCGTGGTGAAGCTGCCTCGGCGCTTTGGCGAGGTCGATTTGCGCGATGACAGCGGCATGGCGCAGTGGACGCCAGAGCCCTTTGGATCGGTCAAAGGCGGCTGGATTGCCGTCGGCTTCGTGTTGATGGAGGGCCAAAGGCGCAACCCTGGCTTGCATGTTGTGGACGTCGCCAGTGGCAAAGTCCGCTATTCGCTGACACTTCCGGGGCAGGGCTCGCTGGGTACCGCAGTGGGCTCACCTGACGGTCGACTGCTGGCGATGGGTACTGGCGGCCCTGAAGATGCGGTGGTGTTATGGAACCTACAAAGCGGGCAATCCCTGACGCTGAAAACCGACGACGCCAAGTGTAGTGGTCTTGCGCAACTGCAATGGAGCCTGTCAGGTAAATACCTTTGGGGGAGATGCTGGAACGGCCTGATCGCCTGGAATGTGCCGGGAACTTGGTGAGCCTGTTGAGATATCTCCTGGGCTGGAAAGTCCGCTATGGGTCCAGGCTGTGTGAAAACGCCCTGAGTGCATCGAATAGGAAGAGATGCGAGCGAAGCTGTAGATCTAGCAGATAAGCGCGGATCACCCTTGGTCGGTCACAGGCATGCTTGAACTCAGGCTGCGCAAATACCGCGGCCATCGAGCACCTTGGGGGCTCAGGGTGATGTTTGGATTCCTCGGCGGTCTTGTCTTCATGAGCGGCCGAGGCACGAAAAGTTTGGATAAGTGGGGACTAGCTACTTGCAAAGCTTTTTGCATGTGCGGCTTGCCTTGCGGCATGACCACGGAGTGCTTGACCGTCTCAAAATGATCGAAGCGGGTGCAGTTAGGACACGGGATAGCATTGCTCATGCCCATCATCCGTCCTTCAGAAAATCCAACCACCCAGGCGCTTGGCCATGCGCAAACTCCGTTTTAACCCGGCTCTGAAACTCGGCTATGCGAGCTATCCAAACTAAACCTTCACCTTCCCTCTGCCCGCTTTGATACCGCTACGCCTGGCCTTCCCCTCCAGGCGGCGCGTTTTGGAGCCGAGCGTGGGCTTGGTAGGCCGACGCTTTTTCTCGACCTTGCCTGCACTCACGATCAATTCGGCCAGACGCGTCAACGCGTCATTTCGGTTCTGCTCCTGAGTTCGGTACTGCTGAGCCTTGATGATCAATACACCATCATTGGTGATCCGGCTGTCTCGCGACGCCAGCAGTCGCCCTTTGTAGAATTCAGGTAATGAAGACGCGGGAATGTCGAATCGCAAGTGCACAGCACTCGACACCTTGTTGACGTTCTGCCCACCCGCGCCCTGGGCACGTACGTAGGTCAGTTCGATTTCAGCGTCCGGCAGTTGTACGGAATTGGAGATGGTCAGCATGAGGAGGCCCTTATGATTGAGCGCATTATCACAGCGACGGCCGCGCACCGAAATGACGCTACTTGAATATCCGATGCTTGGCCCTTGGGAAAGGTCAGTCGGAATCTGTCACCAGGGGCACGCGCCCTGCCCCCAGCGCTCACGGTCTTTGAGCGCCATCAGTGTTAGTGACAAACTGAGGCAAGCACCTGAGATCACCCACGCCCCTAGCGCATTCTCCAGTAACTCTAGACCCCGAGCCACGTTTACCTCGGTGTACAGCTGAGCGATTTGTAAGTCAGCGCCGCGCTGAGTCCCGGCGACAGGACGATTCGTGAACAAAATAAGGTCCAACGCTGGCACAATGCCGTGCTCGCACATTTGGGGTAAGCAGAGAAATGGAAGTCTTTGAAGAATTGCGCGCCTTTTTTAGCAGCGGCGCCTCTTGGTTGATTGCAGTTGCGCCGATACTTTATCAAGGCGCCAAGTGGGTTAATCGGCTCACCAAAGTTTGGGATTGGCATGACAAGCATTTTGTTCGCAAGCGCATGGCTCGGCTCAAGACCGCGAGGTCTGCGGCCTGTGATGACGAGCTCACTCGATATCTGGATGAAGCGCTCGATATTGAAATGTTCCGATTGGCCTCTGGGATTAGCGCCAGCCGCTCGCTGATGCAGTACATGCTCAGACTGGACAGCACTGGACGCTGGAGTCACGCGCAGCTGCGTAGCCTATCGAAGTTTGTAGTATGGGACCCTGCAGATGACAATTACAAAGTCGCAGTTGGTCATTTTGAGGGTGTCATCGCCTGGGTTGGAGCGATCGTGGCCGTCAGCTTGTGGATCACAGCTATGCTTTGTTTCTTGTCGCCTTTACTTATAGGCGAATTTTGGGCCGGGCTGATTAGCATTGGGATCGGTGGAGGCTTGCTGCTACTCGCTTATTTTCCTGCGAAAGATCTGGCAGAATACCTGCTTGCTAAGCGCGTTAGCCGTTATCTGGATAAACCCAACCCATTCGGTTGACAGGCCGCAGCGGGTTAGACCAAGCGGCAGCAACCATCCTACTGCCGCCTAGCCCCCTTCAAAAAGCAAATATGGCTAGCCACCGCAAGCACTCATACCGCCCAGGTCTCATGCAAATGACGCCATTTAACCCGCCCCGCCTCCAGCACCAACAGTGCCGTCGATACCCGCACCGTCTGGTCCTTACCCTCGGCGTTATGTATCTCCCGATAGCTGACCAACGCCCCGTCAGCCCATTGATGCAGGGTTTCCAAGTCCTTTAGCTCAATGTTCAGCCCCGGCAGACTGCCCGCGTTGCGCTCAAATAGCTGCTCCACATCCCGCAGCCCGATTTGCAGCCCTGCGGGTGAAACCATCGAGAAATCCGGTTCGAACCGCTGCATCATCGTATCAACCGAACCCTCGCCTCGCGCAAACCGTGCTTCGATCAGTTGGTGCAAGTCCACGACTTCTTGAAGATAGCTATTCATAAGGGTTTCCTAACCAAAGATGCGTAGTGATCGGCAAATGAATGCCGCCTCACCGCAACCCAAACCCCATCCGCTTCAGCTCATCGAGCAACGCTTCCCGCCCATGCAAGCTGGCAACGCTTCGCAGCCGGCTGACGACCTGCTCCGACCACCCCGACGCCTTCATGCCTTCACGTTGGTAGAACGCCCCCAGGCGCTCGTCGTAACGGGCCAGCAAGCTCTGCTCCTGAGCGGTCGAGTACGTCTCATGATGCAGGACGGCCTCCTGCGGTAGCCGCGGCTTGACCTTGGCGGGCCGGTCGGCAGAGGGATAGCCGACACACAACCCAAACGCGGGATAGGCATGCGCGGGCAAGTCCAACTCCGCGGCCACCCCTTCGATGTCGTTACGAATACCGCCGATGTAAACGGTCCCAAGTCCCAGAGACTCCAAGGCGACGACCGCATTCTGCGCTGCGAGGGCCGCATCGATGGTGCCTAGCAACAAGCTTTCCAGGTAAGGCAGTGCTTCGAGCGCCACGTCATGCTGCTCGCCAATGCGCGACACCCGTGACAAGTCGGCAAGCCAGACGAGAAACAGCGGCGCTTGGTGGATGTAAGCCTGATTGCCTGCCAGAGCCGACAACCGCTGCTTGCGGCCGGGATCCTGAACGGCCACCACGCTCCAGACCTGAAGGTTGGAGGACGTAGACGCAGATTGAGCAGCGGCGATCAAGGCGTCCAACGTCCCCTCAGGCAGCGGTCGGTCCGCAAATGCACGGACGCTGCGATGGTCGAGCAACTGCTCAATCACGGCATTGCATTGGCTGAGCGGCGATACCTCTTCGGTACCATAGCGAGCGACCAGTTTTGCTCGGCTATCGGCTGTCATACAATTCCTCCAAAAAGATAGGAGGCTATCAAAAAAAGGCGTCCTGCACATAGCAGGTGTCATAGTCTCCAAGCCTACCGGCTGGATCAGGTACCCTGTGCCGACTGACTTTCAACTCAATCGATAATGGACAATCAGCGTGGCGACACCTTCGCTTGCACCTCGAGAGGTCTACCAGATACTGCGTGATATCGCCCTCGGGATTCGGGATTTACAGCGTGTGAGCGAGCCACGCTGGGCGGAAATGGCGTGTGGGTCCATGACTGTGCAAGCGGACGGGTGGATGCTTACCTTTTGCAATGAGGAGGGTGCGCTGGATCACTGCATCCGCTGCTCCAGCCCCGATGGCCGTGCTTACCAGTTCGATACTCACCACCCTTACGGCACCAACCCGGTGGCGTTGATGAGCACTTGGGAGCATGCGCAACTGCTGCGGTTACTTGGGGCGGCCTAGCCCCTGAACGCGGAGTCTCGCCAGCGCCCGTTCCCAGCACCGGGCGATCTCATCACCCACCGCCCCGCTGCGCGGAACTGCCGGCTCGAACGACCGCACCCTGACGTGTTCGATCAAGAACTCGTCCGTCCAGCCTGCCCACTCGCCGGCCATGGACCTGAGATTCCACTGCAAGGCCGGATACAGTTCATGCCACAAGATGCTGTGCAGTTGATCGAGTGTATAGGGGCTCTGGGTCATGACACTTGCCACCCACGCCAGGCTCGCCTCGGTCAGTTCGGTGTCCAGGAAGAACTGCGACAGGGCTTGCCAAGCGTGCAGGCGGCTCTCGTCTACTCTTTGCATCGGTAAATGCTACCACTGCTCTGCTAGCGTCACGGGCACGCGTAGCGGCGCCAGGGGGCCATCGCGCTGACCGCACATCTCGTCATGCACCACATGCTGCACCAGCATGCACGGCACAGGCGGTACATCGGCCAGCAGCTCGCGCACCTCCGTCATTGACCGCAGTCGCACCGCCTGCCCTTGGGCATCGCTGAACGTCTGCGGCCCGTCGGCCGTCAACGCACGCAGGACGTAAAAGCCGCCTTCGAGCGACAGCAATTCAAGTTCATTGACAGTACCGGCAGTGGCCAGTTGCTTCAGTTGCTCTAGGTTCATGGCAGATACTCCATCCGGCAGGCACGGCCTGCATCGGGCTTGATGGAAAATGTCGAGCGCTCGCACTTATACAAATCCAGCGCCTTGTATAAGGATGCCGACGCGCTGCGGTCGTTCCGTATCGATTGCAAAACTCAACCAAGGGTCGCGAAACTATCTGCACGGGCTTGGACTCAATCGTGACGATGCCGCAGCGCTCCAGCCTGCATACGGCCTATCTGTTGAGGAAGAATAACCACCATGATCGCTCGCTGGCGTTGGGCACTTGCGCAAACGACGAAAAGGCTGTGGTTTCGCGCCAGCCTGTTTTCCCTGATCGGCGTACTCACCGCGCTGCTGGCCATCGCCTTGCGCGACATGGTGCCAGCGTCGTTGCCGGCGAAAGTCGGGGCCGACTCGGTCGACAAGATCCTGGGCATCATCGCCTCCAGCATGCTGGCCGTAACCACGTTTTCGCTCAGCACCATGGTGTCGGCCTACAGCGCCGCCAGCAGCGGCGTCACGCCTCGTGCGACTAGCCTGGTGATGGAGGACGCCACGACTCAGAATGCCCTGGCGACGTTCATCGGCTCTTTCCTGTTCAGCTTGGTGGGCATCATTGCCCTGAGTACGGGCATTTACGGCGCTCAGGGCCGTGTGGTGCTGTTTGCAGTCACCTTGGTGATGATCGTACTGATCGTGTACACCCTGCTGCGCTGGATCGACCACTTGTCCAAGCTTGGCCGCGTTGGGGAAACCATCGACCGGGTTGAAGATGCGGCCATTGCAGCGCTCAAGCGCCGTGCGCAGTGGCCTTACCTGGGTGCGCAGCCCTACACCACTGCTACGCAGGTCGATCCCGAGGCTGTCCTAGTTCTCTGCGAGGACATCGGCTATGTACAACACGTCGATGTCAGTGCCCTCGCCCACGCAGCCGACAAGCACAATGCCGTGATTTACCTGGAGGTGCTGCCGGGCAGCTTCGTGCACCACGGTACGGTGCTGGCGCGCGCCGTCCGTGCAGGCCAGGCCGCCGAAACCACAGATCTTGTAGATGAGGTGCTGGCTGCAGTAACGCTCGGTGCACGGCGTACCTATGGTCAGGACCCGCGCTTCGGGCTCTCGGTGCTGGCAGAGATCGCCTCACGCGCATTGTCTCCCGCGACCAACGACTCTGGCACGGTCATCGACGTCATAGGCCGTGGGGTACGCTGCTTTTCCACCTGGGCACGGCAAGCGGCCGATACCACGACCGACGGCCAGTGGCAGAACGTGCATGTGCGCGGTTTGACAGTCGACGACATGTTCGATGACTTCTTCACCCTGATTGCACGGGACGGTGCTGGCTTGCTGGAAGTGGACATCCGCCTGGTGAAGGCCTTGGCGAGCCTGGCGCAGATCGCGCCCGATCGGTTTGGCCAAGCTTGCATCACGCATGTGGACCTGTTGCTCAAGCGGGCCGAACAGGCATTACCGTTGGAGGAGGACAAGCAGCGCTTGCGGGCGCTGGTCCGAAGTTTGGAATGGCCCCGGGCACGGCTGTCCTGAAATTACCTGAGGATCTGA
The DNA here is from genome assembly GCF_002420785.1 of Pseudomonas sp. UBA5666. Taxonomy (NCBI): domain Bacteria; kingdom Pseudomonadati; phylum Pseudomonadota; class Gammaproteobacteria; order Pseudomonadales; family Pseudomonadaceae; genus Pseudomonas; species Pseudomonas sp. UBA5666. Next base: position 121,059 of record NZ_DIIQ01000042.1, on the reverse strand, counting down.
CCGTTCATCGCCTGTGCCGCATAAATGAGCACTCCACACAATGGGGACTTTTATTTCACCGAATTTTCACGTTGCCGAGTGGATTATCAACTCATCCCCATGAGAAAGACTTAAGCCCGACTAGCAGCGGGCTTTCTTTTGCCCGCTCGACAAGCCCCCTTCCTGAAATCCCCCCTTCCTTGCCTGGCCCATGGCGAAGGCCAGGCTGAACCGTAGTTAATGAACTCAGGTCAATTGATCACAAGGTGGCGACGGAGGGCGCTCGATGGAGTCATTCGATCTGCAAAGGATGCTGCTGGGTGACTTGCCCGTCACGTTTCTGATGGAAGTGATGATGCGCGTGGTTGCGGCCTTTCTCGCCGTGTTTCTGTTTCTGAAGTTCAGCGGCAGGCGTGGCATCAAGCAGCTCTCGCGCTTCGAACTCGTCGTCATCCTGACCCTGGGTTCTGCTGCAGGCGATGTGACCTTCTACGAAGATGTGCCATTGTTACCAGTGGCCCTGGTGTTCGTCACGCTACTGCTCCTGTATCGCGGCACGATCTATCTGATGCGTCGCAGCAAGATGTGCGAAGCCTGGATTGACGGGCTCCCGATCACCGTCGTCAAGGACGGCCAATATGAAATTCACTCGTTGCGCAACCTGAACATCTCCTCCAACGAGTTGTTTATGGAACTGCGTCAACAAGGGGTTGAGCACCTTGGCCAGGTGCGATTGGGTTTGCTGGAGACGGACGGCGAACTGAGCCTGTATTTTTACGAGGCCAAAGACACTCGACCGGGCCTGTCCGTGCTGCCGCCCGAGCACCGTCCAGAATACGACTCTCCACCGTCTCCAGGCCTGTATTGCTGCGTTAGCTGTGGCCTGCCAGTGCAGCATCAGCTGCATGACGTGATTGCCTGCATGCGCTGCGGTCATCGCAGTTGGTCACCTGCCCTGCAGACAACGCGCAACCGTTAACCGTCCGGACCCTCAAGGTTGTTGAGCAAGCGCCAGGTTACAACTTGGGCTGGAGCTGCAAACAAAAGCTTAGCGATAACGATTCCCACTCGCTATAATTCTGCGCTTTGTAGCACGCCAATTCCCTGTCGTCCCAATTCCTTGATCAGGTTCTCACATGCCCTTCCCGAATTTTGCCCGCAAGCCTGCGCTGCACACCGTTGTCTGGTTGCCCCTGGGGTTGGTCGCAAGCGTGGCCTCACCGCTCGCACTTGCTCAGAACGCGCTGGAAATCCCGGTGCCGGTTGCACAACCTGTGAATACGGCCGGTACCACTGGCGCGGTCCTGGAGCTTGAAGAAACCGCAGTGTCGGCCAGCGCAGACGCCTCCAAGGATGGCTTGGTTCCTGAGTATGAAGGGGGGCAAGTGGCCCGGGGCTGGCGCGTGGGTATCCTGGGCAACAAGGACTACATGGAAACGCCCTTCACATCCACGTCCTATACCAACCAGCTGATCCAGGACCAGCAGGCGCACAGCGTGGCGGACATACTGCAGAACGACCCCTCCGTGCGGGTCGCCCGTGGTTTCGGCAACTTCCAGGAACTGTATGTCATGCGGGGCTTCCCGCTGTATTCCGACGACATCGCCTATAACGGCCTGTATGGCCTGCTTCCGCGTCAATACGTTGCAGCGGAGTTCATCGAACGGGTCGAGGTATTCCGCGGGGCCAACGCCTTCCTTAATGGCGCCGCCCCCGGCGGTACCGGCATTGGCGGCGCCATCAACATCCTGCCCAAGCGCGCCCCGAACGAACCCCTTACCCGCTTGACCGCTGGGGTTGAAAATCGCGGCTTCGGTACCGTTTCGGCTGACGTGGCGCGCCGCTTCGGGGAGCAGGATCGTTTTGGCGTTCGCATGAACGTGGCCAAGCGCGACGGGGAAACGTCGGTACAGGACCAGGACCGCTCCCTGGACATGTTCGCCCTGGGCCTGGACTACCAGGGCGAACGCCTGCGGCTTTCGGCCGACATTGGCCACCAGTACCATTTCATCGATAACCCGCTGCCCAGCGTCACCCCTACGGGCCGCGTACCTAGCCCGCCGGATGCCGACAAGAACTACGGCCAGCCCTGGACGTACTCCAAGGAAAAGCAAACATTCGGTACCTTCCGTGCCGAGTATGACCTCTCCGATGCGCTCACCACCTGGGCTGCCATCGGCATGCGCAAAGGTGAAGAGAAGAACGTACTGGCCAACCCCTCCTCCGACGCCAACGGCGTGACCCGCTCTACGCGCTTTGACAACTACCGGGAAGAGACCGTGGCTACCGGTGAGGTGGGCATGCGCTACACCCTGCAGACAGGCCCGGTGTCGCATCAGTGGGTGCTGTCCGGCTCGATGTTCGACAACAAGGACCGTAATGCCTGGGCGGGTAATTTCAGTGGTTTTGCCAACGATCTCTATGACCCTGTCTACGTTCCCAAACCCGACAACACCAGTTTCAGTGGCGACATGTACGACCCGCATGTGACCGCCAGGACCCGTACCCAGAGCCTGGCTATCGCCGACACCCTGGGGTTCTTCAACGATCAGCTGCAGATCACCCTGGGGGCCCGTCGACAAGGGCTCGACGTGACAGGTTACGATTACAACTCCGGCGACAAGACATCCAAGTACAACCGCTATGAAACTACGCCCGTTGCCGGCGCGGTGTACCAGATCAACGAGCAGTTCTCGGTTTACGCAAACTACATCGAAGGCTTGACCAAAGGCGACACAGCCGGCGCCACCACTACCCTGCCTGACGGTTCCACAGCCCCGGTGCTCAATGCCGGTGCCTCACTGGCGCCCTACGTGGCCAAACAGACCGAAGTGGGTGTGAAGTACGACGGCGGTGGCCTGGGTGGCAGCCTGGCGGTGTTCGAGACGCGCAAGCCGGTCGGCATCGTCGAGGATCAGGTGTTCAAAGATGGCGGTGAACAACGCAACCGCGGGATCGAGTTGTCGGTATTCGGTGAGCCGACGCCCGGCGTGCGTCTGCTCGGTGGCGTCACCCTGCTCGATGCCGAACTCAGCAAGACCCAGAACGGTCAGGACGACGGCAACCAGGCCATCGGCGTGCCTAAAACCCAGGCCAACATCGGCGGCGAATGGGACGTGCCGGGTGTGAACGGCCTGACCCTGACCAGCCGCGTGGTCTACACCGGCCGTCAATACATCAACAACGCCAACAACCTCGAGATTCCTTCGTGGACGCGATTGGACCTGGGGGCCCGCTACGGCTTCAAGGTAGACGAGAAGGACGTCACCCTGCGTGCGCGTCTGGACAACGTGGCCGGTCGTGACTATTGGGCCTCCGCTGGCGGGTATCCAGGCTCGAACTACCTGGTACTCGGTGCACCACGTACGCTGTCTCTGAGTGCCTCGGTCGATTTCTGATCGCGCCAAGGTCGTACAACCTGGGGGTTCCCCGACGGCGAGCGTTGCGGCATGCACCTTTCAGGGCTGCCCCGCAGACCATCGCCGTTGAGCCGGGCGCTTCACGACTTCAAATTGTTGCAGGCCTCTGGTTTGAATGCTCACGGATCGAGCACCAACGCGTTTTCACTCCTGAAAAGAAAGTATTAATTCTTCAAGCCTGTTTTTCTGCGCAATCGATAGTAATAGCCTAGGCAGGTACCTTTTCAACCAAGGCCCTCCCCCATGAAATCTGTCGTTTACTCGCAGCCTGGCTTGCCCCTGCAAGACCCTCAATCTCTCTATGATGCAGACCTGCCCGTACCGTCCCCCGGTGCGCGAGACCTGCTGGTCGAAGTCAAGGCCATCGCAGTCAACCCGGTCGACACCAAGATTCGCGCCAGCCGTGGCGGTGACCAGCCGCAAGTGCTGGGTTGGGACGCGGCCGGCATCGTCCGTGAAGTGGGCGAGCAGGTGACCCTGTTCCAACCAGGGGATGAGGTGTTCTACGCCGGCGCCATCGACCGCCCCGGCTGCTACAGCGAATTCCATCGGGTGGACGAGCGCCTCGTTGGGCGCAAGCCATCTAGCCTGGATGCTGCCAGCGCCGCTGCGCTGCCATTGACGTCCATCACTGCGTGGGAGCTGCTGTTCGACCGCCTGCGCCTCGAAGAAAACGGCGGTCAGGGTCAGCACCTGCTCATCATCGGCGCTGCCGGTGGAGTGGGTTCAATCCTGGTGCAATTGGCCCGCCAGTTGACTGGGCTGACCGTGATCGCTACGGCTTCCAGGGCCCAGACGCAAGCCTGGGTGAAGGACTTGGGCGCGCACCTGGTGATCGACCACTCGGCCCCACTGGCCGCCCAGCTCAGCGCACACGGTGTCGCAGCGGTCGATCACGTGATCAGCCTGACCCATACCGACACTTACCTTGAGCAACTCATCGAGGTACTGCGCCCGCAAGGGCAGCTTGCCTTGATCGATGACCCTGCGCAGCTGGATGCGGTCCCACTCAAGCGCAAATCCTTGTCGCTGCACTGGGAGCTGATGTTTACCCGTTCGCTCTATCAGACGCACGACATGATCAAGCAGCACCAACTGCTCAATCGCATCAGCGAAATGGTCGACACCGGTGTGCTCAAGACGACGGTGGGCGAACATTTCGGGACGATCAATGCGAGCAACCTGAAACGGGCGCACGCGGTCATCGAGAGCGGCAAGGCCAGGGGCAAGATCGTGTTGGAAGGCTTCTGAACCCAGTGGCCTGAACGATGGGTTCAGGCGTGCAGCAGCGGCGTGACGGCCTCCACCAACTGATCGACGGCGTCCGCCACGGTGCCTTCATTTTGACAAAGCAGCCAGCCGTGCTCGTGTGCAGCGTGGTTGAACGCCTGGGTACTCGCCATCTGCTCCTCCAAGGTATGGATGACCGTGCTGCCCAGGCCCCGACGGCGGGACGCAGCCCTCGTCCAGGACGTTTGCGCCGTGGTGAGCACCGCGATGTGCAGGTCAGGCACCTGCACGCCGCGTTCGATGTTCAAACGCAACACTTGGTCGAATGGCACGTTTCGGCGAAACGCCGCGTCCGATGGGTACCAACGGTCAATCAGGACAATGCTGTCGCCAGGTTGACGCGGCAGTACGTGGCGGGTGATCCAGGCGCGGCTTTCGGCCAATCGCTCGCAGACCTGCCACTCAACCGTTGGCGAAGGCTGCCTGGCCAGCTGATTGACCAACGCCATGGTCTGCGCGCGCTGTGGATCATTGTTGCGCTCGCACAGCCTGACCACCTTGTTGCCTCGGGCCCGTAACGCCTGGGTGAGTGCTTCGAGCAGCGTGGTCTTACCAGTACCCTTCGGCCCGTCCATGGCGATGAAAAGCGGGCGACTCATGTGCGTGTACCTCCAAAATCAAGGGCCGCATGAAACCACCGAGGCCAGTCACACACAAGCGCTGGCACCGCGTGCAGACGACTGACACCCACAAAACTGCTATCCGGGGCACTCACTGGCTATGCCGTACGCGGGTGTGCTGATAGGCTGACGGCGGCAGCCGCGCAGGCAGCCTTTACATCATCTACAGGCATGGCTAATGACCCTCGACCCACAGGTAAACCTGAGTAATTGCGACCGCGAACCCATTCAGATTCCCGGCAGCATCCAGCCCCATGGCTGCTTGCTGGCCTGCGACGCCACCGCAACCGTGGTCCTGCGTCACTCGGTCAATGCGCCGAAATTACTGGGGGTCACGCTGCCGCTCAATGGCAGTAAACTCGATGACGTGATTGGCGTGGAACTCGCCCATACCTTGCGCAATGCCCTGGCCCGTATCCGCGAAGGATCGCGCCCGGCGTTGAGCTTTGCAGTCGCCCTGCCCGATGGCCGGCGTGTAGATGTGGCGGCGCACCGCTTCAAGGGCAGCACTCTCCTGGAGTTCGAGCCTGCGGGCCAAAACGTTGCAGAACCCATCGAGCTTGCGCGCACTTTGATCGCGCAGCTGCGCGAAATCGACCAGACCGACCGCCTGTTCCGCGATGCCGCGCGTTTTGTGCGTGCAGTACTGGGCTACGATCGGGTAATGATCTACCAACTGGGAAGCGATGGCGCCGGCAAAGTGATTGCCGAGGCCAAGCGCAGCACGCTCGAGAGCTTCCTGGGGCAGTATTTTCCCGCATCGGACATCCCGCAGCAGGCACGCGCCTTGTACCTGCGCAACCCGATCAGGGTCATCCCTGACGTGCAGTTCGAGGCGGTGGCCCTGGAGCCTGTGCTGGACCCTTCGGGCGAGCCGTTGGACCTGTCCTATGCCCACCTGCGCAGCGTGTCTCCCATCCACTGCGAATACCTGCAGAACATGGGCGTTGGCGCCACCATGTCCATCTCGATCATCGTCAATGGCGCGCTGTGGGGGTTGATCGCCTGCCATCACTACTCACCACGCAACCTGACCATGGGGCGACGCGTGGCGGCCGAGATGTTTGGCGAGTTCTTCGCCCTGCACATCGAAACAGTGCGCAGCCGGCAACAACTCGAAGCGGCCGTGCAGGTGCACGACACGCTCGACCTGATGCTGCGCGATGCCAACCATGCCGCCGACATGCACAGCTTCTTCGAAGACCGGCTGCCAAGGCTGATGTCGCTGATTCCGTGCGATGGCATCGGCATCTCCCTGCAAGGGCGTTGGTCGAGTGCCGGTACCGTTCCGCCTAGAGCTTGCGTGCCTGAACTGCTGCGCTTCGCCGAAAGCGTGGCCGAAGCCAGGACGTGGGCATCGAACAGCCTTTCACTGGCCCATCCGGCGGCCCAGGCCTACTTCAGCGACGTGTCGGGCGTGCTGCTCATCCCCATTTCGCAGCGCCCGCAAGACTACATCATGTTCTTTCGCAAGGAGGTGGTGCAGACCCTCGACTGGGCGGGCGACCCCAACAAGACCTATACCAGTGGCGCGATGGGCGACCGGCTGACGCCGCGCACGAGTTTTTCCATCTGGAAACAGACTGTGCACCAGCAGTCTGCGCCATGGACGGAGCAGGATCGACAGTTCGGGGACGCCATTCGTACGGCCATCGTCGAGGTGTTGCTGCACAACAGCGAACTGCTGGCCAGCGAACGCTCCAAGGCCGAGGTGCGCCAGCGGGTGCTCAACGAAGAGCTCAACCACAGGGTCAAGAATATCCTGTCGCTGATTGGCGCACTGGTTGCCCATCCCACGGCCGAGGGCCAGACGCTCAAGGGTTACGTGAACACCTTGCAAGGCCGCATCCAGGCCCTGTCGCTGGCCCACGACCAGGTCGTGCGGGGTGATGGCGGTGGGCGCCTGGCGATGTTGCTCGATGCCGAATTGTCGCCTTACCGCATGGCTATTGCCGACATCGTCATGCAAGGACCCAACGTGATTCTCGATGCCAGGGCCTATTCGGTGATGGCTCTGGTGCTGCACGAGCTGGCGACCAACGCGGCCAAGTACGGTGCGCTGTCGAGTCCAGGGGGGCGGCTGTCTGTGAGCTGGGCGATCGATGCTGTAGGCGCCTGCGCCATCATCTGGCAGGAAAGCGGCGGCCCGCAGGTGCAGGTACCCCGGCGCCGCGGCTTCGGCTCGGTACTCATCGAGCGCAGCATCCCGTTCGATCTGGGCGGTACCAGTAGCGTGGAGTACTACCCTGATGGGGTGCAGGGCTTGTTCACGCTGCCAGCCAGGCACCTGGCGGTTGCCGAGTCCGAGCCTGCGCCTGCTGCTGCCGCGCCCATGATCGATTCCTCTGACCCATTCGCCGCACGACCTGGCCTGAGCGTGATGATCCTGGAGGATCAGTTGGTCATTGCCATCGGCCTCGAGCAAATTCTCAACGACGCCCACATCGAGCATGTCATCACGGCCAGTTCCGAGCAGGAAGCTTTGCAGGTTTTGGAGCAGCACTCACCCGACGCCGCCATTCTCGATGTGAACCTGGGGCGCGGTACGTCCATTGCCGTGGCCGAGGCATTGATGCGTCGGCGCATCCCTTTCCTGTTCGCAACCGGTTATGGCGATGGCATCAGTATTCCCGCGCACCTGAAGCACATTCCGGTCACACGCAAACCTTATGACATGAGTACCATCGTGATGAGCCTTCGTGGCCTGCTCGAACCGCAGGACTGAAGACGCTCAAGACGGCGGCCATTGCGGCCGCCGTACACAGCCTGAGATCACATCCACGCATCCTGCTGCAGCTGGTCAATGCAGCAGGATGATCGACTCGGCGATCAGACGCAGCGTGTGGGCACGCTTCAGATCGCCAGCGCCCGCTCGCGCAGCTCGCTGTTGAGAATGCGGTCGTTCTCGCTGTAGTCGACCGGGCAGTCGATCACATGAACGCCTGGGGTGGTGATGCAGTGCTCCAGCAAGGGCAGCAGGCCCTCGGCGCTTTCGACACGGTGGCCGGTGGCGCCGTAGGCTTCGGCGTACTTGACGAAGTCCGGGTTGCCATAGTCCAGGCCGAAGTCGGTGAAGCCCATGTTGGCCTGCTTCCAGCGGATCATGCCGTAGCCGTCGTCACGCAGAATGACCACGGTGATGTGCATCCCTAAGCGCACTGCGGTTTCCAGTTCCTGGCTGTTCATCATGAAGCCGCCGTCGCCGCATACCGAGATCACCGGGCGGTCCGGGTAGACCAGATGCGAGGCCATGGCCGATGGCAAGCCGGCACCCATGGTCGCCAGGGCGTTGTCCAGCAGCACCGTGTTGGGCTTGTGAGCCTTGTAGTTACGAGCGAACCAGATCTTGTAGATGCCATTGTCCAGGGCCACGATGCCCTCGGAAGGCAGTACGCGGCGGATGTCGGCCACCAGGCGTTGTGGGTAGACCGGGAAGCGGTCGTCGTCGCCGCCTTCGGCGATCTGCGCCTCGTTGGCTTCACGAATCGCCATCAGGCGGGTGAAGTCCCAGTGCGCGGTGTCGGTCAGTTGCTCGCTGATCTGCCACACGGCGTTGGCGATGTCACCGATCACTTCGACCTGAGGGAAGTACACGGCATCGACTTCGGCGGAGCGGAAGCTGATGTGGATGACTTCGGTGCCGCCACGGACCATGAAGAACGGTGGCTTCTCGATCACGTCGTGACCGATGTTGATGATCAGGTCGGCCGCCTCGATCGCACGGTGCACGAAATCGCCGGACGACAACGCCGCGTTGCCCAGGAAGCGTGGGTGACGCTCATCGACCACGCCCTTACCCATCTGGGTGGTGATGAACGGGATGCCGGTCTTGTCGATCAGCTGCTTGAGCACCTTGGCGGTCATCTTGCGGTTGGCGCCGGCACCGATCACCAGAATCGGGCTGCGCGCTTTATGCAATTTTTCCACGGCTGCGTCGATGGCCACGTGCTCGGCCAGCGGGCGACGGTGCAGGCTGCGCGGGATAGGCAGGGCATCGGTCTGCTCGGCGGCGATGTCTTCAGGCAGTTCCAGGTGCACAGCACCCGGCTTTTCTTCCTCGGCCAGGCGGAAGGCTTCGCGCATGCGGGCCGGGATGTTGTCGGCCGAGGCGAACTGGTGGGTGTACTTGGTGATGGGGTCCATCATGCCGCACACGTCGATGATCTGGAAACGGCCCTGCTTGGACTTCTTGATCGGCTTCTGCCCGGTGATCATCATCATCGGCATGCCGCCGAGATACGCATAGGCGCTGGCGGTGACCAGGTTGGTGGCGCCGGGGCCCAGGGTGGACAGGCTGACGCCGGTCTTGCCGGTCAGCCGACCGTAGGTGGCGGCCATGAAGCCTGCAGACTGTTCATGGCGGGTCAGTACCAGCTTGATCTTCGACTTGCGCAGGGATTCGAGCAGGTCGAGGTTTTCTTCACCGGGAATGCCGAACACATACTCGACACCTTCGTTTTCCAGGCATTGCACAACGACATCGGCGGCCTTGGCCATTTAATGTACTACCTCAAGATCCAGGGAGGATGCAGCCGGCTGGCTGCGTGACTGAGATGTTGCAGGATGTCTCAGTGCCGCGCATCGTAGGCCTTGGCGTTAATAATAGTAAATATATTGTTATGATGCTGAGCATCACAAAACGTTATCAATTCCGGAATACCTCAAATGAATCTCAAGGCGCTGCGTTGTTGCGTTGAAATCGTCCGCCAGGGCAGCTTCACCAAGGCCGCTCAGCACCTGCACATCGCCCAGCCGGCGCTGAGCATGGCTGTGACGCGTCTTGAAGAAGAACTGGGCGTCAGTCTGTTCAACCGCACCACACGCAAGGTGGTGCTGACGGTAGAAGGCGAGCAGTTTCTGCCCCGCATCGCATCAGCGTTGCGGGAGATGGACGTGGCCCGCCAGGCGTTGCGCGACATGGCCGACCTCAAGCGTGGCGAAGTGAGGCTGGGGATCCCGCCCATGTTCGGCCTGCACTATGTGCCCGGGCTGATGAACGCCTTTCGCCGGCTTTATCCCGGCATCGCCATGACGGTTTTCGAGGGCAGCGCCGAAGACATTGGCCAACGCCTTGAACAACGGGAAATCGACTTGGCGCTGCTCGAGTCTCGCCGCGTGCCCTCGGACAAGGAGTCGATCCTGTTGGGTAGCGATGAGATGCTGGCCTGCATGCACCCGGATCACCCCTACGCCAGCAAGGCAAGTCTGACCGCCGAAGATCTGCGCAACACTGACATGGTGGTGTTCGACCGCACATTCGTACAGCGTCAGCTGCTTGACGCCTTCTTTGCCGAACACGGCATCACTTACCAAGTGGCATTGCAGAGCAATTTCGTCTCGTTGGTGGTCCAGGCCGCCCTGGACAACATGGGCGTGGCCACATTGCTGCGCTCAGTGCAATTGAGAACACCAGGGATCGTTGGCGTGCCGTTCGAGCCTGCCCAGCAGATGAGTTTTCGGCTGTGCTGGCGCTCGGGTGAGTACTTGTCGCTGGCCAGCCAGCGCTTCATCGATTTTGCCGGACAGAGTCAATATCTGGATCGCTAGCGGCCTGGAGTACATCTGTACTCCAGGCCGCTCGACGCTGTCTGCGCCCACATAGCTTCGTTAATTGGGTCGGCTAGTGAGTCAGCGCGCCTCGACGCACCGTTCGCGTCTCCATTATCATCACTTGAACGTTTCAGCATGTTTCAAGGAGCCAGATGTCTGTTCTAGAACCCTCCCCACTGCCCGGTAAAAGTACCGTCGTAAAGATGGAAGCCGCCATGGCATTGGGCAGCTTCGCCATTGGTACCGGCGAGTTCGCCATCATGGGTCTGATGCCGGATATCGCCAGCAACCTCAACTTGAGCGAACCGCAGGTCGGTCACGCCATCAGCGCTTATGCGCTAGGGGTGATGGTGGGCGCACCCACCTTGGCCATTCTGGGCGCCAAGGTTCTGCGCAAGCACATGCTGCTGATGCTGATGGCCCTGTACGCCCTGGGCAACCTGGCCACTGCCTTCGCACCGTCGTTTGGCGGTCTGATCGCGTTTCGCTTCATCAGCGGCCTGCCCCACGGCGCGTACTTCGGCATCGCCGCAGTCGTAGCCTCCAGCATGGTGCCCAACAACCAGCGCGCGGGCGCCGTGGCCCGGGTCATGATGGGGCTTACCCTGGCCATGTTGCTGGGCAACCCGATCGCCACCTTTCTGGGCCAGTACTTCGGCTGGCGTTCGGCGTTCGTGTTGGTCGGCCTGATCGCCGTTTGCACCATCGCGATGGTGTGGCGCTTTGTGCCCCAGCGTCATGATGAGGTGCGCAGTGACCCGCGCAAGGAACTCAAGGCCTTCACCCTGCCCCAGGTATGGATGGCGCTGGGCATTGCGTCCATCGGCTTTGCCGGCATGTTCTGCGTGTTCAGCTACCTGGCCCCGACCATGCTCGAGGTGACCCGCGTGGCGCCCCAGTGGATCCCGTTCGGCCTGGCAGCCTTCGGCCTGGGCGGCATCGTCGGCAACATCGTGGGCGGCAAATTATTCGACCGCTTGCAGTTCCGCGCCGTGGGGCTGGTGCTGGCGTGGTCAGTGTTGGTCCTGCTGTTCTTCACCTTTGCCGCGGCGAACCTGTGGAGCCTGCTATTGGGCATTGGCCTGGTGGGCACCATGATCGCCCTGGCAGCGCCTTTGCAAATCCGCCTGATGGACATCGCGCACGAAGCCCCAAGCCTTGCAGCGGCCTCGAACCATGCCGCCTTCAACCTGGCCAACGCCCTGGGCCCATGGCTGGGTGGCATGGCTATCACGGCGGGGTTGGGCTGGACCAGTACAGGCTACATCGGCGCCGCCATGGCGCTGCTGGGCCTGGGACTCTATGCGGTGGCGCGGCGCATGAAAGGCGGCGCTTGAGACAGAGGAGAGCACCGCGCTGATGGTGTGCCTGGCGGTGGCGTGGCCGGCGCACCAGTACAGCCCGTTGCCAGAAGCGGGCCTTGCCAAACGGCCGGCACGGGCTAGTACCCTAAACCCCACCTAACCCCTCTCAGACCCACCACTGCCGAGCCTGCTCATGTTCGATTGGGAAGGCCTACGCCATTTCTCGACTTTCTGCGCCACCGGGTCGCTATCTGCCGCCGCCAGGCTTCTGTCAGTCGACCACGCCACCGTCGCTCGGCGGATCGCCTCCCTCGAAGCTTCGCTGAATCTGAAGCTGGTCGACCGCCGCGCACGGGCCTATGTACTCACCGACGAAGGCGAACGCGTAGGTGAGTTGGCCGGCCAGATGGCCGCGTCGTCCTTCGCCCTCGAACACTTCGCCAGCGCCGGTCAACAGACGGTAGAAGGTGAAGTGATCCTTTCGGCGCCGCCCGCCCTGCTGGGCAGCATCATCGCCAGGCGCCTGGGGGACCTCTACCAGCAATACCCCCAACTGCGGCTGCGGTTGGTCGGCAGCAAGTCCCGGGCATCCTTGGCCAGGCGCGAGGCCGACATCAGCGTCGTCTTGTCACGGCCCACCGAGCCCACCCTGGTGGTCAGTCTGCTCGGTCACCTGGATTACCGTTTGTATGCCAGTGCCGATTACCAAGCCAGCGGTTCGGCACGGCGATACATCGGTTATGACGCCTCCCAGGCCCATTCGCCGCAGCAGCAGTGGCTCAACCGCCAGGCGGGCGCGCAACCCTTTGCCCTGCTGAGCAACGACCTGCGCATTCAGGCCCAGGCCTGTGCCGGGGGGATCGGCATCGCTTGCCTGCCCGCCTTCATGGCCCATGAGCAAGGGTTGATCGTGGTGGGGCTGCCTGAGCAGACCATGAGCATCGAGATCTGGCTGGCGGTGCACGAAGACGTGCGCGCCACGCCGCGCATAAAGGCAGTGACCGATTTCCTGCACCAGCAGGTCAAGCCCCTGTTGCGCTTGTGAATTCCTGCATGTCCCACTTGCAGCAACAGGGAATGTGCCTGCATGGCCAACAAGGGTACGCTGCACCTATTCAAAGGCTGTCGAGGACACACTGATGCAATACGTGAAACTGGGTACCACCGGGTTGGACATTTCCAGGTTGTGCCTGGGCTGCATGACCTTCGGCGAGCCGGATGCCGGCACGCACCCCTGGACACTGGGCGAAGGAGCGAGCAGACCTATCATTCGCCACGCCGTTGAGCAAGGCATCAACTTTTTCGACACGGCCAACAGCTATTCAGCGGGCACTTCCGAGGTGATCCTCGGCAAACTGCTCAAGGAGTTCACCCGGCGTGACGAGACGGTGATCGCCACCAAGGTCTTCTACCCAGCCAACATGTGGCAAGGCGCCAGCCGTCCCAACGAGCAAGGGCTGTCGCGCAAGGCGATCATGACCAGTATCGACGCCAGCCTCTCGCGTTTGGGCACCGACTACGTCGACCTTTACCAGATCCATCGCTGGGACTACACCACGCCCATCGAAGAGACCATGGAAGCACTCAACGACGTGGTCAGGGCGGGCAAAGCGCGCTATATCGGCGCTTCGTCGATGTACGCCTGGCAATTTGCCAAGGCGCAACAGGTAGCCGCCAGCAACGGCTGGAGCCGTTTCGTGTCGATGCAGAACTTCCTGAACCTGCTGTACCGCGAGGAAGAGCGCGAAATGATTCCGCTGTGCCTGGATCAGGGCGTCGGGCTGATGCCCTGGAGCCCTATGGCACGGGGTCGCCTGACACGCCCCAATGGCCAGCAGACCGAGCGGACTCGCACTGATCTGTCCGGGCAGTCATTCTTCGAAAACAGCGAGGAACAAGACGGACGGGTCATCGACGTGGTCGAACAGATTGCGCAGGGACGCGGCGTGCCGATGGCGCAGGTGGCGCTTGCCTGGGTACTGGGTAAGCAAGGGGTCAGCTCGCCCATCGTAGGTGCGTCCAAGCCTGCGCACCTGGACGACGCGTTGGCCGCTATCGACCTGCACCTGACGGCTGAGGAAACCGCTCGGCTCGAAGCACCCTACGTGCCCCATGCAGTCACCGGTTTCAAGTAGCCTCAGCGTGCGATAAAACCCATTGGCCACCCCTTTTCCTACACGTGGTGGTCAATGTGTGCTGTCTGCTCTGGGTAGAAGTACTACAATGCACGCCCCTGTAATCTGTGTGCTGTTTACCCATGAAATCATTGCGTTACGCCCTTCATCTACTGCTGATTCTAAGTGGCTATACCTGGGCTAATCCGCCCTCCACCTTTGCTGAAGCCAAGGTCGTGGCAAAGCAGCAGGTCTACATGGACCAAGGCAAGAGCGCCATGGGCGAACTGTACTGCGGCTGCCAATGGACATGGGTAGGCAAGTCAGGCGGACGGATCGACGCGGCTTCGTGTGGGTACCAGACCCGAAAACAGCAAAACCGCGCCGAGCGCACCGAGTGGGAGCACATCGTGCCAGCCCATACCTTCGGTAACCAACGCCAGTGTTGGAAAAACGGCGGTCGGGAGCATTGCGTGGACAGCGACCCGGTGTTCCGCGCCATGGAGGCCGACCTCTTCAACCTCTACCCAGCCGTGGGTGAGGTGAACGGTGACCGCAGCAATTTCAACTACGGCATGGTCAGTGGCAACCAAGGCGAGTATGGCCAGTGCACGACCAAGGTGGATTTCGCCCAACGTGCGGCTGAGCCAAGGGATGAGGTCAAAGGCCTGGTCGCCCGTACCACGTTCTACATGTTCGATCGCTACCGCCTGAACATGTCGCGCCAACAGCAACAACTGCTGATGGCATGGGACCGCCAGCACCCCGTCTCAGCCTGGGAAAAAGAGCGCGACCGACGCATCTCCGCCATCATGGGCCACGCCAATCCGTTCGTCACGGGCGAACGCCAATGGACGCTGAACTACACACCCACGGGCGATGGCGTGCAGCCGTCATTGGCGGCGCCAGTCCGTACCTCCGCCGCTAGCCAAGCCCCGGTGGGCGCCGTGCTGGGCAACCGCAACAGCCACGTGTATCACTTGGCTGCCGGGTGCCCGGGCTATCACCAGGTCGCGCCCAAGAACCAGGTCGCGTTCGCGACCGAGGTAGAAGCCCAGGCGGCGGGCTACCGAAAAGCCGGCAACTGCCGTTGATCCACCACCCTCAGCGGCGGCTTATCAGCCATTGACCGCGTTGGCCGGGCGCCTACCCGCCAGCGCGGCGAGCAGGTTGTCCACGGCGCAACGCGCCATCGCTTGCCGAGTTTCTTCTGTGGCCGAACCTATGTGCGGGGTGGCCACTACGTTGTCCAGCCGGAGCAAAGGCGAGTCGGCCGCCAATGGCTCCTGAACGAATACATCCAGGCCCGCGCCGCGGATGCGCCGTGTTTCAAGGGCATCGATCAATGCCTGTTCGTCCACGACCCGCCCTCGGGAGATATTGATCAGGATGGCCTCAGGCTTCATCAGCGCCAGCTCCCCGCGCCCGATCAGCCCTTCGGTAGCTGCGCTCAACGGGACGGTGAGGCAGACGAAATCTGCCTGCGCCAATAGCTCGTCCAGAGCAAAGCGTCTGGCCCCGTAGCGGGCCTCGACGTCAGGCTTGGGTCGCTGGCTGTGGTAGATCACCTGCATGCCGAAACCAGCGGCCGCTCGCCGCGCCAGCGCCTCACCGATCCGTCCCATGCCGACGATGCCCAGCGTCTTGCCGTGCACGTCGCTGCCGAACTGCGCAGGACCAAGGCCCGATCGCCAGTGACCGTCGCGTACCCAGTTGGCCAGTTCCACCACCCGCCTGGCGGTGGCCAGGATCAGTGCGAAGCCGGTGTCGGCCGTGGTTTCGGTCAACACATCGGGGGTGTTGGTAAGCACGATACCGCGTCGATCAAGGTCGGCGATGTCATAGTTGTCCACGCCCACCGAGACACTGGAAATGACCTCGAGCTCGGGCGCCAGGTCAAGCAGGCTGGCATCCAGGCGCACACTGGCGCCCAGCACCCCGTGGGCGCCAGGCAGCGCATCACGCAAGCGCGCCATGCCATCGGGACGGGCCAGGTCGACGGTGGTGACCTCTGCCGCGGCCTGAAGGCGAGCGAGTAAGTCGGGGGACAACGCCTTGTACAGCACGATGCGTTTTTTCATGTCGGGTTCCTGGAAGGGATGGCCGGGCGCAGGCAAGGTGTCTTGGCACGCCCGGAGGTGGTTGAGTTGTTCAGCGCTGCGGTCAGGGCGACGGCGCACAGCAGCGCGCCGCACATGAACAGGTACGAGGCCGCAGGGCTACCCGTGGCACCGTTGAGATAGCCCACCAGCCACGAACCACCGAACGAGCCCAGCGCACCCATGCTGTTGATCAAGGCCATGGCGCCACCGGCCACGTTGGCCGGCAGAATCTCGGGCACGATCGCGAAAAACGGGCCGTAGGGGGCATACATGCAGGCCCCGGCGACCACCAGCAGTGCATACGACAGCCAGAAGTGCTCGGTCCCCAAAGCGTAGGAGCCGTAGAACGCGAGCGCTGCCACCAGCAGCGGTGGCCACACGAAGCGCTTGCGCCGTTGCATCCGATCGGAGGCCCAGGAGACGCCCACCATCGCGATCACTGCTGCCAGGTAGGGTACCGAGGCCAGCCACCCGGCCTCGACGATGTCGACGTTGGCTGCCTGCTTGAGGATCGAGGGCAGCCACAGCACAAAACCGTACACGCCAATGCTCCAGCAGAAATACTGCAGTGACAGAATGATCACCTGCGGCGAGCGGAACGCCTCTCGGTAGTTCTTGACCGGCTTGATGCCCTGCTGCTCTGCCGCCAGCGCCTGTTGCAGATCATTCTTCTCCTGCTCGCTCAGCCATGAAACCTGCGCAGGCCGGTCATCGACCAGGCGCCACCAGCAAAACGCCCAGATGACCGCCGGCAAACCCTCGATGATGAACATCCAGCGCCAGTCGAAATGCTTGATCAGGTAGCCGGACACCACCGACATCCACAGGATGGTCACTGGATTGCCCAGCATCAGGAAGGTATTGGCGCGCGAACGTTCCGCCCGGGTGAACCAGTGGCACAGGTAGACCAGCATGGCCGGCATCACCGCCGCCTCTACAACACCCAGCAGAAAACGGATGCCAATCAGCATGTACACGTTGCTGACCATGCCGGTCAGCGTGGCCAGCCCACCCCACAGGATCAGGCAGACGAAAATGAGCTTCTTGACGCTGCGCTTTTGGGCGTAGATAGCCCCCGGTACCTGGAAGAAGAAGTAGCCCAGAAAGAACAGCGCACCCAGTAGCGAGGACAGCACAGGGGTGATGTGCAGGTCTTCGGCCATGCCCGATGCGGCTGCGAAGCCGTAGTTGGCACGGTCCAGATAGGCAAGGCTGTAGGTGACGAACACGATGGGGATGATGTACCACCAGCGGCGTGGCGCCAGGCTTGTACGTTTCATGGTGAGTTTCTCCTGAGCTTGTTGTTTTTGTGCGACAGGTGATTCAGGCCGTGCGTATTTCAGGGTTTTGTGGGGATTCGTATGCCGTCAGGTCCTGCCGGTGCGGCAAGCCCTCCATATCACCGCGCGACTGCACCGCGCGGCTGCCGCACCAATTGCCGCGGGCAACGGCGTGCTCGACGGGCTGGCCTTCAAGCAAGGCGCTGAGCACACCGACGGCGAAGGCATCGCCAGCGCCCACGGTATCGACCACGCAGGGCGCAGGTACGGCCGCGACTTGGCCCTCCTCGTTGGCACTGCGGTAGTAGGCGCCCGCCTCGCCCAGCTTGATCACCACCAGGTCCACACCAAGGTCCAGGTAAAAGCCGGCGATCTCGGCAGGTGTCTGCCTGCCCGTGAGCAGGCGGCCCTCCTCCAGCCCCGGCAGCACCCAATTGGCCTGGGCAGCAATGGCGTTGATCTCGGTGATCATGCGCTGTTTGTCGGGCCATAGCGTCGGGCGCAGATTGGGGTCGAATGAAAGGGTGCGACCGGCTTTGCGCATCTGGCTGACCAACGCCTGGGCAAGCCCCCGACAGCCGTCCGACAGCGCCAGCGGAATGCCGGTTACGTGCAGGTGGCCCGCGCGCAACCAGGCCGGATCCAGCATCGAAGCGCTCATGTGGCTGGCTGCAGAGCCACGCCGGAAATACTCGACGACAGGGTCACTGCCGTCATCGCAACGCGCCTTCAGTTGAAAACCCGTCGGATGCGTTGGGTCAACCTGCACATCCGCGCAGTCGATCCCCTCTGCGCGCAAACTGTCGAGTACGAAGCGCCCCAGCGAGTCGTTGCCGACCCGGCTGATCCAGCGCACGCCAAAGCCAAGCCGCGACAAGCCGATGGCGACATTGCTGTCGGCGCCGGCAATGCGTTTGCCGAAACGCCCGACCTGTGCAAGATCCCCCACATCATCGGCCACGAACATGGCCATGGTCTCGCCGAAGCACAACACGTCATGATCAGGCATGGCTCAGCTCCCGTGCGCAGTGCCGCGCACCCAGTGCGGACAGTTGATGTACGTGGCTGCGCGTCACGGTCAGCAAGTCTTCGCCAAGCAGCGGGTATTCCACAGCACGCATGACCCCAGGTGTGAAATGGGCCAGGATCTGCTGCCAGTGCTCAAGATCGGGCGCCTGAGGTGCAGCGGCAGCCAGTCGCCCACCACCATGGCGAGTCACTGCTTTGCAGTGCACATACTCAACCCATCGCCCAAGAAGGCTGGCGGCTTCCAGCACCGGCTCGTCCAGCCACTGCCAGTTGCCGATGTCGAACGTCATGCCGACCCGCACGCCGCACGCGTGTGCCTGTTCGAAAAAGCCCACGAGCGGCGCGATCCGCCCACCGTGCTCAGTCTGGTCGTTCTCGACCAGCAACACGGGGCCGTCCTCGGGTAGCACCGCCCGCAATACCTGCATGTCGACGCCAGCTCGGTAATGCCCCAAAGACACCTTCACCGCTACAGCCCCAAGTGCCTTGGCGATGCGCAGCTTGGCACCCAGTTCGGGCGCGGGCGTACCCTCTGCGCACCAAAGCTCCAGCGGTGTGGAATAGAGGCACTGCAGCCCTGCACCGGCGATGAATGCACCCAAGGCAGTCGGGTCGGGCTGGCATGAGAACAATTCCTCACGTAACTCAACGCGGCTTGCCCCGGCGCTTGCCAGCAGATCGATGAACTGCTCCTGGCCGCGTTGTCGGACGAAGTCTGCGCCGTAGCTGGACAGGCTGATGGAAACAGGATTTGCATGCATTGTTATTGTCCTATGAAACCGGTTTCATTTTTGAACGTCAGGCATTGCGGATAGGCCGCTAGCCGCCGTTATGTTCAGCGTAGGGGGGTGGAACCTCGTATGATCAGCGACGCTTTGAAATCGATGCGCCGGGCGGCGCCTTGTTCACCATGCAGGCGACTGAGCAAGTGCTCGAACGCTGCCATGCCGATGCGTTCGGTGGGCTGCGCCAGGGCCGTGATGCCGTTGCCTACCAAGGGGTACCAGTCAAGGTCGTCCAAGGCGATCACCCCAACATTACCGAACAGCGCATGCCCGGCCTCGCGCAATGCGCTGGTGACCGCCAGCGTTGCAACGCCGTTGAGGGGGAAAAGTGCCTTGGGACGGGTGCCGTTGCTGCCCAGGAAACGGATGAGCGCTTGCGACAATGCCAAGCCGGTCTGCACGACCTCGCACTGCATGTCGGCGCGGCTTTGGACACAGGCGGTCAACGCCTGGACCCGCTCGGCTCGCGAGCTGGTACCATCCAGCGGCTCGGTGACGGCGAGAATGTCCCGGTAACCCCGGGCGTGCAGATGCTCGACACCCTGCTGCATCGCTTGAGCGTTGTCCAGGCCGACCAAGTCGGCGTTAATCTCAGGTAACTGCCGGTCGACCAGCACGATGGGCAGGTCACGCATGACGGTAAGCAACTCACCTGGGTGGTGGCCCAGGGTGTTCACGATCAGCCCTTCCACGTTGTAGGACTGCAACGCGCGCAGATGGTGGCGCTCTTGCTCGTCATCGCGATTGGTGTTGCACACTACAAGGCTGTAGCCATGCTGGCGACAAGCCGTCTCCACGCCGTGCATGACTGCGACCGAATAGGGATTGAGAATATCGGCGACCAGCATGCCGATCAGTCGTGTCTGCCCGCGCTTGAGCCCGCGCGCCATCTGGTTCGGCCGATAGCCAAGCTGCTCGATCACCTCGCCCAGGCGTTGGGCCGTGGCATCGGCCAGCAACTGGCGATCGCCTCCGATGTACCGGGAAACGGTGGCCTTGGAGACACCTGCGACACGGGCCACCTCGCTGATGGTGACACGGTCGCGCGCTGGCGCGGGTGCTGGGCTCATGATGGGACCTTGTGGTTGTTGTGATCATGATGAAACCGGTTTCACTAGAACAAAAAATGCCTATACGCGTCAATCCACCGTTGATCGGGAAAGCTGTTTACTGGCGGTTCAAACAGTATGAGGGCCCTGTGGGACCGGCCGCGATGGGCCGCCCAGAAGCCCAGCGATGTAGGATACGAAGCTAAAATCTGGGGGCCGCTGCGCGGTCTATCGCGGCCGGAAGGGCTTTGACTCTTGGGATTCCAGGCTGCAGGGGCAGTGCAAACACAGGGCCCCTGGCAGCGGCATAGCCCTGCAGCGCTAGTGCTCGGTCACCTGCCCGAGATCATCACCCGATGTCTGCTTCATGTCGCTTGTGCGAAGCTTTTTCACCGCCTTGACCTCGATAGGCTCACCCTGGTTACCCCAGCTGGTGCGGATAAAGTTGACCACGTCAGTCACCTCCTGATCGCTCAGGCGCCAGCCATAGGCCGGCATGGTGAAGTTCGAGGGCGCCGTGCGGGTCGCGGGCAGGGTCCCACCCTTGAGTACCAAATGAATCAACGAGGTAGCATCCTGGGTCTGCACCACGGGGTTACCGGCAAGCGCTGGGAAGACGCGCGTGTACCCCTTGCCATCGGTGCGGTGGCAGGCGGCGCAATTGTCGATATATACCCCAGCCCCTGGCTTGCTGTCGTCGCCTTTCCACAGCGCATCCGCCACTTGCCGGTCGTAGACGTGGGGCGTGTCATTCGGATTGCTGGGCGGCAAGGTCTTCAAGTAGCGCGCTATGGCTGTCAGGTCGGCGTCGCTCATGTACTGCATGCTGTGCTCCACCACATCGCTCATGCCACCGAACACGGCACTGGTGTCGCTGCGGCCAGTCTTGAGAAACTGCACCAGCTGTGCCTCGCTCCAACTGCCCAGACCATCCTTGTGATCGCCTCGCAGATTCTTCGCCACCCAGCCTTCGAGCGGCGCGCTGCCGGCCAGGAAAGCATCGCCCTCCTTTGCACTTAACGCTTTTTCCTGCATGGTCAGTGCCCTTGGGGTATGGCAGGCACCGCAGTGGCCCAGGCCTTCGACCAGGTAAGCGCCGCGATCGATCACCGGATCTCGCTCGGGCAACGGCTGCCAATGTTCAGGCTTCGGGGCGAATACACCGCGCCAGATCGACAACGGCCAGCGCATGCTCAGGGGCCAAGGAATGTCCGTGTCCTTGTTCGGCTCCTGCACGGGGGTTACGCCCTTCATGAAGTAGGCGTACAACGCCTGCATGTCGGGTTCGGTCAACCGCGCATAGGACGGGTACGGCATGGCCGGGTACAGTGTACTGCCATCCTTGCGGATCCCACGGCGAAGGGCTCGGTCGAAGTCTTCGAAACTGTACTGACCGATGCCCTCGGATGAGGGGGTGATGTTGGTCGAGTAGATCGTGCCAATGGGCGTTTCCATCGGCAACCCACCCGCAAAGGGCTTGCCGTCCTTGGCCGTGTGGCAAGCCACACAGTCCCCTGCACGCGCCAGATACTCACCCTGGCTAACCAGCGTCTGTTCGGCCTGCGCTGCCTGCGTTGTCTGCGTTGTCTGCGCCGTCATGCCCATACCCACCAGCACAGTGGCGATCAACATTCTGTTCATGCTCATCGCTCCTTACACCGCCACCAGGGGGCCGGGATTCTTCAGGTACCGTTCACGAATGGCCCGTGCCGACCAGTAGGTCAGCGCAGCGACCAGACCGGTCGGGTTGTAGCCAAGCCCCTGCGGGAACGCCGAGGCCCCAGGTACGAACACGTTGTGTACATCCCAACACTGTAAATAGCGGTTCAAAGCGCTGGTTTTTGGGTCGGTCCCCATGATCGCCCCACCGTTGAGGTGAGTCGTCTGGTAGGAGGCAGTATTGAAGTGTTCCTTGACCTGCTTCCCCAGCACCGCAATGGCCTTGGGGTTCATGGCCTTGGCGATGGCGCTGAGCTTGCCGACCATGAACTGGTTCATTCGGATGTCGTTTTCCTGCCAATCGAAGGTCATGCGCAACAGCGGCAGGCCATAAGCATCACGGTAGGTAGGATCCAGGTCCAGGTAATTGCCGCGGTAGGACTGGTGCGCGCCGTGGGCATCCATGGATATCTGGTGGGTGTAGTAGTCGGCGGTGGCCTTTTTCCAGGCGCTGCCCCATGCAGGCGTGCCCGGCGGGTTGCCTACACCTGCGATGGGCCGGGTCCCCGCCTGGTTGACCCACATCGGGGAGCCACCCACGAAGCCGTGAGGGCCATGGTCGAAATTGTCGGCGTTGAAGTCGTCGATCGCCACGCCATTACCACCGGCGCCGATGAAGTTGTTGGTGTGCAAGTCCTTGTCGAAGAAGGCCTTGACCGTGCCCATGTTCTGATAGGCGAAATTGCGCCCGACCACCCCTTCGTTCTTGACCGGGTCGTAGGGCTTGCCGATGCCAGAAAGCAGCATCAGGCGCACATTGTTGAACTGAAAAGCCGACAGGATCACCAGGTCGGCCGGCTGTTCCACCTCACGGCCCTGGGCGTCGATGTAGGTGACCCCGGTCGCACGCTGCTTGCTGTCGTCCAGGTTCACCTTCAGTACATGGGCATTGGGCCTTAGCTCGAAGTGCTCCACCTGGCGCAGCGCGGGCAGGATGTTTACGTTCGGCGATGCCTTGGAGTACATGTAGCACACGTAGCCGCTGCAAAATCCGCAGAAATTGCACGGTCCCATCTGAGCGCCATACGGGTTGGTGTAAGGGCCGGATGTGTTGGCCGAGGGCAGGTTGTAAGGGTGATAGCCCAACGACGAGGTGGCCTTCTGGAAAACCTGAGCCGACACCACGTTCTTCTGCGAGGGCAGCGGGAACGGATTGGAGCGGTCCGGGGCAAACGGATTGCCGCCTTTGCCCTGCCCGACCAGTTCACCCTTGACCGTCCAGGCCTGCCCCGAGGTGCCGAACACCTTCTCGGCGAAGTCGAAGTAGGGTTCCAACTCTTCGTAACTGACGCCGAAATCCTGAATGGTCATGTCCTGGGGGATGAAGGACTTGCCGTAGCGTTCTTCGTAGTGGCTGCGCATGCGCAGCTCCATCGGGTCGACACGAAAGTGTACGCCCGACCAGTGCAAACCGGCACCGCCTACGCCCTTGCCGGGCAGGAACGCGCCCAGCTGGCGGTACGGCAACGCTACATCGTTGACGGTATGGCGTATGGTCACCGTTTCCTTGGAAAGGTCCACGAACAGCTTCTTGCGCACGCTGTAAGTCAGTTCGTCGATCACTTGCGGGTAGCTGCCATCGGGGTAAGTGTCCTGCATAGGCCCGCGCTCCAGCGCCACCACGTGCAGGCCGGCCTCGGTCAGTTCCTTGGCCATGATTGCCCCCGTCCAGCCAAAGCCGACGATCACAGCGTCGACCTTCTTCAATGTGTTGGCCATGCCTCAAGCCCTCTCGCCGCGGATGGACACAGGAGGGAACGGGTAGCGTTCGTTACGCTCGGCCCAATCCATGAAGTCGGCGCGCGCGCCGGGAAAACCGATCAGTTTCCAGCCGACCATGCCCTGGTTGCCCCCATGCACCGGGTCGCAGAAAAAGCCTTCGCGCGTGTTCTGCAGCAGCAGGCTGAAAAATGCTTTGGCCGGCACATCCTTCAACGCCAGCTCACCAGACTCCAACTGCGCCAGCACCTCGTCCTGCTGCTCGGGGCTGCGCGCGTGAAACGCCTTGTTGCCGTTGGCCAGGCACCATTGGTGCACACCTGCAATTCCCAAGCGGTAGATCTGCTGCGGGGTCAGTTGCAATTGATAGCCAAGCTCGGGTGCCGCATCGGCCTCGAACGGGCCTTGCATGTACCAGAGCCCGCCGCTGGCGTAGGCCGTGCCCATCTGACGGTCGATATACTGCGCAGCGCCGGCCTCGAGGGCACCAGGCCCTAGCGCGTCGGCTGGAATGAGCCGGCTGACCGCTGCCTGGACGAAGGCGAACTCCTCTGGGGTGAAGAACGCAGGATGGTAGGCAGTGTCAGCGGGTTTGGCTTCAGGCTGCTCAGGCGGGCGTACCGGCTCGGCCAGGGCGGTGGCTGCGCCCAGCCCAATACCGGTACTGGCCACCGTTACCACCGGTATCAAGGTCAAGGTCTTGCGCAGGAAGTCCCTGCGGGGGTTGTCCGGTACATGCTCAGACATATGTAATCCTCATCGTCAATCGGCTACCGCGGCCACGGCACGATGAAGACCATCAACGGACGAATGGCGTTCAGAAACGTTTTGAATTATTTGGCGGCTGGCTGATAGTGAACGCTCAAAGACGCCAGCTTTCTTCTGCTGGATAACAGGCTTACTGGAATAGTCAGACTGATGATCCAATCCGATCTGGACCTGTTCGGGGCCCAACCGCAGCAGCTGGCACCCCGCACGGTGCTGTTGCCTGGCGTCGCGCTAGATGACGTCGAGCACGTACTGGATGCGCTTCGCCCGATACTGCGATCAGCGCCATGGCGGCACATGCGTACGCCTGGCGGTTTGAGCATGGCTGTGGGCCTGACCAACTGCGGCGCACTCGGTTGGATCAGTGACAAACGCGGTTACCGATACAGCCCCGTGGACCCGCTGTCCGGCAGACCCTGGCCGATGATGCCGCCCGTGCTTCTGGCCTTGGCCACGCAGTGCGCTGCGCGTGCAGGGTTCGATGGCTTCGTACCGGATGCGTGCCTGATCAATCACTACCTGCCGGGCATTCGTCTGAGCCTGCATCAGGATCGTGATGAGCAGGATTTCAGCCAACCCATCGTGTCCCTTTCCCTGGGTTTGCCTGCCGTGTTCCTGTTGGGTGGCTTGCAACGCGCGGACAAGACCCAGCGTATTGCCTTGAATCATGGCGATGTGCTGGTGTGGGGTGGTGAAGACCGTCTACGCTTTCATGGCGTCTTGCCCATCAAGCCTGGCGTGCACCCACGCATGGGCCCGCGGCGCATCAACCTGACGTTTCGCAAGGCAGGGGCCTGAACGACGAAGCAATCGAATTGAACGCATGGAGCAGGACTGGGCTCCCATGCAGCCTGCAACCTCCTCGAATGTCTTTCCTACAGGAGATCGTCATGACAAATCTGCATGCCCTAGCACGTACTTCGATCAGAGAGCAGCGATCATGAGAATGCCAGGCCGCGCTCCAAATGCATCGGTGCAACTCGACTACGTCCGCGACACCCTGTTCGGTCCCGTGGCGCAAAGCGTCGAGTGCCAGTGCCAGCTTGCGCCGCTCAACCTGCAAGGTCGGCCTGCACTGCGTCTGCACATCTGCCCGCCTCTGCCTAATAAGGTGCACCGTGCGCACAGTGTCGCGTTCATCTGGGACGGGCGCAGTTACCATGGCGTTGTCAGAGACCAGGGCAAGTGCGGCGACGGTGGGCTCAATCTTCTGCTTGAGTTGCAGTGACGGCCGGTTAGAAGCGAGCTTTGCGCCGCGC
Organism: Pseudomonas sp. UBA5666; assembly: GCF_002420785.1. Classification (NCBI taxonomy): domain Bacteria; kingdom Pseudomonadati; phylum Pseudomonadota; class Gammaproteobacteria; order Pseudomonadales; family Pseudomonadaceae; genus Pseudomonas; species Pseudomonas sp. UBA5666. Next base: position 95,073 of record NZ_DIIQ01000042.1, on the reverse strand, counting down.
GGTCAGGCTAATTTCTTCGAGTGCATGGGAGCACTGTCACGCATTGCGTGTAATTGGCCGACCAGGTTAACCAAGTCCCTGCTGCTGTTCAGACTGCTCAGCGGAACATCGCAAAGCGTGACGGCCTCTGTCAGATCCTGACCATTGCCGAGCCGGATGGTCAGGTGTGAGCCATCGGCACAGTTGATTTCACAACGATCTGGCAAGCATGCCTGTTCGATCATCTGTCGCAGTTCCAGTGTCGATACGCCTAACAGTGACATGGCAGAGAGCCCTCTCTGTATTAACTTGCGGTTGGACAGGCCTGGGGCCAGGCACAGGGCCACAGGAAGAGGAACCTGTCGGTGCGCATGTGGATATGCGTTATCGATCGTGCGGGGTTCCATCTGCACCTTAGCTGAAGAACCCGAGAGGTGCTGGGTAGTTCGAGCCGTGTCGAATCGGTGCGACGGGTGGTGCTTCGCGCTCCAGGACGGTGCGCGTTCAGGGCATACGGCCGAACTTCCCCAACTGAAAGCCTTCGATGGACTCGATGATTTCTTCCCGCGTGTTCATCACGAAGGGACCGTATGCCACCACAGGCTCGTCGATAGGCTCACCGCTCAGCACCAGCACACGGGCGGGCTGCAGGGCTTCAAGCAGCACATCGGCACCGTCACGGGCCAATAGCGTCACTGAGCACGGGCCGGCCTCGCTGACCTGGTTCAACCGCAAACCGCCTTGCAGGGTCACCACCGCAGCCGTGCGGCCTGCCGGGATAGGGAGCACCAGTTTAGCGCCGGCCTCAAGGTCCAGGTCCCACACGTCCATCGGCGTAAACGTGCGCGCCGGCCCGCTCACCCCCTGGTACTCACCTGCGATCACACGCAGGCTGCCCGCGCCCGCACCCAGATTCACCGTGGGGATATCGGCGCTGCCCAGGGTCTGATAGCCGGGCGGAGCGCGCTTGAATCGGGCCGGAAGGTTCACCCACAGTTGCACTGACTCCAACACGCCTGCGCTGCGGGCGAATCCGGGTGAGTGAAACTCTTCATGAACGATGCCGTCTGCAGCGGTCATCCACTGAACGTCACCCGGTCCTATTACTCCGCCGGCGCCCGTTGAGTCGCGATGCTCCAGTTCGCCTTGGTAAACGATCGTGACTGTCTCGAAACCCCGGTGCGGATGAGCCCCTACGCCGCGACGCGTCGAGGTGGGGGCGAAGGTGTGGGGCCCAGCGTAATCGAGAAGCAGAAACGGGCTGGTGCGACTGACGTCGTCGTCATAGGTGAACAGGCTTCGCACCGGAAAGCCATCGCCTACCCAGTGCCCGGCAGGATTGGAATGGGTATGCAAAATCGTCTTCATCGTGCGCTCCTCAACGTCCGGGTGCCACCTTAACGTTGCATCGACTCACGGGCTAGCTACCTGAAACGGTCCAGCCTGTTCTACCGGTAGGACGCTGGGTCGAAGGAAAGCCAGCACCTCCTGCGCCGCAGCCTCAGGGTATTCCTGCATGAAACAGTGTCCGCCGCCCACCTCCTGAACACTGACATGAGGGTTGAGCGCTGCCAGCCGTAACGCCGAGGCCCGCACATAAGGGTAGGTCTGGCTGCCGTACAGCACACGCGTCGACACGCCGATACGCGACAGGCTTGACCACAGGTGGGACGGATAGGTACTGAAGATGTCCACTTCGCGGCTTGGGCGACACTTGAGCAGCACGCCGCCCTCGCCTTCGGCGATCGCATGCGACACATAGGCCTGCAATGCCGCGTCGCTCCAGCCTTTGAAGATGCCCCGCCCTTGCAGGGAAATCATGGCTGAGTGGCGGTCGGGCCAGGTGCTGCGCCTGCCGGCCGTTTTGCGCGCCAGCGCATGGTGCCGGTTCAGCCCGAAGCAGGCGGCCAGCTTCATCGAAAACAGCATGCGCCTACTGAAAATCACCGGGTCGAGCAGCACAGCGCGCTCGAACAACTGCGGCTCACTGGCCAGCAACAACCCGGTGAGCACCCCGCCGAAGCTGTGGCCGATGGCAAGGCGGGGTACGTCTGCGTACTCAGCCACATGCGCGCTGAAAGCTTCAGCCGCCAGCGCTGCCGTGCGATTCCAGCCACGGAACGGGCCTGCGTGGTCACTGTCTCCGTGCCCCTGAACGTCGCTGAGCCAGAGATCGAAGTGTTGTCCCAGTTGCATCAGCAGCGGTTGGTAGGCGAGCGAGCAAAACCCGTTGCCGTGCAGAAAGTGCAGCAGGGGCCGCCCTGTAGGCTCGCTGCGCCAGCCGCGCAGGGTGAACCCTTCGCTACAATCGTGGGACCACGGTGTCAGTTGCATGGTGGGCGCTGCCTTCTGCCTCAAGGGTGGAACGTAGATTCTACAAACAGCAGCGGGTAGAGCGAAACGACCAGCAGTGCAGCCATCAGGACATTGAACAGCATCAGCCAGCGTGGGTTTTGCAGCAGGCCACGAAGGGCACTGCCGAACATGACCCACACACCGACGCTGGGCAAGTTCACCAAGGCAAACACGGCGGCGATGACCACCACGTTGGCAACGTAGCCTTGCGCTGGGGTGTAGGTCGTTATCGCACCTATGGCCATCACCCAAGCCTTTGGGTTGACCCATTGGAAGGCAGCCGCGGCCCAAAAGCCAATCGGCTTTGGCTCTGCCGTAGAGGCGGTGCCAACCGGCCCTGAGGTGGCAATTTTCCAGGCCAGGTACAGCAGATAGGCCGCTCCGGCATAGCGCAACACGGTATAGAGCACAGGCCAGGCCTTGAAGACCTCTCCCAGACCCAAGCCGACGGCAAGGACCATGACCATGAACCCGACGCTGACGCCCAGCGCGTGTGGCACCGAGCGGCGCACACCGAAATTCACGCCCGAAGCCAACAGCATGGTGTTGTTGGGCCCGGGGGTGATGGAAGAAACGAAAGCGAACAGCACGAAGGCGATCAAGAGGTCGAGCGAGGCGAACATGACGGGTATTCCACTGGGTTCAGGAAAGGGTTCACACTAGCCCATAGCCCTTTGCCCCCTAGCAGTACAGATATAGAGAATTTTGCAGATACACATAGCTGTATCACTCGCAGCCGACAAAGGATAAGCGCTCGATGAGTCTTGTAATTCGCCCTGCCCTACGCACCGATGCCCAACAAATTCTGGACTTCATTACTGAATTGGCCGAGTACGAACGCGCCCGAGAAGAGGTACTGGCCACTACCCAGGACATCGAGCGCAGCCTGTTCGACGCCGACAGCACCGTTCATTGCCTGATGGCCGAACGTGAAGGCCGTGCGATTGGTTTTGCCATCTACTTCTACAGTTACTCGACCTGGCTCGGGCGCAATGGCATCTACCTGGAAGACCTTTACATCTCGCCCAACGACCGTGGCGATGGCGCCGGGCGCCAGTTGCTCAGGTACATTGCCAAGCAGGCAGTTGCCAAAGGCTGCGGTCGCCTTGAATGGAGTGTGCTGGATTGGAACGAGCCGGCCATCGGGTTCTATGACGCACTGGGGGCGCAACCACAAACGGAGTGGCTGCGTTATCGGCTCGATGGCGAGCGGCTGATTGCCTTCGCCCAGCAATGATCGAGCGTAGCCTGTGCATTTGACGCAACGCGGCCCGCGTGCTTTTCTATCGCATTGCGTCAGGTGCCCCTAGAGGGTGAAACGGGAAATCGGTGCGTCGCAGGCTTGCCTTACAGGCCTGGACTATTCCGGTGCTGCCCCCGCAACGGTAAGCGAGTGAGGCGTCTTTACCACTGTGCCAGCAGATACGGCATGGGAAGGTGACGCTGCCCAGGAGATACCCTCCTCCTCGCAAGCCCGGAGACCGGCCTGACGTTCATCAACACCCCGCGGTGGGCGGGCGCTGTCGCATTCCTGCGGGTATCGCCCGCAGCTGCCGCGCCTGCCCGTCGCCTACACGCAGAGGAAGGCGCCAATGCCCGTCACTACCCGCCCGCACGTTAGCAGCATCGTTGCACCCGTATCCCTCAGTCAACGCATTGTCGTGGCTGCAAGCGCCGGCCTGCTGGGCCTGTGCCTGGTTTACTTTGCCGGCTTCTCGCACATCGAAGCCGTTCATAATGCTGCGCATGACACCCGTCACAGCGCCGCCTTCCCCTGCCACTGAGTTGCCGCCCATGATCACGCACATCGCCCGTACGGCGGGCTTCAGCGGACTGCTGGCGGCACTGTTGCTGACCGTACTGCAAAGTTTGTGGGTCAGCCCGTTGATCCTGCAAGCGGAGACATACGAGGCGTCGGCGCCGGCACATTCGCATGCCCAAGGTACCGAGGCCGCCCATGAGCACAGTGACGAGGCCTGGTCGCCTGAAGAGGGCTGGCAGCGCACGCTCTCGACCACCGGCGGCAACCTGGTGGTGGCGGTGGGGTTCGCCTTGATACTGGCTGGCTTGTACAGCCTGCGCCAACCGCGCACCACGGCCAGCGGTGCTGCCTGGGGCCTTGCTGGTTTCGCCGTGTTCTGTCTGGCGCCCACGCTCGGATTGCCGCCGGAGCTCCCGGGAACCGCGGCGGCTGACCTGGCGCAGCGCCAGGTTTGGTGGGCTGGCGCTGCGGGTGCCACGGCCGTAGGCCTGGCACTGCTGGTATTCGCCCGCCATTGGGCATTGAAGGTGTTGGGCGTCATTGTCCTGGTGTTGCCGCACGTCATAGGCGCCCCTCAGCCTGAAGTGCACCAGAGTTTGGCTCCAGCAGCCCTGGAGACCCAGTTCCAGGTGGCGTCCTGGCTTACCAATGCAGCATTCTGGCTCGCCCTTGGCCTGATCAGCGCAGGCCTGTATCGTCGCTTCAGCCGCTCGGTGTGAAGCCGTTCTATGCAGGGTTTGGCTGCCGTGGTGGTTGCCCGATGGACAGGTTGTTGACCTTGCTCGAACAAGGCCTCGCTCAGCGGGGCCTGGACGCTGCGTACCTTCACGGTATCGCCAGCATCGATCTCAAGGCGCACGAGCCGGGGCTGCATGCATTGGCGAGCCATCTGGCGCTGCCTCTGTTGTTCTACCCTGCATCGCACTTGAATCGCTTCGAAGCGCATCTGAGCCACCGCTCAGCCGTCGCTTTTGCGCACAGCGGGTGCTGGGGCGTGGCAGAGAGTGCAGCACTGGCAATGGCCGACCAGTACAATGGCGAAACGAAGCTTCTGATCACGCGTCAAACCCTGGGCCCTGCGACCCTCGCCATCGCTCATTGATCCCGCTCACCCTTGTCAATCATTCAGGAATACCATGACGGTTTATTTCATCGGCGCCGGCCCCGGCGACCCCGAGCTGATCACGGTCAAGGGGCAGCGCCTGATTCGCACCTGCCCTGTCATCATTTATGCCGGTTCCCTGGTCCCTCTTGCCGTTCTGGAAGGTCACTGCGCCGACACCCTGATCAACAGCGCAGAACTGCATCTTGAGCAGATCATCGACGCCATTGAGTGCGCCCATGCCCAGGGCAAGGATGTCGCACGCGTGCACAGCGGTGATCCGAGTCTTTATGGCGCTATCGGTGAGCAGATCCGCCACCTACAGCGTCTTGGCATCGATTATCAGATTGTGCCGGGCGTCACCGCCGTGGCTGCGAGCGCCGCGTTGCTGGGATGCGAACTGACCTTGCCCGACGTCGCTCAGAGCGTGATCCTTACTCGCTTCGCAGACAGCTCGCCCATGCCAGCCGGCGAGCAGTTGGAGGCGCTTGCGCGCCATGCCACGACGCTAGCCATTCACCTGGGGGTCAAGCACCTGGCACGCATCGTTGAGCAGCTGCGGCCTCACTACGGTGGCGACTGCCCCATTGCCGTGGTTTACCGCGCCACCTGGCCGGACCAGGACTGGGTGCGAGGCACACTGGACGACATCGTCGAGCGCGCCGCCCTCAAAGGTTATCGCCGCACCGCGTTGATTGTGGTGGGCCGAGTGCTGGGTGACACGCCGTTCGCCGAATCGGCCCTTTACCGTGCCGGACATGCGCACCTGTACCGCGCCTAGCTTGCGAGCCAGTTCCAGCCCGGAGCACACTGCCTCCAGACCCTCCCGACAGGAACCACGCCTATGCTGGAATTACGCCCCAACTGCGAGTGTTGCGATGCCGACCTGCCCGGTGACAGCCTCGATGCCTTCATCTGCTCCTTCGAATGCACGTTTTGCCGAGGGTGTGCGCAGGGACGCTTGCATGGTCGATGCCCCAACTGCCAGGGCGATCTTTCGATTCGTCCCGCGCGCGTGGGCAAATCGTTGGCTGAACACCCTGCATCTTCACTGCGCGTAAACAAAGTACACACTGCCTGTACCTGATCATACGGTTCGGCAGCCAACGCGAGGCCACAAGCTGCTGAACCGCCCGCCTTTTTGTAGGATTTTTCATCGGCTCCTTCAAGGTTATTCAACACTTCTATACTCGGCATTATCAAAGTTCGGTAATGGTCGTATCTTGCTGCGCTTCTGACTAACCCGCTTACAGAAGTATTCCTGAGTGTCCCAGGAAGCGGACCATATCTGAACAGGAGTTTTCCCAATGACCAATGTGCTGATCGTGGACGACCACCCCGTCGTCCGTATGTCCCTGCGCATGCTGCTCGAACATGAACGTTTCAATGTCGTTGCAGAAGTGGGCAATGGCAGTGAAGTCGCGCAAATGGCACGCGAGCTCAAACCGGACGTGGTGATTCTCGACATCGGTTTGCCTGGGCTGGACGGAATGGAAGTTATCAAGCGCCTGCAATCACTCGATCAGGTGCCCAAGATCATGGTGCTCACTGGCCAGGCGACCGACTTGTATGTACGCCGCTGTCTGGACGCAGGCATCGGCGCATTCGTGACCAAGGATGAAGATCACGACGCCTTGCTGTTCGCGCTCAAGGCCCTGGTAAAAGGCTATTCGACGTTCCCGCAGATGTCGGTCAACAGCAATTCGCTCGAAAGCGAGCCCATGCGCCTGGCGAGCCTTTCCAACCGCGAAATGGAGGTTCTCAGGCGTCTGGCCCGTGGAGAAAGCAACAAGAACATCGGCAGTAGCATGAACCTCAGCGCCAAGACCATCAGCACCTACCGTGGCCGGATCATGGATAAGCTCAAGACCGAGTCGCTGGTGGAAATGGTGGACCTGGCCAAGCGCAACCACGTCTACTGATGAGCGGTGCATGACGATTAAACGTTTGCTGGCCAGTACCCTCCTGCTGATGGTACTGGCAGGGCCTGTCGCGCAGTCGCTGGCGAGCGAGACGCGCAGTTTGCTGGCCCGTTCGGTGAGCGCCACGCAGCCCTTGAATCTGCAAACGGCCGAGCGCCAGTGGCTAGACGCTCGCAAGCGCCTGGTGCTGGGCACCTCACGGCCGGACTATCCACCATTTGATATCAACGTAAGTCCCAGTGACTACGAAGGTCTGACAGCGGATTACGTCGGCATCATCGCTGAGTTGTTGGGTATAGCCGTCGAAGTAAAGCGTTTCGATAGCCGTTATCAGGCCATTGAGGCGCTGCATGAAGGACGTGTGGACGTACTGGGCAGCTCCAACAGCTTTGAGGCTGCAGACGCTGGGTTGAGCCTGAGTACATCGTATGCCGATGACCTGCCGGTGATCGTCACGCGCGAAGGCCAGCGTCTTGCACCGGCCCACGATCTTGCAGGGCTGCGTCTGGCCATGGTTGACCATTATCTACCCGCCAATCGTGCCCGCGCCCTTTACCCGGCAGCGCAGCTGGTTTTGTATCGCTCCACCCAGGCTGGCCTTGCCGCTGTGGCTATGGGCGAAGCCGATGCCTACCTGGGCGATGCAATCAGCACAGACTATCTGATCGGCAAGACCTTCAGAGGTGCCCTGCGGATCGATCACTTCTCACCCATCGTCCCAGAAGCGTTTGCCTTTGCAGTGGCACGCGATAACGATGCGCTGCGTCAACTGCTCGACAAGGCACTGCGCCGGATTGGGGAAAGCGAGCGCCTGGCCATCCTCAAGCGCTGGAGCAACAGCAATACCAGTCTTTTGTTGCAGCGCCACCTGAGTGTACTGACAGATGAGGAGCAAGCCTGGATCAAGGCTCACCCGGTGGTAGACGTGTTGATCAATCCGGCCTTGGCACCCTTGACGTTCTACGATGATCAGCAGCGACCCAGTGGCATAACCCTGGACCTGCTTAAACAAATTACCCTAAGGACCGGGCTGCATTTTCATACCAGGCAAGCCGAGTCTGCCCAGTCCATGATCGACCGTCTGGGCCAGCGCGACGCACTGATGATCGGCGCATTGGGTTACGGCGCTGAACGGTCCAAACAAGTGCGCTACACACGGCCCTACCTGATCAGCCCGCGCGTGCTCGTTACCCGCGTCGATAACCCTTCGCAAGCCGGCATCAAGCGCTTTGAACCGCAACGAATCGCATTTATTCGCAATTCTCCGCAACGCGCCATGCTCCAGCAGCGCTACCCCCGCGCGCGGCTTGTCGAAGTCGACAACCCGCTGGACCTGATGGAGGCTGTGGTCAATCGCAGCGCTGATGCCGCGTTGAGTAGCCATATCAACGCGGCCTACTACATCAGTCACGTCTTCAAGAACCGCCTTCAGATCGCGAGCATCCTTGACGAAGACCCAGCCGTTGCGGCGTTTGCCGTCGCGGCCGATCAACCCCAACTGCAATCGATCCTGGACAAAGCATTGCTGAGTATAGCGCCCGAAGAACTTGAGCAACTGATCAATCGCTGGAGGACGAGCACCGTGGTCAGCGACAGCCCATGGCGCAACTACCGAGAACTGGCGCTCCAGGTGCTGGTGATTGCCGCGTTGCTGATCGCAGGTGTCGTCTTCTGGAACAGCTACCTGCGCAAACTGATCCAGAAGCGGGTCGAAGCCGAGCGCGCCCTGCAGACACAACTGGCGCTGAGCCGAGGCTTGCTGGAGCAACTTCGCCATGCCAAGGATGAAGCCGAGCAGGCCAGCCTCATGAAAAGCACGTTCCTGGCCACCATGAGCCATGAGATACGCACCCCCATGAACGCCGTGCTCGGCTTGTTGGAACTGGCGCTCGAGGACAGTCGCGCCGGTCGATGCGATACCCACATGCTCGAGACAGCCCATGAGTCGGCACTGGGGCTGCTAGGGTTGATAGGCGATATTCTCGATATTTCCAGGATCGAGTCAGGCCACATCAGTTTGCAGCCGATCCCCACCGACCTGGTGGACCTGGTGCGCGCTACCCTTCGCGTGTTCGAAGGCAATGCGAGGTTCAAGGGCCTTGAGCTCGCCTGTGACCTACCCACCGAACCGGTCTGGGTCCAGGTAGATGCTGCGCGCCTGAAGCAGGTGCTGTCGAACCTGATCAGCAATGCGATCAAGTTCACCGACCGTGGTGAAGTCCACACCGCGATGCGCACCTCGGTACAGGGCGAACTCCAGCGCGTCGAGCTCTGTGTGCGCGATTCGGGTATCGGCATAAGCCCTGCGGACCAGGCACGCCTGTTCAATGCATTCGTACAGGTCGACGGGCCCCGTGCGCGCCAGGGCACTGGGCTGGGCCTGGTCATCAGCCGTGCCCTGGCCGAGCTCATGGGCGGTACGCTGACACTGCAGAGTGTGGAGGGAGTGGGTACCAGGGTCCAGATCCTCATGGCCCTGCCCCAGTGTACGCCCCAGATCATTTCTGACGGGCAGGACCCAACCACGGGCCTTGATGCTTGCCCGTTGCACATCCTGGTCGTGGACGACTACCCGGCCAATCTGCTGTTGCTTGAACGTCAGTTGCGCGCCTTGGGCCATCAGGTGACCCAGGCGCAGAACGGCGAAATCGCGTTGCAGCTGTGGCGAGAAACGCGCTTTGACGTGGTGATCACCGACTGCAGCATGCCTGTGATGGACGGTCATGAGCTGGCCTGCTGTATCCGTGCTCAAGAACGCCAGCAAGGACTGTCGCCCGCGACGATTCTGGGGGTAACCGCCAATGCCCAGGCCGAAGAGCGGGAGCGATGCCTGGCGAGCGGGATGGATGACTGCCTGTTCAAGCCTATCGGCCTGCATGGCCTCAAGGCACACCTGCCGCAGGCGGCTCGCAAGCCACCAGCAGCCCCTGCACCTGCCCGGCCCGGCGGCTTGAACCTGGCCGAGCTGCGTCACTTGACCCGCGACGACGACGATTTGATCAGGCATCTGATCGAGCAATTGTCGCAAAGCGTGGCCGAAGACCTTTCAACGCTGCGCACCCTGGATGGGCAGCCGCCGGACGGGACGCTCAAGGCATTGGTTCACCGCATCAAGGGTGGGGCCAAGATGCTTAAGGTACGTCACTTGGTCGCCGACTGCGAAGCACTCGAGCAGGCGCTTGTAGCAGGTGATCCTGTAGACAACTTGTGTCGGGTACTCCAGGACACCCTGCAAACACTGCACAAAGACCTGATCGCTACCTTGGAAGCCATGCCCAGACCATCAGAGCCGAATTGAGTCACTCGCACCAGGTGCGCGTGAAACCTCAGGAGCTTTCTCGCACCATCAACTCAAACCCCAGGTCCTGCCGGGCTGGCGTCACGGCTTTGCCATCGAGCAGCGTCAACAACGCCTGGGCGGCGACACGTCCCACCGCAGCCCTTGGCGTGCGAATGGAAGTAAGCCTGGGCACCATGTGCGCCGAAGCCGGCAGATCGTTGAAGCCGACCATGGCAACCTCCTGCGGGACACGGATGCCCTGGCGCAGCGCTTGAAGCACCGCGCCTTGGGCAAGGTCATCGTTGCAAAAGAAGATGCCATCCACCTCGGGGGCTTGCCTGATCAGGCGGCTGAACAACTCCCCTCCCAGTGCGATCGAGGACGGGGCCGGGGTCAGGACCTCCCGCTCGGGCGCGTGCAATCCAGCTTCGGCCAGCGCTAGCCGAAAGCCCTCAGCCCGCTGCATGACCCGGGGATCCAGCTGTGCTGCAATAAACCCAGGCCGGGTGCAACCGCGTTCGATCAGGTGTTGGGCTGCGGCCCGGCCAGCCTGGTGTTGGGAAAAGCCCACCGCCAACGCGTCGGCCTCCCCGTCCAGTTCCATCATGTGCACGCAGGGTACGCCACTGGCCGCGAGCATCTGACGCGAAGCGTCGGTGCGTTCGAAACCGGTCAGCAGCATGCCACAAGGCTGATAGGCCAGGTAATTGCGAATGAGGTTTTCTTCCTCGGCGGTATCGTAGTGGTAGTTGCCGATCAGCACCTCCAGCCCTCGTGGGCGCATCACATCATGGATGGCTTCCAGTGTGTCGATGAACAACTGATTGGACAGCGACGGTATGAGCACCACGACCGAGTGGCTGCGGGCAGATGCCAACGCGCGGGCGGCGGGATTGGCCACATAGCCAAGGGTGGTGGCCGCAGCCACCACCTTGGCCGCGAGTTCAGGGGCCACGGTACTGACGCCGCGCAAGGCCCGGGATGCAGTGATGGGGGAAACCCCGGACAGTCTGGCGACTTCAGCCAGGGTGGGACGACCAGTTGTGCGCGAACCAATGCGGGCCATAATGTTGTAATTTTACTACTTGCAAGGACTGGGAACGGCCTCTAAGGTAGCGCTGTCTCAGGTTGTAGGCAACGGCTGTTTGCCGGTTGCTCTCAGGTGATTGCCGCACGGCGTCCATACTGCGTAAGCACAAGATCAATAAACATTGGGGAGACCGCGCTGCCCGAGCCTAAGACAGCGCTGTCCCACCCAGCAGGAGGTACAGATGAATTCTCCACTGCCCGCCATCGTGGTCATGGGTGTGGCCGGGTGCGGCAAGAGCTGCATTGCGTCTGCCATCGCCGCCTACAGCGGCGGACACCTGATCGAAGGTGACGCGTTCCACCCGCAGGCCAATATCGACAAGATGAGCGCCGGTATTCCCTTGGATGACGATGACCGTGCCGGTTGGCTGGTACGCCTGGGCCAGGAGATGCAAGCGACGAGTGAGGCCGGCATGCGGCCGATTCTCACCTGTTCCGCACTCAAGCGCAGCTACCGCGACACATTGCGCTGCGCGATGCCTGGGCTGATGTTCGTCTTTCTTGAGCTCACCCCTGCCCAAGCTGAGCAACGGGTTCTGGCGCGACCAGGGCATTTCATGCCGGCCAGCCTCATCCAGAGCCAGTTCGCCGCCCTTGAGCCGCCCTACGATGAACCGCTCACCCTGACGCTGGACGCCACTCAGCCGATCGTTGCGCTTGCCGAGGCGGTCGACGGCTGGCTCAAGCGCTGCGCCGAGCACAGTGTTGCGCAGACTGCCTGAGTCTGCTCGCATTTCGGACCGTCAAGACAGCGCTGTCTTAGCCCATTCATGCAATGACTTACCCAACAAGCTACGCCAAAAACAACGATAAGACCGAGGCCTATACACCATGTTCGGACTGGCTACTGATACTTTCCTGCTCCTCGACGCGCTGGTTACCATCGTCGGGCTGATCCTGCTTATCACTCATTTCAAGGTGCACCCCTTCGTTGCCCTCACCCTGGCTGCCGGCTTCCTCGGCCTGACCTCTGGTATGCCGGTAGCCAAGGTCATGAAGTCGTTCCAGGACGGTTTCGGAGGCGTGCTCGGGTTCGTCGGCATCGTGCTCGCACTGGGTACGATGCTGGGCAAGCTGATGGCCGATTCCGGCGGGGCCGATCAGATCGCTCAGACCCTCATTCGGGCCTTTGGCAAGAAGAACGTGCACTGGGCCATGATGTTCGCTGCCTTTCTGGTGGGCATCCCGCTGTTCTTCGAGATTGGCTTCGTCCTGCTCATCCCACTGGTCTTCATCGTCGCGCGGCGCTCCGGAGTGTCGCTGATCAAGATCGGCATCCCCTTGCTGGCAGGTCTGTCCGTCGTGCACGGCCTGGTACCGCCGCACCCGGGGCCGTTGCTGGCCATCGGCATCTTCCATGCCGACATCGGCAAGACCATCTTCTACGGCCTGATCGTGGCCCTGCCCACGGCCATCATCGCCGGCCCACTGTTCGGCAACTTCATCTCGCGCTATATCCCTGGGCACCCTTCACAGGAGCTGATGGACCAGATCGCCAAGGAATCGGACCAGGCCAACCTGCCGAGCTTCAGCGTCACCTTGATCACCGTCTTGCTGCCGGTGGTGCTGATGCTGCTCAAGACCTTCGCCGATGTGGTATTGCCTGCTGAGCACATCGTGCGCCAATGGATGGACCTGATCGGGCACCCCATCACTGCGCTGCTCGCCGCCTTGCTGCTGGCGTTCTACACCTTTGGCTCGGCGCGCGGCTTCAACCGCCAACAGATCATGAAGATGCTCGATCACAGCCTCGCGCCCACGGCTGCCATCGTCCTGATCGTTGGCGCCGGCGGCGGTTTCAAGCAAATGCTGGTCGATACCGGTGTCGGTAACGTGATCGGGCAAATGGCTGTACAGGCCGAGATATCACCGATTCTGCTGGCCTGGCTGGTCGCCGCAGTGATTCGAATTGCCACGGGCTCTGCCACCGTGGCGACCATTACCGGTGCGGGAATCGTGGCACCTGTGATCGACCTGGTGCCTGGGGTCAACCGTGAACTGCTGGTGCTGGCGACCGGTGCCGGGTCGCTGATCCTGTCCCATGTCAACGATGCCGGTTTCTGGCTGGTCAAGCAGTACTTCAACATGACTGTGGCCGAGACCTTCAAGACTTGGAGCATGATGGAGACCCTGCTGTCGGTGGTCGGCATTGTATTCATCATGGCGCTGTCGCTGGTGGTGTGACCGTTGATCGGAGTGCTGGCACTTTGAACGGCCGGGCAAGGCCAAAGGTTACGAACCTGCCCTGCCCGTTGCAAAGGAGATTGCCATGAATCGTCCCAGCTTCCTGTTGCTTGCCCTGCTTGCCTCGCCCCTGGCCCTGGCGGCCGGCACCGGGCCTACCTACCCGGATGACCCGCACAACCAGGCACCCAAGCCGGGTGCAGACAGCACGCTCAACCCGATCGAGAAGCCCATGCCCCGTGATACCGATCCAAGGCTACAGGGCAATGATCCAGACAGCCCGCCGGCGCAGCAGAACGACAACCAGGATTTACCGGGCATGGACGGCACTGGCTCGGAAGGCGCATCAAGCAAGGGTGCAAGCCAGCCCTGACTCATTGGGGGCGCCGGGGGCGCCCCACCGCTGAGCGGCTCCTTCATCACCAGGTGGCGATAGCCGATGGGTTCATATCATTCACCATGATAATAACCTTCAGCCCATTCGATTCGTTCCCCGCACGCAACACACTCACACTCCGCCCATTCCTAATATATTGGCGGAGTTCTCCATGGAGCAGTCACTCAAACCTTTCGGTGTTCCACTTGCAGCCCTCGCAGTGGTAGCGCTCGGCGCTTGCAGCAAAACCCCCGATGCCGCGCAGGCCCCGGCAGCTCCGAAGGTCACCGTGGCCAAGGTGATCGAACAGCCGATCAACGAATGGGACGAGTTCACCGGACGCCTGGAAGCACCGGAAACCGTCGAGGTGCGCCCCCGTGTGTCGGGCCAGATCGACCAAGTGGCGTTCACCGAAGGCGCCCAGGTACGCAAGGGTGACCTGTTGTTCCAGATCGACCCTCGGCCCTTCCAGGCTGAAGTCCGCCGCCTTGAGGCCCAGCTGCAGCAAGCCAAGGCCAGTGCCATCCGAAGCGCCAATGAAGCTCGCCGGGGTGAGCGTCTACGAGACAGCAACGCCATCTCCGCCGAACTGGCAGAGTCACGCAACAGTGCTGCGGCCGAAGCACGCGCCGGCGTAGATGCCATCCAGGCCCAACTTGACCTGGCACGTTTGAACCTGAGCTTCACCCGTGTCACCTCCCCTATCAACGGCCGCGTGAGCCGCGCGCAGTTCACCGCCGGCAACATCGTCACTGCCGATGTCACGCCCCTGACCAGCGTGGTCTCCACTGACAAGGTGTACGCCTATTTCGATGCTGACGAACGCGTCTACCTCAAGTACACACAGCTGGCCCGCCAAGGCCAGCGCGGGCAAAGCACCCCGGTCTACCTGGGCCTGACCAACGAGACTGGCAACCCGCACCTGGGGCAGATGAACTTCGTCGACAACCAGGTCAACCCGCGCACCGGCACCATTCGTGGCCGGGCCGTGTTCGACAACAAACGCGGTGAATTCACCCCTGGCCTGTATGCACGCCTGAAGCTGGTCGGCAGCGCTCAATACGATGCGGTGCTGATCAACGACGAAGCGGTGGGCACCGACCTTGGCAAGAAGTTCGTGCTGGTCATGGACAAAGACAACAAGGCGGCCTATCGCGCTGTCGAGTTGGGGCCAAAGCTTGAGGGCTTGCGCATCGTGCGCAGCGGGCTGGGCAAGGACGACCGCATTGTGGTCAGGGGCCTGCAGCGAGTGCGTCCAGGCTCCCAGGTCACCCCTGAAGAAGCGCCAATGGCCAGCGAGCAGACACTGGCCGCGCTTGCCGAGCAACGTCAGGCTCTGGAGGCGAGCACCCGCACGGCCAAAGTGGCCGGCAACACCAATCAGGGCGCCAGCGCGCCTGCGCCGCGCGGTTGAGGAACCCCACCGATGAACTTCTCCAAATTCTTCATCACACGGCCCATCTTCGCGGCGGTGCTGTCACTGGTGCTGCTGATCGCAGGCTCCATTTCGCTGTTCCAGTTGCCCATCAGTGAATACCCTGAGGTCGTACCGCCTACGGTTGTGGTACGCGCCAACTTCCCGGGTGCCAACCCCAAGGTCATCGGCGAAACCGTTGCCGCGCCCCTGGAGCAAGCCATTACCGGGGTCGAGAACATGCTCTACATGTCCTCGCAATCCACCGCCGATGGCAAGCTGACCTTGACCATCACCTTCGCCCTGGGGACCGACCTGGACAATGCCCAGGTGCAGGTGCAGAACCGTGTGACCCGCACGCAGCCCAAGCTGCCCGAGGAAGTGACACGTATCGGTATCACGGTGGACAAGGCGTCGCCCGACCTGACCATGGTCGTGCACCTGACTTCACCGGACAACCGCTATGACATGCTCTACCTGTCCAACTACGCCATCCTGAACATCAAGGACGAGCTGGCACGGTTGGGTGGTGTGGGTGATGTGCAGCTGTTTGGCATGGGCGACTACTCCCTGCGCGTCTGGCTGGACCCGAACAAGACCGCCTCGCGCAACCTGACGGCCACCGATGTGGTCACTGCAATTCGCGAGCAGAACCGCCAGGTGGCCGCGGGTCAGCTGGGTGCTCCGCCGGCGCCGGGCTCCACCAGCTTCCAGCTCTCGATCAACACCCAGGGCCGCCTGGTCAATGAGGAAGAATTCGAGAACATCATCATCCGTGCCGGTGCGGACGGTGAGATCACGCGCCTGAAGGACATCGCTCGTGTCGAACTGGGCTCTAGCCAGTACGCGCTGCGCTCGCTGCTCAACAACCAGCCTGCCGTGGCCATCCCAATCTTCCAGCGCCCGGGCTCGAACGCCATCGACATCTCCGATGAAGTACGCGCCAAGATGGCGGAATTGAAGAAAGACTTCCCCGAGGGCATGGACTACAGCATCGTCTACGACCCTACCGTGTTCGTGCGCGGCTCGATCGAGGCGGTGGTGCACACGCTGTTCGAAGCATTGGTACTGGTGGTGCTGGTGGTCATCCTGTTCCTGCAGACCTGGCGTGCATCGATCATTCCGCTACTGGCCGTACCGGTATCGCTGATCGGCACCTTCGCCGTGATGCACCTGTTCGGCTTCTCGCTCAATGCCCTTTCCTTGTTCGGGTTGGTGCTGGCAATCGGCATCGTGGTCGATGACGCCATCGTGGTAGTGGAGAACGTCGAGCGCAACATCGGGCTGGGTCTCAAACCGCTCGAAGCCACGCAAAAAGCCATGAGCGAGGTGACAGGCCCGATCATCGCCACCGCCTTGGTGCTGTGCGCGGTGTTCGTACCCGCAGCGTTCATCTCGGGGCTGACTGGACAGTTCTACAAGCAGTTTGCCCTGACCATTGCGATCTCCACGGTGATCTCGGCGTTCAACTCGCTGACCCTGTCCCCTGCCTTGGCGGCGGTACTGCTCAAGGACCACCATGCGCCCAGGGACAAATTCTCGCGGCTGTTGGACAGGTTGCTGGGTAGCTGGCTTTTTGCGCCCTTCAACCGCTTCTTCGACCGCGCCAGCCATCGCTACGTGGGCGGTGTCCGCCGAGTGATCCGTTCCAGTGGCATCGCCCTGTTCGTCTATGCCGGTTTGATGGGCCTGACCTATCTGGGCTTCTCCTCCACGCCGACCGGTTTCGTGCCTGCCCAGGACAAGCAGTACTTGGTGGCGTTTGCCCAATTGCCGGATGCCGCCAGCCTTGATCGCACCGAAGCGGTGATCAAGCGCATGAGCGAGATTGCCCTCAAGCAACCGGGCGTGGCGGACTCTGTCGCGTTCCCGGGCCTGTCCATCAATGGCTTCACCAACAGCCCCAACAGCGGCATCGTGTTCACGCCTCTCAAGCCCTTCGACGAGCGCAAGGACCCCAGCCAGTCGGCCGCTGCCATCGCCGCAGCCTTGAACGCCCAGTTCGCCGACATTCAGGACGCCTACATCGCGATCTTCCCACCGCCGCCCGTGCAAGGGCTCGGCACCATCGGTGGCTTCCGCCTGCAGATCGAGGACCGTGGCAACCTGGGTTACGAAGCGCTGTACAAGGAAACCCAGAACATCATTGCCAAGAGCCATGAGGTGCCTGAGCTTGCGGGACTGTTCACCAGCTACCAGGTCAACGTGCCGCAGGTCGATGCGGCCATCGATCGTGAGAAAGCCAAGACCCACGGCGTGGCCATCAACGATATCTTCGACACTCTGCAAGTGTACCTGGGGTCGCTGTATACCAATGACTTCAACCGATTCGGACGTACCTACCAGGTCAACGTGCAGGCCGAGCAGCAGTTCCGGCTCAACGCCGAGCAGATCGGACAGTTGAAGGTGCGCAACAATCGGGGCGATATGATCCCATTGGCCACGTTCCTCAAGGTCACCGACACCTCCGGGCCCGACCGCGTGATGCACTACAACGGCTTCATCACCGCAGAAATCAATGGCGCAGCGGCGCCTGGGTACAGCTCAGGCCAGGCAGAAGCGGCCATCGAGAAACTCCTGAAGCAGGAATTGCCCAACGGCATGACCTTCGAGTGGACGGACCTGACCTACCAGCAGATCCTCTCGGGCAACACTGCGCTGTTCGTGTTCCCGTTGTGCGTGTTGTTGGCGTTCCTGGTACTGGCCGCCCAGTACGAGAGCTGGAGCCTGCCCTTGGCGGTGATCCTGATCGTGCCGATGACGCTGCTCTCGGCCATTACTGGCGTCATTGTCTCCGGTGGTGACAACAACATCTTCACCCAGATCGGGCTCATCGTTCTGGTCGGGCTTGCCTGCAAGAACGCCATCCTGATCGTGGAGTTCGCCAAAGACGAGCAGGCCAAAGGCCTCGATCCTCTGGCTGCGGTGCTGGAAGCCTGCCGTCTGCGCTTGCGCCCCATCCTGATGACGTCCATCGCGTTCATCATGGGTGTCGTACCGCTGGTGTTCAGCTCGGGAGCAGGCTCGGAGATGCGTCATGCCATGGGCGTGGCGGTGTTCTCCGGGATGATCGGCGTCACGGTGTTCGGCCTGTTCCTGACCCCGGTGTTCTTCTTCCTGATCCGCCGTTTTGTCGAGCGACGTCAGGCCCGCAAGGCCGAGCGCATCCATCCGCTGGAGAACCCTGCATGAACCTGTTCAAACACCTGACACCGAGCCTGCTCAGCCTGGCCCTGGCGGCCTGCGCGGTAGGGCCTGATTACCACGCGCCGGCTACTGCCCCAGCTCAGCTGGACGTCGATGCCCAGGCCAAGGCCTATGACCGCACCCGTTTCGAGAGCCTGTGGTGGAAACAGTTCGACGACCCGACCCTGAACCAACTGGTGCAGGCCTCGTTGGAAGGTAACCGAGATCTACGGGTCGCTTTCGCACGACTCAAGTCGGCCAGGGCGATTCGGGACGATGCCGAAAACGATCTGTTCCCGGTCGTGACCAGCCGTGCCAGCAGTGAAGTGGGCAAAGGCCAGGTGCCTGGCCAGACTGACCATCGGGTCAATGCCGAGCGCTACGACCTTGGCCTGGACATGGCGTGGGAAGTCGACCTGTTCGGGCGGATTACGCGCCAGATCGAAGCCAGCCAGGCTCAGGAAGCAGCAGCGGCGGCTGACCTTCAGCAACTTCAGGTCAGCCTAATCGCCGAGCTGGTCGACGCCTACGGTCAGCTGCGCGGCGCGCAACTGCGTGAACACATAGCCTTGGCGAACCTCAAGACCCAGCAACAATCGCGCACCATCACTGAAACGCTGCGCGATGCCGGGGTGGGTAATGAACTGGACGTGGTACGGGCCGACGCGCGCTTGGCAGGGGTCGAAGCCAGTGTGCCGCAGTTGCAGGCCCAACAGGCCAGATCACGGCATCGCATCGCCACCTTGCTGGGCCGTCGACCTGACGCAATCGGCGTTGACCTGTCCCCCAAAGCACTGCCAGCCATCGCCAAGGCCTTGCCTGTCGGTGACCCTGGTGAACTGCTGCGCCGACGCCCCGACATACGCAGCGCCGAACGCCAGCTCGCTGCGGCCACCGCAAACGTCGGGGTGGCGACGGCAGATCTGTTTCCCCGGGTGAGCCTGAGCGGTTTCCTGGGCTTCACCGCAGCGCGCGGCTCCCAGCTCGGCTCCTCGGCAGCGGGCGCCTGGGGGTTGGGGCCCAGCATTACTTGGGCGGCCTTTGACTTGGGCAGCGTGAGGGCACGCCTGCGCGGCGCCAAAGCCGACGCGCAAGGCGCGCTGGCTAACTATGAGCAGCAGGTACTGCTGGCGTTGGAAGAGTCGGCCAATGCGTTCAGCGACTACGACAAGATCCAGCAGCGGCTGCTGTCGCTGATGCGCCAGAGCGAGGCCAGCCGCAAAGCGGCCGACCTGGCGTCGATCCGCTACCGCGAGGGGTCAGTCGATTACCTGGTGCTGCTCGATGCCGAGCGCGAGCGCCTGAGTGCGGAGGATGCACAGGCCCTTGGCGAGGTCGACCTCTATCGGGGAATCGTTTCAATTTACAAGGCACTCGGTGGCGGCTGGCAACCTGACACGGTAGCCAGCTCGCACTGAACCGCAGCTCAACAAGCTCCTTTGGTTGGTCCCGGACCGGCCGTTTGCCCCGCAGATCGAGTTCTGCGGGGCTTTTTTTGCTCGGGCCTGCGGGTTTCAGGCAAAGCCTGCCACAGGCGTACCCAGCCCGGTTGCATTTAACCGAAGGCTGGCCCAAGCTTTGCCTCTCCTGACACACGGACCGTCCGATGCCAAGACGTACCCGCTACCTGATTGCATTGCTGGCGTTGATGATGCTGTCAGCGCTGTTCGGTTATCTGTGGCGCGACGTAGAGCCTGATCAGCCAGCACTGCCCCCGCATAGCTACGTGAAGGCACTGCGCCAGGCCCATGACGGTCAGCCCGGCGCTGCACGGGTCTTGTACCAACAGCTTCAGCGCCATGACCTGCCGGCCATCCGCCGAGCGGCCCTGTATGCCGAGCTGCCCAATTACCCGTCTGCGCTAGCCTTCAAGCTGGCCCAGGCAGATCTGGACCATGCCGATGCCATCGTTCGTCGCGCCGCCGTGTCCGCGATCAGCCGCCTGCTGCCTGGGCCTCAGCGGAGCCTGATACTTGGCCCCCTGCTTGAAGACAGCGATCAGAGCGTTCGTTTTGCGGCCGTAGGGGCGCTGTTGGACGTGGACGCTGACAGCATGGGCCTGTATCTGCGTGCCTTGCACGAAGCCATTGGGGCGCAGGAGCAGGTTCTGCTCGCCCAGCCCCAGGACGTCGATGCACAGGTCCAGCTGGCCCGCCTGTACCTGCACGAGGACGAGTATGCCAAGGCGGCCGCTGCCATCGAGCGGGCATTGGCGGGCGATAACAGCAACCTCGATGCCGTGGCGTTGAAGGTGACCGTGCTCGAGCGCCAAGGGGCGCACGATGTTGCACGTCAGGTGCTGGCCGATGCGTTGGCAGTGACACCCGATTCGGCGTTCTTGCAGCATGAACTCGGCCGTTGGCTGATTCGTCACGACCAGCAGGAATACGCGCTATTGGCGCTGTCGCGGGCGGTCGAACTGGAGCCGGACAATGCCGAGTATCGTCTGACCCTTGCCACGACCTTGCATGACCTTGAACAGCTGGATGCGGCTCAGAGACAGCTGGAAGCCATCTTGAGCAGAGCGCCAGCCAATCGGCAAGCCAGAGTCCTGTTGATCGAGTACTGGAAAGCGTCCGGACAGTTGCAGAATGTCCAGGTGCTGCTCGCCGAACTCGAGCGCCAGAACCCTGATGATCCATTCCTGCAGAAAGACCTTTAGACTCGCGGCCACCCTGCGTCAGCTGTCGATCATCTCCAATGCCTGCTCCGCCAACTGCGCCAGCTGGAATGGCTTGCGCAGAAGCGCCGTTCCGGGCTGCTCAGTGGCGTCGGAGTCGATTTCCTGCAAGGCATAGCCCGTGATGAACAGGATCTTCTGGTCTGGCTTGAGCATGCGCATGGCCTTAGCCACTTGCCTGCCACTGAAGCTGCCGGGCAACCCGATGTCAGTAATCACCAGCTCGAAAGGTTCATCCTGGCGAAAGCGCTGCAGAGCACTGTTGGCATCCGCGACATCGGTTACATCGAAGCCAGATTCAATCAAGTATTCGCGCATCACCGTACGCAGGTTCGATTCATCATCGACCAGCAGTACGCGCTCGCCGCTCCCTACCCGGCTTGAGCTCTTGCGACCGGCGAGCGTTTCGTGAACGGCCTCAAAGCAGCGTGGGAACAGCATGCTTACCTTGGTCCCCTCGCCCACCGTAGACTCGATCCACGCATAGCCACCCGATTGACGAACGAAACCGTAGACCATTGATAGCCCCAGCCCAGCCCCCCGACCTGGAGGCTTGCTGGTGAAGAAGGGTTCGAAAGCCCTGGCCACGTCGCTGGCCGGCATGCCATGACCTTCATCGGCTATATGCAGGGCCACATAGTCGCCGGCAGGCAACCCTGTTTCATCCGGAAAGGGCACGCTCAGCCGTTCGTTGACGCTGCGAACCCTCACGGTGCCCTTGCCTAGGCTTGCCTCGCGCGCATTGGCGCACAGGCACAGCAATGCGTTTTCGAACGCCGCAATGTCCAAGGCTACGACCCAGGATGCGACGTCCAGTTGCCAGTCGATGTGCATCTCGGGGCCCAGAGCGCTCAGCAGCAGCGGCTCGCTCAGGCGCAGTTGGCGATTGAGGTGAAACGGTCTCGGCGCCGAAGGCCGATCACGAGAAAAGGCGAGCAGGCGATGGGTCAGTTCCATGGCGCGTAGTACCGAATCACGAGAAAGCTTCACATACTCCTCGATACGTTCCAGGCGCCCTTCCTGGAGTCGCAGCTGCAGTAGCTCAAGCCCACCCCCAATACCCGACAGCAGGTTGTTCATCTCGTTGCCCATGCCGCCGGCCAATTGTCCCACCGCCTCCATGCGCTCGGTGTTACGCATCAACATGCGGGATTGGCGCATGGCCTCTTCGCGTGTTCCGGTGATGTCTCGCCCTACGATGGTCACCAATCTCGCACCCACTCGCGCACGCCATCTAAACCAGTGGTAGTGGCCTTCACGGTGCCGCAGGCGCGTCTCGATCTGATGGGTATCGTTGCGACGCAGCAGCGATTCAATCGCTAGCTGGACCTGTGCAAGGTCTGCAGGGTGGACCAGGGACAAGATGGGCAAGTGCCGCACCTGCTCCAGCTCCCATCCGAGAATGCTTAGCCAGGTGGGATTGGCATTGTGCAGCTTGAGGTCGGAGGTGACCGTCATCATGGCGTCGTTTGACAGCTGCCAGATTCTTTCCAGCTCGCTGGCATGAGATGCAATCTGCCTCTCCAACGACATGGCCTGGCTTCGCCAATGCTCACGGCCCCCCTTGGTTGCCGTGGTTTCGATGATCGTATGGACAAACCCTGCGACCTCCCCTAACTCATCGTTCAGGGGGGTATAACCCAAGGCGCACCAGATGCCGTCAGCGTGATCGCAGCGAGCGATGTGGACTGGCGGATGTTCGATGAAACTGGAACGGCCCGCTAGCGCGTCGAACACAGACGGGCCCAGACTTTCCCAGTCGTCGTGCCACAGCGTATCGAAACGCGCACCTAACGTGATTGGCGATCCCTTGAGCGCCACATAGGCGTCGTTGGGTATGACCGTCAGTTGACTGCCCCACACCACAGCACACGCAAACGGCGAGCGAGACATGGTGTCGACTGCGATGCGCAAGCAGGCAGGCCAGTGGGGCAAGGCCCCCAGAGGCGTATGCGACCAATCGAAGCGGATTACTTGTTCCTTGAAATCGCTTGGGCGTGTCCGTTTGGAGAGTCTAGTTGCGACCGATCTCGTTGAGACTCCAGGTCCTTCTTTGCCGACCAATGTGGTTCTCCGTCGTTAAGCGAAAGCCGGTGGCCTTAGTGATGGGCCTGCACGCAAGCTCCATGCGCCGTGCCACGTTAGCATAGGCCAGCGCGACACGCAGACCCTCCTGCCCCGGATGTGCCGGCGCAAGCCCATTCATCTGTTGCTGCACCGCTTATGAAAACGGATGGCAGCTACGTTCAGCCTAACCAAATCCCACACCTTCTCGGCTATCCCCCTACAGTGGTGCTTTCGACAACGCCCTAGGCTTGAGCCAGCTGCCCACCCTGGGCAGCGCGAGGCTTGAGGAACGATGATCGATGGACAAGTTCATGCATGCGGGGCGGAGCCTGCTTGAGTTGGTACTGCTGATGGCTGTAGGTCTGGTACCTGTCTTTTCAGGACTACTGGTCATCAACTATCAGCAGGAGGCCAAGCTTGCGGACAACGCTGAAGTGTCGGTTCGGGAGGCGGTTTTCAGCGTCGATCAAGCCTTGGACCGCGTACAAGAGGTGGCCCTGAGCACGCTGCCACTGGCTGGTCAGCCTTGCAGTAGCATCAGACGCGCCCTTGTCGACCAGGTGACCAGCCGTTCGATGCTCAGGTCGCTGGCTGTGATTGATGACGGCAAGGCCTATTGCAGCTCCGCCTCGGACTCGCATGAGCTGCTGACTGAAATTGCCTCGACCGGGCAACTGTTGACGTTCAACCACCTGATGCTGGATGCGAAGGGTTACTTGCTGATGAACATGTACGTGCAAGGTGAGAAAAAAGGCGTGATCGCAACAAGCTTTCCAGTGCAATTGCGCACTGAACTTGACGCTTTCAAGGACGGACTCGCGCTGGTGTTGGAGTTTGACAAGCACTCTGTCTGGAAGGATGGCGATAGCCTGAACGGTACAAGGCCTTCCGTCGCGGAATTCACCCATGAACTGGGGTCCACCCAGTACCCTTACCGGGTGGTCGCTGGCTATCCCGCGGGTTACGCCGCCCAGGAACTGCGCACTGCCGTGTTCAAGATGCTCCCTTCATTGATGCTGGTGGGGCTCATGACGGGCTCGGTGATCTACATGGTGTTGAGCAAAATGCGCGGCAGGCAGCGAAACAGTGCCGTCGATCGCCCAGGACCATGACGGCACCGCCGGTATTTACTCGACGCTGAGCACGCCGCGGCGAACCTGGTCACGCTCGATGGATTCGAACAGCGCCTTGAAGTTGCCTTCTCCGAATCCGTCGTCACCCTTGCGCTGGATGAACTCGAAGAACACCGGCCCCAGCAGCGTTTCGGAGAATATCTGCAACAACAGTCGTTTGTCCCCGGCTTGTGCTGCACCGTCCAGCAAAATGCCACGTGCCTGAAGCTGATCCACCGGCTCACCATGATCAGGCAGGCGCTCGGGAAGCATCTCGTAGTAAGTCTGCGGCGGCGGGGTCATGAAGCGCATGCCCAGACCTTTGAGCGCATCCCAGGTCTTGACCAGGTCGTCGGTCGAGAACGCGACATGCTGAATGCCTTCGCCATTGAACTGCATCAGGAACTCTTCGATCTGTCCCGCACCCTTGGACGATTCTTCGTTGAGCGGAATCCGGATCATGCCATCGGGCGCAGTCATCGCCTTGGAGGTCAGACCTGTGTATTCCCCCTTGATATCGAAGTAGCGTATTTCGCGGAAGTTGAACAACTTCTCGTAGAACCCAGCCCAATAGGCCATGCGCCCGCGATAGACGTTATGGGTCAGGTGGTCGATGACCTTCAGGCCTGCACCGGTCGGGTGGCGATCCACGCCGTCGATGAAGTTGAAGTCGATGTCATAGATCGAGCTACCTTCTTCAAAACGGTCGATAAGGTAAAGCGGGGCACCGCCGATGCCCTTGATCGCCGGAAGACGCAGTTCCATCGGGCCCGTCTCGATCTCGACGGGCTGTGCGCCCAGCTCCAGGGCGCGGGCGTAAGCATCGTGAGCGTTGCGCACACGAAACGCCATGCCGCAAATGGACGGGCCATGCTCAGCGGCGAAATACGAAGCTACGCTTCTGGGTTCATTGTTCAAGATCAGGTTGATGTCGCCCTGTCGATACAGGTGCACATCCTTGGAGCGGTGGGTGGCCACCTTGGTGAAGCCCAGCATCTGGAATACAGGCTCCAGAACCCCGGGAGTAGGCGAAGCCAGCTCGATGAACTCAAAGCCCATCAAACCCATAGGATTGTCGAAAATATCAGCCATGTGCGTGTCCTCATCTGCAGCGAATTCAATGTTTGCCTGGGATGTCGAACAGCGCCGGCGGGGAGCACGGAATGCCCCGCACACTGCGCGCGAGGAAGTCACCAATGATCAATCTGAAGCCAGGGTATGTCATAGGACCCGTACTCAGCAGGTGTGACGCCTTCGGAACAAAGGCGCCTTATTGTTTTTTTTCGTAAACCGATTCTACACAGCGTAATTTGTTTTGTCCCGCATTAGTTCCTCACCCCTGGGCACAGGGCTATGCTTTGTAACGTCTCCTTCGATCAGTTGCCACTATGCCCCTTTCTAGAAAATCGCGCTCAGGCTTCGGCTGGCGAACCCTGCTGCCCTGGATGGTCGGCGCATTCCCTATCGCATGCGGCCTGACCGTTATGAACTGGCAGATTGAGCGTGATCTGCAAGCCGGCAGCCGAGCGACTGCCGAGCAAGTCATCGAGCATGTCGAGCGCATCCTCGACGGCGCCTTGCGTACGGCGATCGCGTTGCTACCCTCGGCGGGTACGCCGTGTACCGAGGCGCAGCTGCTGTTACGTGGCGAAGTGACCCGCAACGCCTTCATTCGCTCGACCAACCTGGTCAAGCAGGATCGGTTGTACTGCAGTTCGTTATTCGGGGCGTTCGATGAACCGGTAACAGCCAGCGACTATGTCGATGGGCACTTGTGGTTGATGGACGGCAATTCCGTCACACCTGGGCACCCGCTGCTGGTCTATCGCGCCAGTGACAAAGACCGCGCGGCAATCACCACGGTCGATGGCGATCATCTGCTGATGGCGCTGCGTCTGCTGGGTGCAGGCCACGCACTGTACCTGCGCGTGGGAAACGCCTGGATGGGCCGAGACGGCATCGTTCACCGGGGGCCGGCACCGGTTGCGGTTAGCGCCCCCGTGTTCATGGCGTCTGCACATTATCCGTTCAGCGTTGAAGGCGGCTATATGGCGCACCAGTCGAGCCGGCTTTGGCGCAGCCACTATCTGGCGCTTCTGGGCTTACTGGCGGTGCTGGGCGTTGTTGCCGGCGTTGTCTGTCGCTGGCAGATCAGGCGGGCCACCTCGCCGCGTGCCGAGCTGCGCAGGGCATTGGAGGCCGACGAGTTCATGCCCTACTTCCAGCCTGTGGTTCGTCGAGGGGATTACCGCTGGGCCGGTGCAGAAGTGCTGATGCGCTGGAATCACCCGAGTGAAGGTCTGGTTAGGCCCGACCTGTTCATTCCCTATGCCGAGCACAGCGGTCAGATCGTGGCGATGACCCGTTCGCTGATGAAGCATACGGCGAGCAGCCTGGCGCCCTATGTCGCCCTGATGGAGGACGGGTTCCACATCGGCATCAACATCACGGCCGACCACTGCCGCAGCCTTGAGCTTCTGGATGACTGCCGCGCATTCCTGGCCCACTTCCCACCCGGTCGGGTCATCCTCACCCTGGAGTTGACCGAACGCAAGTTGCTCGAACCCTCGCCCACGACGCTGGAGCTGTTCGAGCAGTTGCATGAGATCGGCGTAATGATCGCCCTCGACGATTTCGGCACGGGCCAGTCGAGCCTCAACTACCTCAGGCAGTTCAAGGTGGATTACCTGAAGATCGACCAGAGCTTCGTCGCCTTGATCGGCGGGGACGCGTTGTCCGTTGCCATTCTCGAAACCATCATCGAGCTGTCGGTCAAGTTGGGTCTTGGCATCGTAGCCGAAGGCGTCGAAACGGCGGTTCAGCGTGATTACCTCGAACAACATGGGGTTCACTTCCAGCAGGGTTATCTATACGCCAAACCCATGCCTGCCGCTCAGTTTCTGCAGGCGCTGGCGGCGCAGCCCGCCGCTTCGCGGTTGCCGCAGAGCACGCCCCCTGAGATCATGCGCGGCTGATCTCAACGCTCATCTCCTGCATACGAGGCACTTGTGTCAAAAGGGATTGTTACATCGGTCACGGCGTCCTGCCTGTTCGCCGTGATGTACTTCTATACATCGCTGCTCAAGCCACTGGACGGCGAGGAAATCTTCGGCTGGCGCACCCTGCTCACGCTGCCATGCCTGACCCTGTTCATGCTGGTGTCCAAGGACTGGGCAAGGGTGGGCGAACTGCTGCGCAGGGTCCGGCGTACACCACAGCTGCTGCTGGGTATGGTGGGTACGTCCTGGCTGATGGGCGTGCAACTGTGGCTGTTCCTGTGGGCGCCGCTGCACGGACGCAGTCTGGAAGTGTCGATGGGGTACTTCATGTTGCCCCTGGCCATGGTGCTCACGGGCCGGTTGGTCTACGGCGAGCAATTGTCGCACTTGCAGAAAATTGCAGTGGGCTGTGCGGCGCTTGGTGTGGGCCATGAACTGTATCAGCATGGCAGTTTCGCCTGGGAAACCTTGGTAGTGGTGGTCGGCTACCCCATTTATTTCGTGCTCCGGCGCCGCTGCGGCACGGATCATCTGGGCGGGCTGTGGTGCGACATGTGCCTGCTGTTGCCTTGGGCCCTCTACTTCGTGGTGCAAGGGCCGCTTTCCAGCGCCGACATGCAGGCCCATCCCGGCCTTTACGTACTCATTCCCGTGCTGGGAGCGATCAGCGCGTCTGCGTTGATCGCCTACGTCATGGCCAGCAGGCTATTGCCGTTCAGCCTGTTCGGGTTGCTCAGCTACGTCGAGCCTGTCTTGCTGGTCGGCGTAGCCTTGCTGTTGGGCGAAACCATCGGTGCAGACCAATGGCTGACCTACCTGCCCATCTGGGGGGCCGTGGTGGTGCTGGTCATCGAAGGATTCAAGCACATGCTGCGTCACCGTCGGCGTTCTGTTTGAGGCGCACCTGACGCACCCGACGCTCTTCTACCGCCTCGACGATCAGCGTCCAGTCATTCCAGGCAAGACGATCGCCTACTACCGGAAGGCGATCGAGCAAGCTCATCACCAGGCCCGCCAGGGTCTGGTAGTCCTCGGTCGCACGGGCGGCGAAGCCCGTTCGAGCCTGCACCTGAGCCAGGATCACTGCGCCGCTGACGACGAAGCCCTCCCCATCCTGGATGATCCCAGGCCCCTCCACTTCACTGGCGTCAGGTAGCTCACCGGCGATGGATTCAAGAATGTCGGTCATGGTCAGCACACCCGTGAAATCACCGAACTCGTTGACCACGAAAGCAATGTGGGTGGATTGGCTGCGCATCTGTTCGAGTGCATTGAGGATGCTGAAACTGTCCAGCAGGTTCAACGGTGCCCGGGCCATGCCTTCCAGGTCAGGCTGATTGCCCGACAGCAGCTCCTTGAGTAGCTCCTTCTTGTGCACGAAGCCCAGTGGCTCGTCCACCCGACCGTTACGGATCAGCGGCAGCCGCGAGTAAGGCGAATTGATCAAGGCTCGCGTGATGGCGTCGGCCGGTTGGGCCAGATCGATCACGTCGACTTCCGAGCGCACGGTCATGACTGTCCGGATCGGGCGTTCGGCCAGGTTCAGCACGCCGCTGATCATGATCCGCTCACGACGATCGAACAGCACCTGTTCGCCATTGCCCTCTAGCATGTCGGCGATTTCTTCCCCAACTTCGTCAGCTTCGACGCGACGACCGCCCAGCAGGCGCAACACCGCATGCGCCGTACGTTCACGCAAAGGTCGATGCTGCTGCAGGCTGCGCTTGCGCCGCGCCCTGGCCAGCTGGTTGAACAGCTCGATCAGAATCGAGAAACCGATCGCTGCGTACAGATAGCCTTTGGGGATATGGAAGCCCAGGCCTTCTGCGGTCAGACTGAAACCGATCATCATCAAAAAGCCCAGGCACAGCATGATGACCGTCGGGTGGGCATTGACGAACCGGGTCAGCGGCTTGCTGGCCACAATCATGATACCGATGGAGAAAATCACCGCGATCATCATGATGGACAGGTGTTCGACCATGCCGACTGCGGTGATCACCGCATCCAGGGAGAAGACCGCATCGAGTACCACGATCTGCGCCACGATTGGCCAGAAGGCGGCGTGACGAACGGGGCCGCTGGCCTGGGCAACATGGCCCTCGAGCCGCTCATGCAATTCCATGGTCGCCTTGAAGAGCAGGAACACACCACCAAACAGCATGATCAAGTCGCGCCCGGAGAAACTCTTGTCGAACACCTCGAACAGCGGCGCCGTAAGGGTGACCATCCAGGAGATGCTCGCCAGTAGGCCCAAGCGCATGATCAGCGCCAGGCTCAGGCCAATGATGCGCGCGCGGTCGCGCTGATGAGGGGGAAGCTTGTCTGCCAGGATGGCGATGAATACCAGGTTGTCGATACCCAGCACCAATTCCAGGACGATAAGCGTGAGCAGGCCTAGCCAGGCCGTCGGATCAGCCAGCCATTCCATCAGCGAGTACTCGTCAAAATTGAAGGGGTTGAACGATGTGGCCAGCAAGGCCGGGGACTGGGAGGCTCCGCGAAGGTGCTCATAGTGACCTGAATAACAATTAGGGAAGATGATCCTACAAGCACAGCAGGTTTTTCGGTAAGCGCAAAACTATTACAAACCGTTAGCAGCTATGCCCGTGCACGGCCGGTGCGCTCCCCTGGCACCAGGTAGGCACTTTTGTTCAATACCTGACTGACGTTGCGCCTGGATGATGTGCGGTAAATGACCCACGAGTACGTTCCCATGAATCTAGCATTGTCCATGGCTGCCTTCGCACTGGCGGCCTCCATTTCGCCTGGGCCAGTCAATGTGGTGGCCCTGGCCAGCGGCGTTCGACACGGCCTGCGCGCAAGCCTTGGCCACGCAGCAGGCGCGACATTCGGTTTTTGTGTGCTCCTGCTCCTGGTGGGCAACGGCCTGCACCAGTTGCTGGGACATTGGGGGCCGCTACAGGGTGTACTCCAGGCAGGTGGGGTGCTGTTTCTGCTTTACATGGCCTTGCGACTCGCCAGTGACGACGGCGCACTGGGGGCCGGTCATGCCTGCGCACCCCCTTCAGCCTGGTGCGGCGCAACCATGCAGTGGTTGAACCCCAAGGCGTGGCTTGCCGCCGTGGCCGGGGTGGGCGCCTACACGGCTGGCGAGCAACAGGCGCTGTGGATCTTTACCTGGATATACGCACCGATATGCTTCGTGTCCGTGGCCTGCTGGGCTTGGGCAGGCAGCGTGGCGGGCCAGCACCTGCAGAGCCCGCGGCCGCTGCGCCTGTTGAATCGTACGCTTGCCGCTTTGTTGGTCGCCAGCGCGTTGGGGCTGGTCATCTAAACGCTGTGGTTTGCCGATAATGCCCGGGGGTGGCCGCCAGATGACGCTTGAATGCCCGCTGCAAGTGCGACTGGTCGGCAAAGCCTGCGGACTGGGCAGCCTCGGCGATCGATTGCCCGTGGCGCAAGTGCGAGCGGGCCAATTGCACACGCTGATCAAGCAGGTAACCGTGGGGCGTCAAGCCGAAGCGCTTGCCAAAGGCGCGGATCAGGTAGGCACGCGACAAGCCGCAGGCCGTGGCGATGTCCTCAAGCGTCAGCGGGTCGCTTCGATGGGCGCGGATAAACGCTGCGGCCGCTTCAAGGCGTGGGTTGATTCCATCCTCTGACGCCGGTTCTTGGCCAAGGAACCTGGGCAGGTCGCACAGCATCGCTCTAAGTCGTTGCTCGCGATCAGCCGCATCAGGGTGAAACAGCGCAGCGCACACCGATAGCACTTGCTGGTACAGGCCCGGGGCTGCGCTGTAACGTTGGCTCGGCAAGGTTAAGCCCACCGATGCCAACCATGGCGTGTCGATGAACAGCATGATGTACGACCACGGCAGACCCGAGACAGGATTGCACGCGTGAATCACACCCGGGTTGATCAACACCGTGCTGCCGGCCGCCACCTCGAACTGGTCATGACCGCTGACGTAAGTACTGCGCCCGCCGGTGATTACCCCGAGTGAAAAACTCTCGTGGGAATGAGCGGCATGGCATACCTGACGCCCGTCTCCGACCACTCGCGCCTCGACGAAAGGCAGTGCCGAATCACGCCAGAACCGAGATACCTCAAGCATCGCCGCCTTATCCCCTTCCCATGCAATCGGCCGATACTACACCGCCGGAGAGGGAAACAGGTCCAGCGTTCGCTCTACCTCCTGGATGTCGATACGAAAGCCGTCCCCGTCGGGCACGCCAACCACGAACCCGAAATGCTGATGGTCACGGTCGGTTAGGTACTTGTAGTAGCTGACGAAGCGGTTCGGGGGTTGGAGGGTCAGCAGACACCCGCCCGCCTCCAGCACGTTCACGCCGTGCACCAGTTGGCTGCCCTCCACCCCGATGACCACGTGCGCCCCGGCGCAGGCTGCGACGATCGAAGGCACGTCGCTTTTCAACGGATCGACCACGCGGAACCCCCGGGTGACGCGCAAGTGCTCAGCCAGTGCCAGTTCGTTGCGCAGCAAGCGCAGATCACCGTCGCCTCCGCGCAGCAGAAAGACACCTGGATGCGGGCAATGGGCCACATGCGCCCGAAGTTTGTCGCCCATCGCCCGATAGCGGGCGTGGCGGTCGCGGTTGTTGCTCTGGTCGTCGAACAGCACCAGTTCGCGAAAGAACGCCGTGCGCAGGCGATGCGGCTGCATGCCAAGCCATGCTTCATAGGCAGGGGCCTGGGTGAAGATTGGGTACTTTGCAGAGGGCGCGGTAGTGACGGGCATGCCCTCGTTGCAGGCCAGTGCATAGGTCGGGCAGTCCTCCATCAACCAGGTGCCAAACCATGCATTGCCGTTATGGGTGCAGTAGATGGCCCCGCGGTCGATTTCATGCTCAACGCTCAGGGGGGGGAACGCGCTGTGCCTGTGCGACAGCCACTGCGCTGCCCTGCCCTTGTACAACGCGCCGTCGATCAACCACACGTCCCTGCACAGGTAGCCGCGGGTCGACCCATGCGCGGTGCGGATGCCGCCCTCCATGGTCGAGCGCGGGTGCACGAAGGGATAGAACCGCTTGCCTTCCCAGCCTGTGACGCGTTCGAGCTGGCCTGGCAAGAATATCGCGGGCGGGGTTATGGACATCTCGCCCGGCGCAATGTCCCACGAACGCTCGGCAATGCTCCTGATGTCTGGCGACGGCTGCCTGAGCAGGCGCTTGCGCACCATGTACTGATAAGCGGCCAGGGTCCATGAGCGCGACGACAGGGCCGCGGGCAAAGTGCTGGGCTGCAAGCTATCACCTGCCATTGAACGTCTCCCCGCAAAACTGTCGATTAAGGTGGCCGCCTGGCCCATGCGTTGCCTGGACCGCACTCAGGTACAGGTGATGATCTCCATCGCCGGCGCTGATGGCACGCCTGCATAACGCTGCCTGAGCGCCGCGATCAGCTGATCGCCCGCTCCCGTGGCCCCGTACAAGTAGATCTTGCTGAGCCCGCCGAAGACCATTTCGTGATAACGACTGGCCAGCGCCTGTTCGCTCGCACCGTCAGGCACGCCGAGGTGCAGCGTCAGCTTGTCACCTTCGACGGCGAACAGGGGTGTCTCCCAGAGAAAATGAGCGATACCGGATTTAGGCAGGCGTACGAAGAGGTGGGCGTGGTTGCCCAGCGAGTCGACGTCGCCGCCTCTGCGGCGCTTCCATTTCAACAGCCCGTCGTCAGGCCGCGCCAGGCACAGGCCGATGTCGTAGTAATCGAAGCCCTGCCCAAGCGCCCACTCCATCGCCATGTAAGTTGTAATCGAGTTGACTTCACGCAGGCGCTTGGCATCGGAGAACACGGCTTCGCAATAGCCGAAACGCACCGTGCTCCAGTAGCGCTTGCCGGCGCGAACCACTTCACAACCCAGGTGACAACCGATCACTTGATCATCCTGGACGATGAGGTCGAGCCTGCCGACCTGCCTGGCGATTCTGAAGACTTCATCGGTCGGTATCTGCGACGCAAGAAGACCCTTGCGGGCTGTGGCATAGGGGCGCAGAAACTCCCGGTCCGCGGTCTCGATGTCTTCGTCAGACAGCGCCTGGCGCATGTGATAAAGGGGCCGGTGTTTGCGAATGCTGCGGCGCAACTCGCTGTCATAGCGCGCGGTGATGTCCTCAAGGGGGCGCCCCAATGGCACGACGGCACTCACATAGTGAGGCACCGTCAGGGCGCCTGCGGTGGGCACTTCGCTGACCATCACCACAGGTCGTCGCGTGGTGGGTTCAGCAGGGCTGATCATTGCAGAGGGGGGGCTGGCCAGTCCGGTCATCAGCAACTTCGCCATGTCGCGTTGCTGTTTGCGGCCCACGTAAAGGATGTCATGGGCACTTTCGTGTTGCAGGCGAAACCGACTGATTTCCCAACGCCATACACAAGCACGGGCGGCAAGCTCACGCGCCTGGCTTGCCAAATGCCTTAACCGATAGCGCTGAGAAGGTGACAGTGAGCGACGAGCCACTGCCGAGAGCGTCTGTTTCATCAGGTTCAACGTCCACTGAAAGTTTTGCGTTCTTGCAGACATATAAAATGCCAGGCACGACTAACCTATTGATTAATTGAGCATTGCATTACTTTAATATTCATATTCAGTAACAATTTAAGGTGCTGCCAAAGTGTTTGGCAAGTAGCGAGCCGATATAAAGGCCATATGTTTTATGGCGCCAATAATCCACGGCGCCGCCTGGCCTCGATTGGGCCAGGCTATGAGTCATAGCGCCTGGGTAATAACCCAGCACCACCGCATCAGTCACCCATGACGTGTGATAGCGCCTCAATACAAGGAGCTCGCACCACATGTCTGAAAGCAACTCAGTTTCACCTGTGACTTTGCCTCATTGGGCTGCACGGGCCACCGCGCACCAATGGCAGGCCCTCAAGCACACTCAACACCCCACTTGGCAAACGCAAGACTGGTTCTGCAATGCCCCTCCGGATCTGAGGGAAACCGTTGCCGCCAGTCATCGAAGATTGATCAGCGCGCAGGCAGCGCTAGGTCGGGCGATGCGCGGCCTTGAGCAAGTGGCAGAACTCGCCGAACGTGCACTACAGCAGTGCTTGCAGCGTCAGGGGTTAGATGTGGACGTCAACGCCTGCGAGTTGCTGCGCGTCGAGCAAACTTGGCGATGGGTCGGCCTGCGCTATGTGTTTAGCCACCAACGGGAAAACATCGTAAGGGCTGCATTGCAGAACTTTGCGGAGGATGAAGTGTTCTCTCCCCAGAGTGCAATCGCCCTGAGCAAGGATATTCACATAACGCCCATCACGGTGACGGGCACGGCGCCGATTGGCATGCAAGAGCCGGCTGCACAATTTCCCATCGACTCGGAGCGTTACCAAGTAACACCCTTGCCCCTCACGCCGGCCGCTTTCGCCACCCTGACGCGAGCGCTTGATTTGGGAAGTGCCTACCATGGTCATCTTCAAGGCTATTTCGACAGCCCGGCCGTAAAAGCGCACATGTTGCAGGTGTTCAAAGCGCGTCTGCAGATGGCGGCAGACTTAGCTGTGCTCAGGCACTTGATCAGCGGCAGCGCTCGCGATGACCTTGACCGCCTGCTGCAGGGAGAGCCTTTGACGTGCTGGCGGCTGAGCTTGTTCGGGACCGATCTTTACGAAGTCATGCTGATCGACCTGGGGCAGAACGGCCTAGGCGTGTACCTGCCCAACCACGAGCCTGCATTGCGCAGCTGCAAGGACCTGGCAGCCGTGCATGAAGCGCTGGCCATCCTGTTGCTCGAGCCTGCAGCACGTGAAGCGTTCACAGGGTATGTAGCCCAAGACCAACGCGAACATTTCTTCGATCTGTTGCAGCAAAACCTCGACGCGGCTGGCAACACTCCGGCCGACAAACCCTGGGAGCGCGCCTTGGACGCAGACCTGCGCCCGGCTCGTCAGCCCATCGAGGGAGACCCGTTCAGCGACTGCTACGTCCGGCACTGGGCACGTTTGCAGCACGAAGCCAGTTTGCTCGCCGTTCCTACTGCACAGTTCGACGCCAGCGCCAGAGCCCAACGTCTGGCGACGTGGGAAAGTCGCGGCTGGGACCTGCTCAACATCGCCAGCTTTTTCGTACCTGGGGTGGGCACTTTCATGTTGGCCGTCACTGCCTGCCAGCTCCTGGGCGAAGCTTTCGAAGGGTATGAAGCCTGGGAAGCCGGGGATCGTCACCTGGCGCTCGAGCACATCGAGTCGGTTGGGATAAACCTTGCTTTGCTGGGCGGTTTCGCCGCAGCCGGACACGCGTTGCCACGATTGTTCGGCAAACTGTCCGGTACGACGCTGCAAGAGGTACGCGGCAGCGACGGCACATTCAGGCTCTGGAACCAGGACTTGGCCCCTTACCGTTCCAAGGAAGTGCTGCCAACGCAGTTGCGGCCCAATGCGCAGGGCCAGTATCTGCATGATGGCCGATACTTCATCAAGATGGACGGACACCTCTATGAGCAACGGCTGGACCCTTCACTGTCGCGCTGGCAAATTGTTCACCCCGAGCGGCCAGATGCCTGGCAGCCTCCCCTTGAGCACAACGGTCAAGGCGCTTGGCGCGCCCAGCACGAGCCGCTAGGCGAGTGGCCGCTGGTAACGCTGGTAGAGCGCCTGGGTGAGCCGTTCGAGGCCTTTACAGCTGAGCAAATCCAGCAAGCGTGCGATGTGACTGGCATCGACGCCGACAACCTGCGAGACCTGCACCTTCGCGGGCAACCGGCGCCGCCGCTGCTGTTGGACGTTCTACAGCGTCTGCGCATAATCGCCGAACGCCCTTCGATGGATGTACAAGGCGCGTCGCAGTGGTTCGAGCAGCGCTACAGCCCAAGCATGCCGCACGATCCCGGCTTGGACCGCTTGCTTACCACCTACCCGCGTCTCACGCCGCCTTTGGCCAGGCAACTGCTGGGCCAGCTGGAGGCCGCCCAAGCGTTGACCTGGGAGCAAGAAGGAACACTGCCTGCCCGGATTCGACAATCGGTAGAACAGGTGCATAGCGAATTACCTCTGGTTCGGGCGCTGGAGGGCCTGGTGCAGCCGGCGCTCGCCAACGCTGAGACCGAGCGCCTGCTATTCAGCGCACTGGAGGCCATGTCGGACTGGCAAGCCGACATACGTCTGGAACTGCGTGCCGGCAACCCTGACGGTCCCACCCTCGCTCATACCGGCACAGGTAAGCTCATTCGTGTGATCAAATCAAGCCAAGGCTATGAAGCTTTCTTGGGAGAGCGTCCTGCGCCCGGCGTGGTGAGTATCGATCTTTGCCGCGCCATCGAACAGGCACTGCCCCGCGCCCGTCGCGACCTGCTGGGTATCGAGCACCCTGACGGCGTCCACCTTCGCCGTCGGGTGATGACCTGGGTCAGGGCAAACCGCGCCACGCTCGCCCCCAGGCTCTATGGGCAACGCAGCCAACGCCTGGTAACACGGGGTTGGTTGCGGGGTGGAAAGCCGCTCGAACCACTGCCGGCAGCGCCACGCCAGACCACCTCGTTGAGCGCGGCCTATCGGCGTCTCTACCCCACTGCGACCGACGCAGAATTTGCCGACTGGCTCAATGAAGGGGAAGACGAGGACAACCTGCATGACATGCGCTCACCCACCCAACGCTTGCGCGACCTACAAGCGCGCCTAGAGAACTTGCGTCGTGATCTGGCCCAGTGGGCCGCCCCCAACCCCCAGCGCCCACATCAACGCCACCTTGCCGTGCAGCCCATCATCAATGCCTGGCGACGGGTTTCGTGCACGGTACTCGATGGCGGCGGTTGTCTGTACAGCCTCGATCTCTCCGGGCTGGGCCTGACTCATGATGACTTGGCCAGCTTGCCACTGAGGGATGACTTCCATCACATCGAGCACCTGACGTTGTGCGGCAACCCCGCACTCAGCCAACTGCCTGCGGTCTTCCACCAGCGACTCCCGAACCTCACGCGGTTACTGCTCAGCGATTGCCGCTTCGACCACCTGCCTCGCCTGGCCTTCGGTCAGCGCCTGCGCTGGCTGGATGTGGACCGCAACCGGATTACCTGGGACCCTACGGATCAAATTACCCTGCAACGATACCCCGGCCTGGCCGTACTTGATCTGAGTGAAAACCCGCTGCTGGTCGCGCCCGATCTGCGCCTGCATCCCGACATCAGATCGCTGTTCCTGTCGGGATGCTCGCTGACCGAGTTGCCACAGGGGTTGGCGCAATTAACGGAGCCGCTCGCCGTTGACCTGACGAACAACCAGTTCGTGCAGTTACCCGAGGACTTCACTTTGCCCGTTCCCGTAGCTGACACCCTGTCCATGGAAAGCAGTTGGCTGGCAGAGCCGATACTGAGTCAGATCGAAACGTACAATGAGATTCATGACGTGGATCTGTTAGTGAACGAGGGCGACTACACTGAATTCTTCGAACTTGCAGGCCCGCATGAATACAGCCTGTGGCGCCGCTTGCCATTGCAATATCGGCGCGACCTCAGGGCGCTGCTGGACGACGATCCTTTCCTCACCTACCCCGAACGAGCGCGCCGGGAGTTCTGGCGTCGGCTGTCTGTGATCGATAACGCAGGGCCAGACCGGCAGGCCCTGTTGGAACAACCAGCAGAGAGATTGTTCGAGCTCGACCTGTGACACCCTGATCAGGCGCCGGGCGACCGGCGCACTGCTCAAGCGCTTGCTGTGCGCTGGTATTCTGGTCGCCTCAGGCGCATGCTCGTCGCTGAACCGTTTCACTGTGCTAAACCCTTCCCGGCCACTGTGAGGTGCAGTTTCATGGAATCCTTGCTCGACAACCTTTACCCCAACGCCGCCGACGTACCTCCAGCGTGGCAACTGGGCGCCCCCCTTGAACAACGTGACTACCTCGTGGGCGGTGAACTGCGCCATTGGGACGGGCCGTTGGCCACAGTCCGTAGCCCCATTTGGCTAAAGGACAACGGCCAGGAGCAACAGGTGGTGCTGGGCCACGCACCGCTGCTGGACGCCGACACGGCCATGACCGCACTGGATGCTGCGGTTCAAGCTTATGACAAGGGGCGCGGTGCATGGCCGAACATGCGCGTGGCAGAGCGCATCGGCCATGTGGAGGCCTTCCTGGCACACATGCGCGAGCAGCGCCAGGCCGTGGTCAAGCTCCTGATGTGGGAAATCGGCAAGAACCTCGCGGATTCGGAAAAGGAATTCGACCGCACCTGCGACTACATCACCGAAACCATCAATGCCCTCAAGGACCTGGACAGACGCTCCAGCCGCTTCGAACTCGAACAGGGCACCCTGGGCCAGATACGCCGCGCGCCGTTGGGCGTGGCGCTGTGCATGGGCCCGTACAACTACCCTCTCAACGAAACCTTCACCACCCTGATACCGGCCTTGATCATGGGCAACACCGTGGTGTTCAAGCCCGCCAAGTTCGGCGTTTTGCTGATCCGCCCGCTGCTCGAAGCCTTCCGCGACAGCTTCCCGCCCGGTGTCATCAATGTCATCTACGGCAAGGGGCGTGAGACAGTCAGCGCAGTGATGGCCAGCGGCAAGATCGACGTCTTCGCCTTCATCGGCACCCACAAGGCTGCCAGCGACCTCAAAAAGCTGCACCCACGACCACATCGGCTGCGCGCGGCACTGGGCCTGGACGCGAAGAACCCCGGCATTGTGTTGCCTCAGGTCGACTTGGACAACGCCGTCGACCAGGCTCTGACGGGCGCCCTGTCGTTCAACGGCCAGCGTTGCACGGCGCTCAAGATTCTGTTCGTCCATGAAGATGTGGCCGATGCATTTCTGGACAAATTCACGCGCAAGCTCGCCACCCTCAAGCCGGGCATGCCCTGGGAGCCTGGCGTCACCCTGACACCGCTGCCCGAACCCGGGAAGATCGATTACCTCGACGGCCTGGTGCACGATGCGACCGCCAAGGGAGCACGGGTGATCAACGAGCACGGGGGCCGCAGCCGGGGTTCGTTCTTCTACCCCGCCCTGTTGTATCCGGTGTCGGCGCAGATGCGCGTGTACCAGGAAGAACAGTTCGGGCCAGTCGTGCCGATCGTCCCCTACCGCGATCTGCAGACGGTCATCGACTACGTCCTGGACTCGGACTATGGCCAGCAGTTGAGCCTGTTCGGCAGCGACCCTGCCACCGTCGGCAGCCTGATCGACATCTTCGCCAACCAGGTCGGTCGCATCAACATCAACACCCAATGCCAGCGAGGCCCGGACACCTATCCGTTCAATGGCCGCAAAAACAGCGCCGAGGGCACCCTGTCGGTGCACGATGCCCTGCGGGTCTTTTCCATACGCACCCTGGTGGCCACGCGCTTCCAGGACGACAACAAGGCCTTGTTCAGTGACATCATCCGTAATCGACGGTCGAGTTTCCTGACTACCGACTACATCTTCTGACGGTTGAAAGCGGCACCGCTTTGCTGGAAGCTTGAAGCTCATAGCACGGAGCCGCTCAATGCGTATCATCGACAAGACCGCCGCCCAGGTGCGCAGCCTGACGCCCGCCGAAGACGCGCTGCTGGTGGAATTTGCCACCGGCGGCTTGACCGGGCCCCGCCTGCTGCAGGCCAACCAGATGCTGATGAAGGTGCGCAACGCCAATCAATGGCTGGCCTGCGACTGCCGCACCGACGCCCTGCCTGTGCTCAATGTCACCCTCAATGGCAACACCGGTACGTTGTTTCTCAAGAACAACCCAGGCACGGCCGAACATGCGCCGGGCTGCCCCTTCACCAAGGATGAACAGGAAGCGGCCGAGCGTGCTCAGGCACCTGTTCAGCCGGTGGCCTGGCTGCCTCCCGACACACCGCTGCGGCTGATCGGCGACTTCCGCACGGGGGCAAGCGCAAGCACCAACGAGCCAGGCGAGCGCCGCGAACAACAGCGTTTGCTGGCCTTGTTGTTGACGTGGATCGAGACCAGCGGCCTCAACCTCTACGCCACGCATTTGAAGCAGGACCTGACCGGGCAATTCGCTCAACTGCGCGCCGTGGCCAGTCGCTATCCGCTGGTGGAACGGGTGCCGGCCAGCAACTACCTGGAAACGCGCCTGGACATGAAGCACATGATGATGCTCAAGGCCCGTCTGCGTGAAGCAACGATCTTTGGCAGCCATCGTCGTCATGGACTACTGCTCGACTGCATCGACCAGATCAAGGGCCGCAAGGTCTTTCACTACCGCAGTGAAGAGGGTTTCGATTTCCAGGGCCATCATCTGTACTGGGGTGGTCAGCGCACCTGCGGCCCGTTGCTGACGCTGGCACTCTATTCGCCTACGACTCCCGGCAGTCACTTCTATGAACTGATCCACGTGGCCAGCGTACCGGTGCTGTCGCGCGGCCATCTGTTTCCGGTCTATCGCGATGAAGAGCGCGAACCGCTCAAGGCATTGGTATCGCTGGTGGACTGGATGGCCAGCAAGGGCGTCAAGGTGCAGATGCGCCGCCCGGTGGTCGGCGGGCAGCTCATGGATGAACTGGTGATGACGTCCGACCAAGACCGTGTACTGTCCATTTCGCTGCTCGAACAACCCATCGGGCCCGAGCCGGATACCGAGAACTTCAAACGGTATGCCGACTTCAAGAGCCCTGAAACCTTCCGCAAGTTCGTGGCCGGTTTCTTCATGCGCGAGCGGTGATCCGCCGCCTCAGCCGAGGAACAGGTGATAAGCCGGGTTATCCGTTTCGTCCCAGTAGCGATAACCCATCTGGTCCAGCGCCGAAGATAACCCGGCACGCTCATCGGCAGGCACCTGCAGCCCAGCGAACACCCGCGCATGGGCTGCACCGTGGTTGCGGTAATGGAACAGGCTGATGTTCCAGCGCTGGCCCAGGCGCTCCAGAAACGCCGGCAGTGCCCCGGGGCGCTCTGGAAACTCGAAACGCAGCACCTGCTCGTTACTTCCAGGCGCCAAAGGCCCACCCACGGTATGGCGCACATGCAGCTTGGCCAGCTCATTGTCGGTCAGGTCCACAACCTCATAGCCTTGAGCCTGCAAACCGTTCAACAGCTGATCGCGTGGATCCTGCAATGGGTGCGTTTGCACACCCACGAACAGCCTTGCGGGTTTGCCCGGCTGGCAGCGGTAGTTGAATTCCGTGACCTGGCGCTTGCCCAACGCTTGGCAGAACGCCCGGAAGCTCCCAGGCTGGTCGGGGATGGTCACCGCGATCACCGCTTCGCGCTGTTCACCCAGTTCGGCGCGCTCTGCCACATGGCGCAGCCGATCAAAGTTGATATTGGCCCCAGAATCGATGGCCACCAGCGTCTTCCCGCGAACGCCCTCGCGGTCCACATACTGCTTCATGCCCGCGACCGCCAGGGCCCCCGAGGGCTCGGTGATCGAGCGGGTGTCATCGTAGATGTCCTTGATCGCGGCACACAACGCGTCGCTGCTTACAGTCAGCACCTCGTCCACAAAATGCCGGCATAGCTCGAAGCAGTGGGCGCCCACCTGGGCCACGGCCACCCCGTCGGCGAAGGTGCCGACATGCGGGAGCACCACCCGCTCGCCAGCCTGCAGGGCGACCTGCAGGCAGTTGGCATCCTCAGGCTCCACACCGATCACCCTGACCTCGGGGCGCAGGTACTTGATGTAGGCCGCGATTCCGGCAATCAAGCCACCTCCGCCTACCGGAACGAAGACAGCCTGTAGCGGCCCAGGACACTGCCTGAGGATCTCCATGCCGACCGTACCTTGACCGGCAATCACATCCGGGTCATCGAAGGGTGGCACGAAGGTGGCTCCTTCTAGCTCGGCCAGCTTCAAGGCATGTGCCAGGGCATGAGGGAAGCTGTCACCGTGCAGCACCACCTGGCCACCGCGGGCGCGCACGCCCTGGACCTTGAGCGAAGGCGTCGTGGACGGCATGACGATCGTGGCCGTCATGCCCAGATGCGCGGCGGCCATGGCCACGCCCTGGGCATGGTTGCCCGCCGAAGCGGTCACTACACCGGCCTGACGCTGACGGGTGGTCAACCTCGACAGTCGCGTGTACGCCCCACGGATCTTGAACGAGAATGTGGGTTGCAGGTCTTCGCGTTTAAGCAGTACCCGATTACCCAGCCTATCGGACAACCCACCGGCCTCTTGTAACGGCGTTTCGATGGCCAGGTCATACACGGGCGCTGCCAAAATTCGCCGAACCTGCTCGGACAGCAGTTGCTCAGGGGTGATTGCTCGCGGGGCGCAACACAGGTTGGACATCATCGACTCCTTGGCCGGTTAACGGTGCCCAGGAGTCAGATGGAAAAACCCGCCTCCAGGGCGGGTTTGGTGCATGCTCGCGCTAGCCCGCCAATCTGATGATGGCGGTAATAATGCTGGCGAAGGCAGGCTGATAGCGGTTCATGTGCCGAACGTTAGCCCGAGGCTTGGCCGCGCGTCAACACTTGGCCTGCTGCGCCGACAACGGCACGTCGAATACCTTGTCGAAGCCCCACTGGAACACGAAGGCGTAGACGAAGAAAAAAGCGAACAGGGCCAGATTGGTCAAGAGCGCTGCCAGCAGGCTGACTTGCAACCAATAAGCCACCAGCGGCAGCAGGATCACCACCAGGCCACCCTCGAAGCCAAGCGCATGCAGCAAGCGGCGCAACAGCGTGCGCTTGCGCTGAGGCTGGCGCGCCTCCCAGCGCTCGAACACCCAGTTGTAGAGCATGTTCCAGCTCATCGCGACGCCTGACATCAATACCGACAGCACAGTGGACTGCGCCATCCCCGCCCCGAACGCAAGTTCCAGGGCAGGGGCAACACACGCCACGGCGATGGCCTCGTAGAGAATGGCCTGGACGATCTTGCGGGCCTTGCCTTGCATGTTCAGCTCCCTGAATGACGACCCGACACGCTACAAGATCCCGCCGGTTAAAAGAAGAGGCTTACTACCAGGCATCAGCCTTCAGGTCACCTGCCCGGCGGGCAAGCGGATACGAAATTGCGCACCGCCCAATGGGGACTGGGCGACCGTCAGGGTCCCGCCCTGCCCCTCAATGGCCCGCCGGCTGATCGCCAGCCCCAAGCCGAATCCACCCGTGCTGCGGTCCCGGCTGCGATCCAGGCGATAGAACGGCTGGAAGATTCGCTCGCGCT
The DNA here is from genome assembly GCF_002420785.1 of Pseudomonas sp. UBA5666. Taxonomy (NCBI): domain Bacteria; kingdom Pseudomonadati; phylum Pseudomonadota; class Gammaproteobacteria; order Pseudomonadales; family Pseudomonadaceae; genus Pseudomonas; species Pseudomonas sp. UBA5666. The sequence goes on along the minus strand of NZ_DIIQ01000042.1, from coordinate 51,526 downwards.
CCTCGACAGGGATACCAATGCCATCATCCTCCACCGTCAGCGAGCAAGCCCCGTCGGGCTCCAGGCGCAAGCGCAGTACCAGGCGCTGCTCACAGTAGCGCATGGCGTTGCGCACCAGGTTCTGCACCGCTCGGGCCGTCAGGCGCGGATCGAGCACGAAGCGCGGCAACTCGGCGTCGGCATGCACCTCCCACTGGATGCCCCGCCCGTCCAACTCCTCGGCAAAGCTGCCTAGCACGCTGTCCACCAGCTCGAGCAACGACACCTCCACTCGTTCGCGCGCCTGGTCGGCATTGTACAACCGGCTGTAGGACAACAACTCCAACACCAATTCATCTAGCTCTCGCACATGCCCGACCAGCTCCAGCAAGCGCTTGCGGCTGGCCGCAGGCACTTCGTCGAAGAGCAGCACCAAGCCGAAATCCAGGCGCGTCAGGGGCGTGCGCAGCTCGTGAGATACGGCATTGAGCAGCTCGCGCTGCTGATTGACATGGCGCTCAAGGTCGCTAGCCATGGTGTCGAATACCCTGGCCAGTTCGCCGATGTTCGAATGCGCCGAGATATGCGTGCGCTCGGACATCTGCCCCTGCCCCAGACGCCGAGCGGTTTCCTTCAGGCGCTCCAGGTCACGCCAGTGCGGCCATACCCAAAGCAACAGGCAACCCAGCATCGCGGCCCCGATCAACACCGTCACGCCCCATGACAGGACGTTGATGTCCAAGGGATCAGGCGGCGAATCCAAGCGTACCAGCCAGTGGCTGTCCAACGGCGCCAGCAGGGTTTCGTAGTAGCCCCATTGGGCCAGGCGCACTGCCGACTCCCCTTGCGCCAGCCGCGCGCGCTCCGTTTCATTCAAGTGGGCCTGGTCGATGGGCAGCAGCTGGACCTGCAAGGGTGCAAAATCGTCGGCCAGCGCTTTCGCCACGGCAGGCCACTGGGCCTGAGGCGCCTGGTGGAACTGACGTACGATCAGCGACTGCACGCCTTTGGTCTGGCTTAGGTTGTAGGCCATGAAGCGTTCCTGAAACAGCCCCACGATGGTGTCGGGGATGAACAGCAAGGCACCGGCATACGCCACGATGATCAGCAGATACAGCCGCACCAGGATCTTGAACATCGCAGCTCACTCCCACTCGACACGGCTGAACAGATAACCTTTGCCCCAGACCGTCTTGATCTTGCGTGCTTCGCCTGCGTTGTCGTCGAACTTGCGGCGCAGCTTGGAAATGGCCACGTCCACCGAGCGGTCGGTGCCGTTGAACTCGATACCGCGCAACTGTTGAAGAATGCGATCGCGATTGAGCACGACCCCGGCATTGCGCGCCAGCACGACCAACAGGTTGAATTCCCCGCCCGACAGTTCGACAGGCTCGCCGCGCCAGGTGACGGTGCGTTCGGCCAGGTCGATGCATAACCCACCTACCACGATCAGGTCATGGTCCAACCTGGGTTCGTTAGCGCTGCGGCGCAGCAAGGTGCGCACCCGGGCCAGCAACACCCGTGGCTCGCACGGTTTGGTGACGTAGTCGTCGGCCCCCATTTCCAGCCCCAGCACCTGGTCATGGCTGTCATCGCGGGCGGTGAGCATCAGGATCGGCAGGCATTGGGACTGCTGACGCAACTGGCGACACACCTGCAGGCCGTCCAGGCCTGGGAGCATCAGGTCGAGAATCACCAAGTCGGGTTTGTCGCGGCGATACTCGTCCAGCACGTGGTCACCCCGGGCGATGACCCGGACGACGAATTCGTTGCGTTGCAGGTAACTGGCGATCAGCTCGGCCAGGGCGCTGTCGTCTTCGACCAGAAGTATAGTGGGCATGGGTGGCTTGGCAGGCAGGTGGAGGGACTTGCAGCGCACCGGCTCGGTGTGGCCTCGTAAGCGCTGCGTTCTAGTGACGCAAGCTTATAGAAACATCGTGGTGCACAACCCATCGCTTCACACTTTTTCACACTCCCCGTACAGCTGTTAACAGCCAACCATGACCCGGGTGCCGTAGCATAGCGCAGATCATCAGCGGAAGATCCCAATGTCCGACACACTCACTGTTACCCTGCGCCGCATGGCGCTTCTGGCGCTTGTAGGCTTGGGCCTGGGCGGCTGCAGCGCTAGCGACGAACCCGAGCAGCAAGCCCCGGCCCCGCAAGTGCGGATCGAAACGCTGCAACTGCAACCGCTGGCCATCACCAGCGAGCTCAACGGCCGCATTCTGGCGCCGCGTACCGCCCAGGTGCGGGCTCGGGTGGCCGGCGTAGTGCTCAAGCGGGTGTACCGCGAGGGTAGCGACGTCAAGCAGGGCGATGTGTTGTTTCAGATCGACCCCGCACCCTTCAAGGCCGACCTGGACAGCGCCCAGGCGGCACTGGCCAGAGCCGACGCTACCCGTTATCAAGCTCGCCTGCAGGAGCAGCGCTACCGCGAGCTGGTCAATGACAAAGCCGTCAGCGGCCAGGAATACGACAATGCCAAGGCCAGCCTGCTGCAAGCCAACGCAGCAGTGGCCGAGGCCAAGGCGGCTGTGCAACGGGCCCGTCTGAACCTGGGATACGCCACTGTGACCGCTCCCATCGCCGGGCGCATTGGCCGTGCCCAGGTGACAGAAGGCGCATTGGTCGGGCAGAACGAAGCCACGCCACTGGCGACCATCGAGCAACTGGACCCCATTCATGTCGACGTCACCCAGTCGACCCGTGAGATCACGGCGCTGCGCAAGGCTTTGCGTGCTGGCCAGCTGCAACGGGTCGACGCAGACCAGGCCAGTGTCACCTTGATCGAGGACGACGGCAGTGCCTACCCGCTGCCCGGCAAGCTGTTGTTCTCCGACATCCAGGTCGACCCCTCTACCAACCAGATCACCCTGCGCAGCGAGTTCCCCAACCCGAACCTCGACTTGCTGCCGGGCAGCTATGTGCGCGTGCGCCTGGCCCAGGCCGTGCAACCGCAAGGGCTGAGTGTGCCGCAACGGGCGATCCTGCGTGACAGCGCAGGCGTGCCGAAGGTACTGGTCGTGGATGGCCAATCGCAGGTCAGCGAACGGCAAGTGGTTCTGGGCAGCGTACAGGGCGACCGCTGGGTAGTACGCGAAGGCCTCGCTGCCGGTGACCAGGTGGTGGTCGAAGGCCTGCAACATGCCAAGGCAGGCGAACGCGTGCAGATCGACCCCGCCCCCGAGGCCACCTCCGCCACCCAGCACACCGGCCAGTGAGGGCCTGATCGATGCCGCAATTTTTCATTGACCGCCCCATTTTCGCTTGGGTGGTGGCGCTGTTCATCCTGCTGGCTGGCGCCTTGGCCATTCCTCAACTGCCCGTGGCGCAGTACCCCAACGTGGCGCCGCCGCAGGTGGAAATTTACGCCGTATACCCTGGCGCCTCGGCGGCTACCATGGATGAAAGTGTGGTCAGCCTCATCGAGCAGGAACTCAACGGCGCCGACAACTTGCTGTACTTCGAGTCGCAAAGCAGCCTGGGCAGCGCCACCATCACCGCCACCTTCGAGCCGGGCACCGTGCCAGACCTGGCACAGGTTGACGTGCAGAACCGCTTGAAAGTGGTCGAGTCGCGCCTGCCACGCCCGGTCACCCAACAAGGCTTGCAGGTTGAAAAGGTGTCCACTGGTTTCCTGCTGCTGGGCACGCTCACCTCCGAGGATGGCAAGTTCGACGAGACCGCGTTGTCCGACATTCTGGCGCGCAACGTGATGAACGAGATCCGGCGCATCAAAGGGGTCGGCAAAGCCCAGCTGTATGGCTCCGAGCGCGCCATGCGCATCTGGATCGACCCGGCCAAGCTGGTCGGCCTCAATCTCACCCCCAACGACGTGGCCGAAGCCATCACCGCACAGAACGCGCAGGTGGCGCCCGGCAGCATCGGCGACCAGCCTAGCCCCGCTACCCAGGAGATCACCGCCAATGTGGTGGTCAAGGGCCAGCTGACCACACCAGAAGCGTTTGCGGCGATCGTGCTGCGAGCCAATACCGACGGTTCGGTGGTGACCATCGGTGATGTGGCCCGGGTAGAAATCGGTGCGCAGGAGTACCAGTACGGCACGCGCTTGAACGGCAAGCCGGCCACCGCATTCAGTGTGCAGCTGGCCCCGGGTGCCAACGCCATGGAAACGGCCACGCTGGTGCGCGCCAAGATGAAGGACTTGGCGCGCTATTTCCCGGAAGGCGTGAAGTACGACATTCCCTACGACACCTCGCCGTTCGTCAAAGTCTCCATACAGCAGGTCATCAGCACGCTGTTCGAGGCAATGGTGCTGGTGTTCGCGGTGATGTTTCTGTTCCTGCAGAACCTGCGTTACACGTTGATTCCCACACTCGTGGTGCCCGTGGCGCTGATGGGCACCTTCGGCGTGATGCTGATGCTAGGCTTCTCGGTCAATGTGCTGACCCTGTTCGGCATGGTCCTGGCCATTGGTATTTTGGTGGACGACGCCATCGTGGTGGTCGAGAACGTCGAGCGAATCATGGCCGAAGAGGGTCTGGCGCCGCGTGAGGCCACACGCAAGGCCATGGGCCAGATCAGCGGGGCGATCATCGGTATCACGCTGGTGCTGGTGGCCGTCTTCCTGCCCATGGCCTTCATGAAGGGCTCGGTCGGCGTGATCTACCAGCAGTTCTCGGTGTCCATGGCCGTTTCCATCCTGTTCTCGGCCTTCCTTGCCCTGAGCCTGACGCCGGCGTTGTGCGCCACCTTGCTCAAGCCTGTGAACCCAGGTGCGCACCATCAGCGCGGCGGTTTCTTCGGTTGGTTCAATCGGCGCTTCGAGGGCATGAGCAAGGGCTATGAGGGCTGGGTGTCGCAGGCACTGCGTCGCAGCGGGCTCTACCTGTTGGTGTACGCCGTGCTGCTGGGCGTGCTGGGCTACGGCTTCAGTCAGCTGCCCACGGCCTTCCTGCCGACCGAGGACCAGGGTTACACCATCACCGATATCCAGCTGCCGCCTGGCGCCAGCCGCATGCGCACCGAGCAGGTGGCGGCTCACATCGAGGCGCACAACGGCGATGAGCCTGGCGTGGGCAATACCACGGTGATTCTGGGTTTCAGCTTCTCCGGCAGTGGCCAGAATGCGGCGCTGGCCTTCACGACCCTCAAGGACTGGTCCGAGCGTGACGCTGAGGACAGTGCCCAGTCCATTGCCGATCGCGCGAACATGGCATTCACGCAACTCAAGGACGCCATCGCCTTCGCCGTACTGCCACCACCGATTGACGGGCTTGGCGAGTCCACTGGCTTCGAATTCCGCCTGCAGGACCGGGGCGGGCTTGGTCACGCCCAACTCATGGCTGCCCGTGATGAACTGCTGGCCAAGGCGAGCAAGAGCGCGGTACTGACAAACGTGCGCGAGGCATCGTTGGCCGAAAGCCCACAAGTGGAGCTGGAGATCGATCGCCGTCAGGCCAATGCGTTGGGCGTCTCGTTCGCCGATATCGGCTCAGTGCTGGACGTGGCGGTGGGTTCGAGCTACGTCAATGACTTTCCCAACCAGGGCCGCATGCAGCGGGTGGTGGTGCAGGCCGAGGGCGATCAGCGCAGCCAGGTGGAGGACTTGCTGAAGATTCATGTGCGCAACAGCGCCGGCAAGATGGTGCCGCTTGGCGCCTTCGTCCAGCCCAGATGGGTTAGCGGCCCGGTCCAGTTGACGCGCTACAACGGTTACCCGGCGGTGTCCATTTCTGGTGAGCCGACGGCCGGGCAAAGCTCGGGGCAAGCCATGGCCGAGATCGAGCGAATCGTGGCGCAGCTGCCGGCTGGTGTTGGGCTGGAATGGACTGGGTTGTCGCTGCAGGAAAGGCTCTCGGGCAGTCAAGCGCCGGTGCTGATGGCCCTGTCGCTGCTGGTGGTGTTCCTCTGCCTGGCGGCGTTGTATGAAAGCTGGTCGATCCCCACGGCGGTGCTGCTGGTGGTACCCCTGGGGATTCTGGGCGCGGTCCTGGCAGTCACGCTGCGTGGCATGCCCAACGACGTGTTCTTCAAGGTCGGGCTGATCACCTTGATCGGGCTGTCGGCAAAGAATGCCATTCTGATCATCGAGTTTGCCAAAAGCCTGATGGACCAGGGCATGGATGCCACCCAGGCTGCCATCGAGGCTGCCCGCACGCGCCTGCGGCCCATCGTGATGACGTCCCTGGCGTTCATCCTTGGGGTGGTGCCACTGGCCATCGCCACCGGTGCCAGTTCGGCAAGCCAGCAGGCCATCGGTACAGGGGTCATTGGCGGCATGTTGAGCGCCACGCTGGCGGTGGTGTTCGTGCCGGTATTCTTCGTCGTGGTGATGCGTTTGTCCCGGCGCCGGCGGCCACAGGAACCTGGCGACGAGCCAGCCCCGCGCAGTCACTGACTGGACAAGCGGAACGTGAAATGGGAGGGTTTCTGGCACTGACTGCCAGGAACCCTTTTTCATGCCTGCTACCCTGCCCCTTTGCTCTGTCCTCATGCTCGCCGGCGGCCGTGGCCAACGCATGGGCGGGCGCGATAAAGGGCTGATCGACTGGCAAGGCCGCCCTCTGATTGCCCACGTGCATGCGGTGGTTCGGGGCCTCAGTGATGACCTGATCGTTTCGTGCAATCGCAATCAGCAGATATACCAGCGGTACGCCGAGCACTGCGTGTGTGATGCCGAGGCCGGCTTCCCTGGCCCACTGGCTGGCGTGCTTGCCGGGTTGGCGGTAGCGCGGCACGACTGGGTGGTGGTGCTCGCCTGTGATGCGCCGCGGGTCGATCAGGTGCTGGTCAACGACCTGCGGCGCGCCGCCTTGGCGGCGAACAGTGCCGCGATGGTCCGCCAGGGTGGGTATTGGCAACCGATGTTCAGCGTGCTGCCCCGCGCCATCCTGCCGCTGCTTGAACAGGCCTGGAATGCTGGGGAGCGCAGTTTGCAGAGAGCCTTGCTCGGCGCGCCCGTGGCGGCGGTTGATTGCGCTGAAGAGGATTGCCGGCTGAATAATTTCAACAGCCCGCAGTGGCTTGAGGGCTGACAAGGGGGCTGTCGATTTTTTTCGATACTAAAGGCGCGCCAGGGCCTTAGGAATCTAGCTTCGCAGCGCAGACCCGGCGATACCGCGTTGAGCCTGGGAGTTCGCTAACCACCCAGGGCGGAGCCAGGCAGTTGACTCCGCCACTGCCTAGGCGCACCCCGCCATCTCCGACTAGCGGTCGGCTACCAGCCGCCGAGCCTCCAACCCATTCAACAAAGCCTCCACCACTGCGGTCGCCGATTCCAGTCCATGGTCATTGCCCAGCAACAGGTCGAAACAGGTCCCATTGGCCAACTCCATGGCCTTCAGATTAGCGGCATAGGCGCCACGCAACAGCGTGGACAAGTGCACCAGCGCGTCTTCGAGATCGACGCCCGGACGTACCGAAAACAAAGGCGGATGGCTGCTTTCGCAGGTAGAGAAGGATGTGGGCGCGGTTGTGAGACTGGCAGGAGGATCAGGTAACCCTTTTGTCATGGTGTGCTCCTTGATTCATCAGGAGCCGCCATCAATCGCTACCAAACGAAATGGTGACGGCTATGCGCAGGTTGGTAGACCGGGAATCAAGGAAACCGGCGCGCACAGAGGCGCCCTACGCACAGCCGCCATAAAACGCTACAACCGAGCACAAAAAATGCGCCAACCATAGCGAAAGCGGGCGCTTTGTGCGCCTTGATCAATTCGGGCTACCAAACCCGACTGCTGGATTGACAGCAGCCCGCGAAGACTAACCCTCTCCCACGGTGCTTTCAAGCCAAAAGCCCCGCTTGAAACACTTGTAAGAGGCTTAGCAGGGTGCCGATTAAGCCCCCTGGCGCCTGGTTCGCGGCTACGGTAGCGGGTGAGGCTGCTGGGCGCCCCGGCAAGGGCGCTCTTTAAGCGGTAACCCTGGGAACTCGCTGACGCTCAGCGGCGCAGCCGTGCAATTGCCAGCGCGACGGCTTGGACGCACCCCGCCGTCTTCGTGTTCTCCTTGATTCATCAGGAGCCGCCACGCAACGTGACCAAACGAATGGGTGGCGACTGTACGCGGGTTGGTCAACCGGGAATCAAGGAAACCGGCGCGCACGGAGGCGCCCCACGCACAGCCGCCATGACACGAGACAGCCGGGCACAAAAAAACGCCGACTGATTCGCTGAGCGGCGCTGATGCGCCTTGATGATTGCGGGTGACCAAACCCGACTGCTGGATTGACAGCAGCCCGCGAAGACTAACCCTCTCCCACGGTGCTTTCAAGCCAAAAGCCCCGCTTGAAACACTTGTAAGTGTCTTAGCAGGGCGTCGATAACGCCTACTGGCGCCTGGTTCGCGCTACAGTGAACGCCTGTGACCCATCAGCGTGCAGTTCCCATTCACGCTGACTGGCAACGCAACGGGCATCGGCGCAAAAATGCACGATGCCCCTGCACAATTGTCGATTGTACTAGGCAAATTCGCATGCCAGGATCCAGCGATCCTCCAGCGAACTCCAGATTTCACATGGAAAATCAATAACAAGCAGGGAGACCGCAATGACAGCGCTTATTCAGACGCCGGTTACCGAACACATTCTGAGCGAGGTTCGCAACCAGATCGGCCACCTGCGTCTCAACCGCCCCGCTGGGTTGAACGCCCTGACCTTGGACATGGTGCGCAGCTTGCGCAAGCACCTGGACGCGTGGGCCGGTGATCCGAACATCCGCGCCGTCGTACTGCGCGGCGAAGGGCCGAAGGGCTTCTGCGCCGGTGGTGACATCCGCTCGCTGCATGACAGCTACAAAGCCGGTGACGACCTGCACGCGGTTTTCTTCGCCGAAGAGTATGCCCTGGACTTGCTGATACACCGCTACCGCAAGCCTATCCTGGTGCTCATGGACGGCTTTACCCTCGGCGGGGGCATGGGCTTGGCGCAGGGCTGCGAGCTGCGGGTGGTCACCGAGCGCAGCCGCTTGGGCATGCCAGAGGTGGGCATCGGCTATTTCCCCGACGTGGGGGGCAGCTACTTCCTGTCCCGCCTGCCGGGCGAGCTGGGGACCTACCTCGGCGTCACCGGCACACAGGTCCAGGCGGCCGATGCCCTGTATTGCGGCCTGGCCAACTGGTATGTGACGAGCGACAAGATCGAAACCCTTGATCGCGAGCTGGACCAGTTATCCCTCAATGACAATCCGCTCAAGGATTTGCAGAACCTGCTGGCGCGCCTGGGCACACAGGCGCTGGAAGCGCCACCACTGGCTGCGCTGCGCCCAGCGATCGATCACTTCTTCGCCCTGCCCGATATGGCAGCCATCGTCGAGCAGTTGCGTGCCGTCAGCATCGGCGACAGCCATGCCTGGGCCGTTGCCACTGCAGAGCTGTTGGAAACCCGATCCCCACTGGCCATGGCCGTGACGTTGCAGATGTTACGACGCGGCCGACAGTTGAGCCTGGAAGAGTGCTTCGCCATGGAGTTGCACCTGGATCGCCAGTGGTTCCAGCACGGCGACATCATCGAGGGGGTGCGCGCCCTGATCATCGACAAGGACAAGCAGCCGCGCTGGAACCCCCCTACATTGCAGGGGCTGGACCGCCAGCGGGTCGACCAATTCTTCGAAGGCCTGTGAGCCCAGGAGCAAGCAGATGCAAGACGTGGAACTGAGCGAAGAACAGATCATGATCCGTGACATGGCCCGCGACTTCGCCCGCGGCGAGATCGCCCCCCATGCCCAGGCGTGGGAAAAGGCCGGCTGGATCGATAACGCCGTCGTGCGCAGCATGGGTGAGCTGGGCTTGCTGGGCATGGTGGTCCCCGAAGACTTCGGCGGCAGCTATACCGACTACGTGGCCTATGCGCTGGCGGTGGAAGAGATTTCAGTCGGGTGTGGCGCCACCGGGGCCTTGATGAGCATCCACAACTCGGTGGGGTGCGGCCCGTTGCTGGCCTACGGTAGCCCCGAACAGCAGCAGCACTGGCTGCCGCGGCTGGCCAGTGGCGAGGTGATTGGCTGCTTCTGCCTGACCGAGCCCCAGGCAGGATCCGAGGCCCATAACCTGCGCACCCGCGCCGAGTTGATCGACGGGCAGTGGGTGATCAACGGCAGCAAGCAGTTCGTCAGCAATGCCCGTCGCGCCGGGCTGGCCGTCGTGTTCGCCGTGACCGATCCTGACCTTGGCAAGAAAGGGCTGTCGGCGTTTCTGGTACCGACAGACAACCCCGGCTTCAAGGTCGATCGTACCGAACACAAAATGGGGATTCGCGCGTCCGATACCTGCGCCGTCACACTCGACCAATGCCGTATCCCGGCTGGCAACTTGCTGGGCGAGCGCGGTAAAGGCCTGGCAATCGCTTTGTCCAATCTCGAAGGCGGCCGAATCGGCATCGCCGCCCAGGCTCTGGGCATCGCCCGGGCTGCCTTCGAAGCGGCGCTGGGCTATGCCCGGGAACGTGTCCAGTTCGGCAAGCCGATCCACGAACACCAGAGCATTGCGAACTTGTTGGCTGACATGCAGGTGCAGATCAATGCGGCTCGCTTGCTGATCCTGCATGCCGCGCGCCTGCGCAGCGCCGGCAGGCCCTGCCTGTCCGAGGCGTCACAGGCCAAGCTGTTTGCCTCGGAAATGGCTGAGCGGGTGTGTTCGATGGCCATCCAGGTCCACGGTGGCTACGGCTACCTTGAGGATTATCCCGTCGAGCGACACTACCGTGATGCGCGAATCACCCAGATCTATGAAGGGTCGAGCGAAATCCAGCGGATGTTGATCGCACGTGAGCTGAAACACTACGCGCTGTAAGGCCCGGCCTACCTGGCCTGCAGCGGCGTGAGCTTGTGCCCCGCTGCCGTCAGCGGCAATAACGGGGGTCTTCGACCAGGCGGGCGTGGGCGGCGAAAATGGGCGGCAGTCGCTCCTTGAGGTAGTCGATCCAGGTTCGGACCTTGGCGTCCAGGTAATGCCGCGAGGGATAAATCGCATACAAGGCGTTTTCCCGCAGCCTGTAGTCGGCCAGCACCCGGTACAGGCGCCCTTGCTCCATGGCTTGGCTGGCGGTGTAGAACGGCAGCAGACCAATACCCATGCCCAGCTCGCTGGCGACCAGCATGGCGTCCGCCACGTTGGTCATGAAGCTGTCCTGCGGTGCAATGACGCAATCCCCACCTGCCTGCGGAAACACCCAGTCACCCTCGTACAACGGGTAGGCCATGCGCAGGCAGCGATGCTGGTGTAGATCGTCCGGGCGGGCAGGAACGCCTTTTTCATCCAGGTAGCCGGGAGCGGCACAGGCAATACTGAAAATCGTGCCCAAGGGGACGGCAATCAACTGTGAGTCCGGCAATGCCTGGTCCACGGTGATGACCACATCGTGCCCTTCAGCGAGCGGGTCAGGGTTGCGCTGGGAAAGCGTAAGCTCGATGACCACGTCGGGACAAAGCGCGTTGTAGCCCGCCACCAACGGCATCAACAGCAATCCAAGCCCATGCGGACAATGCACGCGTAGCCGGCCACGGGGCGTGAGGTGAGCACCCCGCGCCTCTCCCACTGCCTCGTCGGTCAATAGCAGTATCTGCCGTGCGCGCTCAAGAAACCGCTCCCCGGCCTCGCTCATGCGCAAGCGTCGGGTGGTGCGGTGCAGCAATCGGGTTTGCAGCTGATTCTCCAGCTCCGCCACGATGCGCGAGACTTGAGCAGCGGAGATGTCCAGCGCGTTGGCCGCCGCGGCAAAGCTACCGCACTCCACCACCCGCACGAAGGTACGCATGGCCTGCAACATGTCCATGAAGGCTAGTCCTCGGTGTGGGGGCGTTCGGCCAGCAGCCGGGTGATCCAGTCCACCTGTTGTTCGAAGTCTGCGACCTTGGCCGGCGGTACGGCAACGCGGGCCTGGGCGAAGTTGGCAAGGGTCTGCTTCTTTTGCCCAAGCATGCGTTGCCACTTTACGTGAAATGCCTGGCCATGGTCCTGCATCAACAGGGGGCCGAAATACAACTGCTGAGGGTTGTAGGCCACATAACCGGGTTCGGCCACGATGATTTCGTAGTCGAAGCGATGCTCGCGCAGAACATCTTCGGCGACGATACGGTAGCCATTGCTCATCAGCCACTGACGCACCTGCGGCTCGGCGCCATTGGGTTGCAGTACCAGGCGCTCGACACCCGCCAGGTGTGCCCTGCCCGCTTCGAGAATCTCGCAGATGGTTTCGCCGCCCATGCCGCACAGGCTGACGACCGTGATGCGGTCATCAGGCGCGATGACTGTCAGCCCATCGGCTAAGCGCACGGCAATGCGCCGCTCCAGCCCCTGCTTGCGCACATTGCGTTGAGCGGCCGCGAAGGGGGTGTTGGCGACCTCCCCGGCCACTGCGTACTCAATGCGCTCGCGAAGCATCAACGCCACGGGCAGGTAGCCATGATCAGAGCCAATATCAGCCAGACGAGCGCCTTCAGGCACATGGGTGGCCACGCGCTCCAGGCGCATGGACAAGGTGTGTTCGTTCACGGTAAGCCTCTCTGCAATGGCGGCGATTCTGACCGCGAATGCCGCGCTTTGCAAAAAACCGGCCTCTCGACCGGCGCAGGCCGCTCGCGTAGGCTTGAGGCTTTTCTACCCCGCAAGGCAGACCTCATGGCACATGCAGATATCGTCTACACCCCGGACAGCGACCCAGAATCCATTTCCTCCGATGTCGCCGAATACAACGGGATGCTGGTGACCACTCAAGTCCCGGTACACCCTGACGGTAGCCTGGCGTTGGGAGATATCGTCGAGCAGAGCGAATGCACGTTGCAGGCTTTGAAGGATGCCCTGGAGAAAGCCGGCAGCGGCATGGACCGGGTGCTGCACCTGACCATCTACCTGACCGATATGGCCGACCGCGCCGCCTTCAACCGGGTCTATCAACGTTTCTTCACTAAACCCTGGCCGGTGCGCGCTGCCGTAGGCGTGGCGGCGCTCGCGTTCGAGGGCATGCGCGTGGAAGTAACGGCAATGGCGGCCAAGAAGTGACGCTTAGCCGCCTGCTGGCAGGTGTCTCAATGCCGCACGTTGGCGGCGGCTCGCAGTGGTCGTGCTCAACCCTCGCCCTAGGGTAGCCATGCCACGCCGCCGCCGGCCCTTGTCTGGGCCGATAGAATCAGTGCAGGACCATGAGCTAAAGCTGCTGTCTGATTTTTTTGAGTTCAAGCAAAACGGAACGGTCGAGCTGTGCCATTGAAGCGACTCGAAAAGATTTCAGCTGTTTGGCAAAAGATTCTGGTCCGATTCCAGAGGCCGCAAGGGTAGCTTCTGTTGCAATGTAGCGGGTGATGATGGCAGCATCAGGCTTCAGAATTCGGGTGAAGTGCCTGTCCAGGTACTCTCCGGAAGCAAAAAATTCCCAAACCTTCTGATTGGATTCAAGACGATTGAGCCAGTCGGTACCAAGCGCTTGCGCTGCGGGCTCTCTAAAGCGTTTATCGCGCAATGTAGCCATGAAATTACTGCGCAAATCATTGCTTTTCTCTGGGCGCAGTAAAATACCGAGCGTGTGCTTGAGTTGTGCTCTGGCCTGCGCCAATCCAAAATCGATCTCCGGCTTTAACGGCGTCATGGGAGCAGATCTGGGCCGCTTCCAAAACTTCAATCTTTCCAATAGGTGTCCAGTTGGGTCGACGTGATTGACTGGATCGCCTGCGCAATACGCATAGGCGTTGAGGCCGCCCTGGTCGAACGGACTCAACGAATCGGGTGTTTCAAATCTCATCATGACACTGTTGAGGTATCTATAGCCCTGGCCAAACCCATAACAGCCCCGCAGCCCCTCCTGTACCGCCCCAACGTAACCCGTTTGGGAAAGGCGTGCGATGGCGCTATAGCCATACGGGGTATAGGCCGTAGGCGTGACAAGGGTTAAGCGACAACGCCCTGAAGCGGATGCCGGCCTGAGCATGTTATACACCTCCCTGCATCAATGGACTTGTCAGCCCTACTCTGTCCAGAGAGCCTACTGTAGGCAACTGCCATAAATACCAGGTCGTTGAAACACAGGCGCAGCCTGACAAGAGGCATTCATCCGACCAGCGCAGCCCGATGGTGTCGCCCGGCCGAATCGTCGGTACAATGCCCGGCTATACCGTGACAGCCGAAACCATAACGACATGTCCCTTCCCAAGCATCACCTGGAACTGCTCAGCCCTGCCCGCGACGTGGCCATCGCCCGCGAGGCCATCCTGCATGGCGCCGATGCCATCTATATCGGCGGCCCTAGCTTTGGCGCCCGTCATAACGCCTGCAACGAGGTGGGCGATATCGCCGAGTTGGTCGAATTCGCCCATCGCTACCATGCGCGCGTGTTCACCACCATCAATACCATCTTGCATGACAACGAGCTGGAGCCGGCGCGCGCGCTGATTCACCAGCTGTACGACGCCGGCGTCGATGCGCTGATCGTGCAGGACCTGGGGGTCATGGAGCTCGACATTCCACCCATCGAGCTGCATGCCAGTACCCAGACCGACATTCGTACCCTGGAGCGGGCCAAGTTTCTCGACCAGGCCGGCTTTTCTCAGCTGGTACTTGCACGCGAGCTGAACTTGCAGCAAATCCGTGCGATCGCCGCCGAAACCGACGCCGCCATCGAGTTCTTCATCCATGGTGCACTGTGCGTGGCATTCTCCGGGCAATGCAACATCTCCCACGCCCAGACCGGTCGCAGCGCCAACCGGGGCGACTGCTCCCAGGCGTGCCGACTGCCCTACACGCTCAAGGACGACCAAGGTCGGGTGGTGGCGTTCGAAAAGCACCTGCTGTCGATGAAGGACAACAACCAGACCGCCAACCTGCGCGACCTGGTCGATGCCGGCGTGCGCTCGTTCAAGATCGAGGGGCGCTACAAGGACATGGGCTATGTGAAGAACATCACGGCCCATTACCGCAAGGAGCTCGACGCCATCCTGGAAGACCGCCCTGCCCTGGCTCGCGCTTCCAGCGGCCGTACCGCGCACTTCTTCGTACCGGATCCGGACAAAACCTTCCACCGCGGCAGCACCGACTACTTCGTGACTGACCGCAAGGTCGATATCGGCGCCTTCGACTCCCCTACGTTCACCGGCCTGCCGGTGGGTGTGGTGGAAAAAGTGGGCAAGCGCGACCTGCAGGTCGTCACCGACGTACCCTTGACCAACGGCGATGGCCTCAATGTGCTGATCAAGCGCGAAGTGGTGGGGTTCAGGGCCAACATCGCCGAGGCACGCGGCGAGTTCGAAGAAGATGGCCAAAAACGCTGGCGCTACCGGGTGGAACCGAACGAGATGCCTGCCGGGCTGCACAAGCTAAGGCCAAACCATCCGCTTTCGCGCAATCTGGACCACAACTGGCAGCAGGCCCTGCAACGGACCTCGGCCGAGCGCCGCATCGGCGTACGTTGGCAGGCGGTATTACGCGAGGAGCGCTTGACCCTGAACGTGACCAGCGAGGAAGGCGTGCATGTGCAAGTCGCCCTGGATGGCCCATTCGGCCCGGCGAACAAGCCAGAGCAAGCACTGGACCAGCTGCATGATCTGCTTGGCCAACTCGGCACCACGCTCTACCACGCCGACAGCATCGAGTTGGATGCCCCCCAGGCGTTCTTCATTCCCAACTCGCAGCTCAAGGCCCTGCGCCGGCAGGCCATCGAGACGCTGACCGAGCAACGCATCCAGGCGCACCCCCATGGCCGGCGCAAGCCGGAAACCTCGCCGCCGCCGGTGTATCCCGAGTCGCACCTGTCGTTCCTGGCCAACGTCTACAACCAGAAAGCCCGGGATTTCTATCACCGCCATGGGGTGCAGTTGATCGACGCGGCGTATGAAGCCCATGAGGAGCATGGTGAGGTGCCGGTGATGATCACCAAGCACTGCCTACGCTTCTCCTTCAACCTGTGCCCCAAACAGGCCAAAGGGGTGACCGGAGTGCGCACCAAGGTGGCGCCGATGCAGCTGGTTCAAGGGGATGAAGTACTGACCCTGAAGTTCGACTGTAAACCCTGCGAGATGCATGTGATCGGCAAGATGAAGAACCACATCATCGACTTGCCGACCCCTGGCAGCGCCGTGGCCCAGGTCGTCGGCCACATCAGCCCGGAAGATCTGCTCAAGACCATCGTCCGCGCGCCTCACTGAGGCGCGTCGTACGCCGCCTGCGCCTTCAGCGAATCTGGTGCTTGTGCAACAAACGGTAGAAGGTCGGCCGTGAGATGCCCAGCACCTTGGCTGCAACGCTAAGGTTGTCGCTGTGACGGTCCAGCACATCGCACAACGCCTGGCGCTCGGCCTTGTGCTTGTACTCTTCCAGGGTGCCCAGCGGCGGCTGTTGCGCAAATGGCTGCAAACCCAGGTCCTTGGCCTCGATCTGACGCCCTTCGGCAAGCACCAGCCCGCGGCGCACCCGGTTGGCCAATTCACGCACGTTACCGGGCCAATCGTGCTGCCCCATTGCCGTTAGCGCATGCTCACTGAAGGAGCGAGGCCGCCTGCCGGTTTCCAGGCTGTAGAAATGGGCAAAATGGTTGGCCAGCATCGGCAAATCGCCATGGCGGTCGCGTAACGGAGCGGTCACCACCTGCAGCACGTTCAGGCGGTAGTACAGGTCTTCCCGGAAGCGGCCCTGCTCGATGGCCCTCTCCAAATCCACGTGGGTGGCGGCTAACACCCGCACATCCACCGGTACTGGCTGACTGCCCCCCACCCGCTCAATGTGCTTTTCCTGGAGAAAGCGCAGCAGGTTGGCCTGCAACTCCAGCGGCAGGTCGCCTATTTCATCGAGAAACAGCGTGCCGCCGTTAGCCGCTTCGATGCGCCCGATCTTGCGTTGATGGGCACCTGTAAATGCGCCCTTTTCGTGCCCGAACAGTTCGGACTGAATCAAGTGCTCGGGGATGGCCCCGCAGTTGATCGCCACGAACGGCTGGCCACTACGCTGCGATTGGCGGTGTAGCGTACGCGCCACCAGCTCCTTCCCCGTGCCGCTTTCGCCGCGGATCAGCACAGGCGACTCGGTCGGTGCCAGCTTACCCAGCAGTTTGCGCAACTCTCGAATCGGCCGGCTCTCGCCCAGCAACTCGTCTTGGGTGTCGAGCGCCTTGACCGTGCCCTTGCCACGCAGCCGCGCCATGCCAAAGGCCCGGCCCAGGGTGACCTGTACCCGCGACTCATCGAAGGGCAAGGTATGGAAATCAAAAAACCATTCACAGACGAAATCCCCGAAGGCCGGGGAGCGCAGTTGTTCGGCGCTCAGTACCGCGATCCACTCGGTGTTGCTGCGCTTGATCATGTCCTTGACCACGTCCGGGTGTTTGAGATGCGCCTCATCCAGGCGCAATACGCCTACATCGCAGCGATGTTCCAATGCCTGCGCCAAGGTGCAGCTGTCGACATCCCACCCAGCCTCTAGCAAGCCAGGCGTCAGGCGCTGGCAATCGTCACAAGGATCGACGATGAGCAGGCGGCGTTGCACTGCGGTTTGTTGCATGACCGATCCTTGGCGCCAAGTATTGGTTTCTTGAAGTAAAACAGTAAGTTGTGGCGCCCGAATAACAGTAGCAATGAAGTTGACGGTGCCTATGACCGTTTGTCTGCCAATACGGCTTTTCGTAACTTGGCGGGGGAATTTTCGATGGGTAACGTCCTCACATGGGGCGCGTTAGAACGAAAAATGAATAATCGTTGATTATTTTGCTGTACCCATGTGACTCGATGCCGGTTGTCGAGCATCAGTACACATAACCCCGCGCTGCATTTCGCGATACATGAGGCGACCTTGAAGCAACGCGGACGTCACTTGAATGTTTGGGACCACAGAGAGACCGAACCATGAATGCCCCGCTCCGTGTCAACGAAGCACTGCTGATCGCCGACCACGCCTTCGAACCCTTCCACTGCGTGGCCTGGGACGCCCCCAACGGCACTGGCGACCTGAGCCTGGCGGTCATCGACCGTACCAGCGCCCGCATCGGCAGCAAGCAGGTAACCTCGCAAACTTATTCTGACAAAGCCCAGTGGCTTAACCTGATCGAAGAAGTACGCGCTGAACTTTGTGAAAAAGGCTACCACCTGCAGCCTTGGTCGATGCCCAAGTAAATGAACAGCTTCGACATGTGCGTGCTCTGCCACGCACATGCACTTCCAGCCGTCCCTGTTTACCCTTCTTGCGTGCGACTTGTTGCCGCACCACACCGCTGTTACTTCACCGCTTCGAAACTTAGCAGGTGTTGATAGTCCGCTGCCAATTGCTGTGCCAGAAGGCGAGCACGGCCCAGGCGGACCGGTGTCAGTTCCATGTCCACCAGCAATGTGCAGCACGGCAAGGGCTCGACGGTACCCCATTGCTGCAGGCGGCCGTCGGTGAACACCAGGCAGCGTACTTCCTCGTTAGGATGGGCCTTGCGCCGAGCGCCCAGCCACTGCCTTGCTTGCTCCAGCGCCGGCAGCAACGGCGTGCCGCCTCCCGCGCCCAGCGCCTGCAGCCAGGGTTGCAGCGCCGCCGAAGCTTTGAGTCCATGGCGCTGCCATTGTGGGGCACTCCCACTTGCCGTCAATAAAGCCAGCCGTGCCCGCTGGCGGTAGGCATGGTCGAATAACGTGGCCAATAGTCCTTTGGTGTGCGCGAGCGCCTGATGACGACGTGTCGAAGCGGAGGCATCGACGATGATCAGCCATAGCTGGGCCGGTGTGCCCCTGCGGTTGTGCCAGCACAAATCGTCGCGGTGCCTGGGCCGGCCCTTCAATAGGCTTTGTAACCAGGCGACCCGGCCAGCACTGGCCGCCTGGGCTCGACCGCGGCTTGCACCTGCGCGCGCGCCCTTGCCTGCTCGCGCACCCGTCGTCTTGGCCGGCTGACGGATGCTCAGGGCTTTTTTGCCCAGTTCGGCACCTCACGCCTTGGCCCGCTTGCCACAGGCTGCGGGGCCAAAGCCCCCCAGTCCCCCTGCCCGCCCTTCTCGGCCGAGCTGTTGCCGGTCTGTGACTGCGGCTGCTCGGGCGCTGCGGGCGCAGTAGCCTGGGCGGGCGATTGCCTGCGATGGCGCAAGGCAAAATCTTCCACCGCATCGATATCTGCCGCCTCGATGGCCGCCGCCCCGCGCCATGCGCAGTGGGCGCGGGCCGCGCGCAGCCACACCAGATCGGCCCGCAGCCCATCGACTCCAGCGGCGAAGCAGCGTTCGGTGATGCTGGCCAAGGTCCGGTCATCCAGTGCAATGTCGTCCAGCGCCTGGCGCGCTGCCTGACAGCGCTTACGCAAGGCCTCCTGGGCCGGTGCCCACTGGGCACAAAACGCCAGGGGGTCATGGTCGAAGGCCAGCCGGCGCCGGATGATCTGTTGCCGTGCATCAGGCGCGGGTAGACCGTCGAGCGCCACATTCAGACCGAAGCGATCGAGTAGCTGAGGGCGCAACTCGCCTTCCTCGGGGTTCATGGTCCCGATCAAGACGAAGCGGGCATCGTGACGATGGGAAATGCCGTCGCGTTCGATGCGGTTGGTACCACTGGCGGCGACATCGAGCAACAGGTCGACCAAGGTGTCCGGCAGCAGGTTGACTTCATCGACATAGAGCACGCCACCATTGGCCTGGGCCAGCACGCCGGGGGAGAACTGCGCCTTGCCCTGCCCGAGTGCGGCATCCAAATCGAGTGTGCCCACCACGCGCTCTTCACTGGCGCCCAGCGGCAAGGTCACGAAAGGCCCATCGCCCAGCAGGTCAGCCAGGCCGCGGGCCAGGGTGCTCTTGGCCATGCCACGCGGGCCTTCGATGAGCACCCCGCCGATCCTGGGATCGATGGCCGTCAGGCACAGGGCCAACTTCAAATCGTCGGCGCCCACTACGGCGGCCAGGGGAAATTGTGCAGCGTCGTTCATTTCAAGCCTGTTCCTCGCCATCGAGCAGCTGTTCTTCCAGGGCATCGCGGTACTCGCCGGGGGACTGCCAGAGGCCGCGTTGCTGCGCCTCGATCAGCCGCTCGGTGAGGTCGCGCAGCGCCTGCGGGTTGTGCTCGCGCATGAAGTCGCGGGTCGCCGGGTCCAGCACGTAGGCATCGGCCAGCGACTGGTAATGGTGATCGTCGATCAGGTGCGTCGTGGCGTCGAAGGCGAACAGGTTGTCGACCGTCGCCGCCATCTCGAACGCCCCTTTGTAGCCGTGGCGTTTGACGCCATCGATCCACTTGGGGTTCAGCGCGCGCGCGCGGATCACGCGGTTGAGTTCTTCCTTCAATGTACGGATGCGCGGTCGGTCCACCTGGCTGTGGTCTCCGTGGTAACTGGCCACGGACGCGCCGGCCAGCGTTTCGGTGGCCGCCAGCATGCCGCCCTGGAACTGGTAGTAATCGTTGGAATCCAGCACGTCGTGTTCGTGGTTGTCCTGATTTTGCAGCACTGCCTGCACCTTGCTCAGGCGCTCGACGAACTGCGCCCTGGCCGGCGTCCCCTCGTCCTGGGCGCCATAGGCATAGCTACCATGGTTCAGGTAGACCTCGGCCAGGTCTTCACGGGTCTGCCACAGCCGCCCATCAATCGCATTCTGGATGCCAGCCCCATAGGCACCGGGCTTGGCGCCGAAGACGCGCCAACCGGCCTGTCGAGCCGCCTGCTCAGCGTCTAGGCCCTGCTGCTGCAAGGCCAGACGCTCACCGCGCACGCGCGCAGCCAACGGATTAAGATCATCGGGCTCATCAAGTCCGGCCACGGCCTGGACGGCAGCATCGAACAGGCGGATCAGGCTGCCAAAGGCGTCCCGGAAGAAACCCGACACCCGCAGCGTCACGTCCACCCGCGGACGATCCAGCAGGCTGAGTGGCAGTATCTCGAAATCGTCGACCCGCTGGCTGCCGGTGGCCCACACTGGGCGCACGCCCATCAGCGCCATGGCCTGGGCAATGTCGTCCCCACCGGTACGCATGGTCGCGGTTCCCCACACCGACAGCCCGAGCTGACGCAAGTGGTCACCATGATCTTGCAAATGACGTTCGAGTATCAGGTTGGCCGACGTAAAGCCTAGCCGCCACGCTGTCGTGGTCGGCAAGTTACGCACGTCGACGGTGTAGAAATTGCGGCCTGTGGGCAGCACGTCAAGCCGCCCGCGGCTGGGTGCGCCGCTAGGACCGGCCGGCACGAAGCGCCCAGCTAGCGCTGCAAGCAACCCATTCATCTCGGCGGCGCCGCAGGCGTCCAGGCTCGGCGCCACTGTAGCGAGCAGATGATCGACAACGGCCTGGACGGGCGCTCCAAGTTCCACCTCCAACGCTGGCAGCGAGCCGTCGAGCGCACCTTCGATAACCTGCAATGCCAGCAGTTCGAGGCGCTCGCGCGTATCGCCGGCCGTGCGCCAGGCCTGGTCGCTGATGTTCATCAGTAGCAGAGGCCGTGGGCCTTCCCAGGGTTGCCCAAGGTCGCAGTCGAGCGGATCGAAGCCTGGGACCAGTGCCTTGGCCAGGGCGCGCAACACACTCGCATTGCCGCCACGGCCATCGCCACGCTCGACACGCAGCAGTGCCAGCAGCGTATCCAGGCGCAATCGGCCCTCGGGCGACTGGCCGAATACATGCAAACCATCGCGGATCTGCGATTCCTTGAGGTCGCACAGGTAGGTGTCCAGGCGTGGCAACCAGACGGTTGCATCGTCAAGCTGCCCTTCGAGCTGCAATTCCCGGTCGATGTGATGGGTCCTGACCAGTTCGAGGATGTCGCGTTGCAGCTCCCGGGCGCGACGCGGGTCGAGCAGTTGTGCTTCGTAGAATTCATCGGCCAATTGCTCCAGGTGGCGCAGCGGGCCATAGGTCTCGGCGCGGGTCAGCGGCGGCATCAGGTGATCGATGATCACCGCTTGCGTGCGCCGCTTGGCCTGCGCGCCCTCACCCGGATCGTTGACGATGAACGGATAGATGTTGGGCAGCGGGCCGAGCAGCGCATCCGGCCAGCATGTATCAGACAGCCCTACCCCCTTGCCCGGCAGCCATTCCAGGTTGCCGTGCTTGCCGACATGGATGACGGCATCGGCGGCATACCCATGCCGTAGCCAGAAATAGAACGCCAGGTACCCATGGGGTGGCACCAGGTCCGGGTCGTGATAAACGGCGCTGGGGTCTAGCTGATAACCACGTGCTGGCTGGATGCCGACGAAGGTCATCCCCATGCGCACCCCTGCCACCATCAGGCGGCCCTCGCGGAACATTGGATCCTGCTCGGGTGGCCCCCAGCGTTCCAGTACCGCTTGGCGGTTGGCGGCCGGCAGGCGATCGAATGCTGCCTGGTAATCGACCAGGCTCATGCTCTGGGCGCACGGCCGTTGATCGATGTGGTCCAGGTCGTTGGTCACACCGCCCAGCAAGTGATGGATCAGCTGGGTGCCACTCTCGGGCAGCTCGCTGACCGGGTACCCTTCAGTGCGCAGCGCACGCAAGATATTGAGCGCCGCAGCCGGCGTGTCCAGGCCAACGCCATTGCCGATGCGCCCATCGCGCGTGGGATAGTTGGCCAGAATCAACGCCACGCGTTTGTGCGCATTGGGCTGGCGCGCCAGGGTCACCCAGCGCCGTGCCAGCTCGGCCACAAAATCCATGCGCTCGGGGTGCGCGCGGTAGCACACCACATCCGATTGGCTGCGCTCGCTGTGCCAGGCCATGTCCTTGAAGCTGACCGGCCGTGTGATGATGCGCCCGTCCAGTTCGGGCAGCACAATGTGCATGGCCAGGTCACGTGCGCCCAAGCCCTGCTCGCTGGCCTCCCAACCCGGCTGGTTGTCCTGCGCACAAATGGCCTGCAACACGGGTATGTCTCGTCTTAGCGGGCGCAGGTTAGGACGCTCAGGGCTGGACAGGGCAAAACCGGTGGTATTGAGCACCACCTCGGCGCCGACAATGTCGAGCCATGCCTCAACCTGTTCCAGGCAGGCGCTTTCCTTCAGGCTGGCCACCGCAATGGGCAACGGATTCAAACCTGCTGCCTGCAGGCGCTGGCAGAACACATCGATGAAGGCCGTGTTCGCCGCCTGCAAGTGCGAGCGATAAAACAGTATTGGCGCCACCGGATAATCGGTATCCCAGTGTGGGAACCAGTCCTCCAGCGCCCCACTGCCCACCTGAGGGTGGTAGACCGAGGTGCGGGGCAACGCCCGCGGCTCGGACCAGCAGTAGTCACGGTCCAGCCACTGACTGGCAAGGTAATAGAACAGGTTGAGTGCGTTGGCCTTGCCACCTTGGCGCAGGTAGTGCCACACCTGCTCGGCTTGCGCACCCTGCACGGACCCGAGCCCGGTCAGTTCCGGGTCGGGACGGTCGTCGCCGGGCACCAGGATCACGTGCACGCCGCGCGCGGCGAGCGTGACCAACTGTTCCACGCCGTAGCGCCAGTACCCCACGCCGCCGTGCAGCGACACCAGGATGACCTTGGCATGCTGCAAGACCTGATCGACATAAAGGTCGACCGAGGCGTGGTTCTGCACCTGCATGGGGTTGGCCAGGCGCAGGCTTGGGAAGTCGCCGGGCAGTTGCTCGGCGCTGTCGGCGAGCAGGGCCAGGTGCGAATCACCGCTGCAGAGGATGACCAGTTCGGCAGGGGTCTGGCCGAGGTCGGCGATGCTGTCGTCCGGCACGAAGCCGCCGGGCTGGGTCCGCAGCAGGTGCATGGGTCAGGCGCCCAAGGCCTGGCGCAGACGCGCTTCGAGCTGGGCAGGGTCAAGGTCCTGACCGATCAGCACCAGGCGTGTGATGCGCGGTTCTTCGGCACGCCAGGCGCGGTCGAAGTGCTTGTCAAAGCGCGTGCCTACCCCCTGGATGAGCAAGCGCATCGGCTTGCCGGCAATGGCGGCGAAACCTTTGACGCGCAGGATGCCGTACTCGACCACCAGTTGGTTGAGCGCCTCGATCAGCACTCGCTCATCGGATTCGGGCAGGTCGATGGAGATGGAATCGAAGGCATCATGGTCATGATCGTCATGGTCATCGCCGTCGTGATGGGCATCGTGGTGGGTCGGGCGGGCGTCGATGTGCTGCTCGGACTCGGCGCCTAGGCCCAGCAACACCTCCAGCGGCAATTTGCCACTGCTGGCTTCGATAACTTTGACGGCCGCTGGCAGCTCTTCAGCGACCTCGGCACGTACCTTGGCCAGGCCGTCGGCGTCAATCAGATCGGCTTTGTTCAACACGACCAGGTCGGCGCTGGCCAGTTGGTCAGCGAACAGCTCGTGCAGAGGGGACTCGTGGTCCAGGTTAGGGTCCAGCTTGCGCTGGGCGTCGACTTGGTCCGGATAGGCGGCGAAAGTGCCTGCGGCAACGGCAGGGCTGTCGACCACGGTGATCACCGCATCGACGGTGCAGGCGGTGCGGATCTCAGGCCACTGGAAGGCTTGAACCAGTGGCTTAGGCAGAGCCAGGCCGCTGGTTTCGATCAGGATATGGTCCAGGTCGCCGCGGCGCGCCACCAGTTCGCGCATCACCGGGAAGAACTCTTCCTGAACGGTGCAGCACAGGCAACCGTTGGCCAGTTCGTACACGCGGCCATTGGCCTCTTCTTCGGTGCAACCGATGCTGCACTGCTTGAGGATGTCGCCATCAATGCCCAGTTCGCCGAATTCGTTGACGATCACGGCGATGCGTCGCCCTTGGGCATTGTCGAGCATGTGGCGCAACAGGGTGGTCTTGCCCGAGCCCAGGAAGCCGGTGACGATGGTAACGGGGAGCTTGGCCAGTGTTTTCATGTTGCAGTGCCCTTGGCAGAATGGCGCGGGCATGCAGGACGAGTGCCGTCGACCAGACTGGCCGGGCATGTTCGCCACCGGATCACCCCGCCCGGTTTAAAGTCGAAAACGTTGCGAGGCAGGTCTCCTGGCTTGCACCTGCGCCAGGCACGGTCATCAGGACCGGGCTTGGGAGAAGACGCCTTCCCGCGCTTGGCGCAGTGGCAGTGTCGACTCATCGATGGTGCCTACAGTTGCGGGGGCAGCCGCGGCTTGAACCGCGTTCCCGTCTTAGCTCCGGCCTGGCCGAAGAACCTCGAACGGCCAAGGCTACGCAGTGGCCGTCGGGTGGTCAACCGTTGTCGAGGCTGTGGGGACGCCGCGGCGAGCATCTTCTGGTTCGCACAGAGTGCGTATCACGACCAGGTGCAGCTCGATGCGCTAAGACTCGACAGCTACTTGCACCTTGCGGGGCCGGGTACCAAGTAGTGATAGGACATTTCCGATCCGGCGAAGATGTATTAAGGTGGCGTGTGCGCATATAACAGCAGCCCCAACGTGGGCACTTGCAAGACAACGAGGGTGTCATGAGCAACGAAAGCATTAACTGGGACAAGCTCGGCTTCGACTACATCAAGACCGATAAACGCTATCTGTCTGTCTGGCGCGATGGCGCGTGGGATGAAGGCACCCTGACCGAAGATAACGTGCTGCATATCAGCGAAGGCTCCACGGCCCTGCATTACGGCCAGCAGTGCTTCGAAGGCATGAAGGCCTACCGTTGCAAGGATGGCTCGATCAACCTGTTCCGCCCCGACCAGAATGCTGCCCGCATGCAGCGCAGCTGCGCGCGCCTGCTGATGCCCCACGTGCCTACAGACGTGTTCATCGAAGCCTGCAAGCAGGTCGTCAAGGCCAACGAGCGCTTCGTGCCACCCCATGGCAAAGGCGCCCTGTACCTGCGCCCATTCGTCATCGGCACGGGTGACAACATTGGCGTGCGCACCGCGCCGGAGTTCATCTTTTCCATCTTCGCCATCCCGGTAGGCTCGTACTTCAAAGGCGGCATGAAGCCCCACAACTTCCAGATCTCCAGCTTCGACCGGGCTGCCCCGCAAGGTACCGGCGCTGCCAAGGTCGGTGGCAACTATGCGGCCAGCCTGCAGCCAGGCTATGAGGCGAAAAAGGCCAACTTCGCCGATGCCATCTACCTCGACCCGTTGACCCATACCAAGATCGAGGAAGTGGGCTCGGCCAACTTCTTCGGCATCACGGCCAATAACGAATTCGTGACGCCCAAGTCGGCTTCGGTACTGCCCGGCATCACTCGCTTGTCCCTGATGGAGCTGGCGCAGTCTCGCCTGGGCCTGACTGTCATCGAAGGGGATGTGGAAATCAGCCAACTGGATCGCTTCATCGAGGCAGGTGCCTGCGGTACCGCGGCGGTGATCACCCCCATCGGCGGCATCGAGTACAACGGCAAGCTGCATGTGTTCCATGACCTTGAGAAGGTCGGCCCCGTTACCCAGAAGCTCTACAACGAGCTGACCGGCATTCAGAGCGGCGACATTGAAGCGCCGGCAGGCTGGATCGTGAAAGTGGCCTGATCACCGAAGCTGCTTGATGTCAAAGGCGGGCTCCTCAGGGGGCGCGCTTTTTTTTGCGCGTCGCGACAGGCAATTGCGTACTTGAGCACGCCATGAGGTTTCCTCCGCGGGCCAGGCCCGGTATCCTTCAAGGCTCTACTGCAAGCCCTTCAGGAAGCCGACCATGACCAGGCCCCTTCTAGTGCTGAGCGCGGCCCTGCTGTTCAGCCCCACGCTCCTGGCCCAGCAGATCAAACGTGAAGTGGGCGACTTCGACTTTACCCTCAGTACGACCCCTACCCGCAGCATGGCCCAGGGGCTTATTTCCCCAGCCGCTACCGGCGCCTTTCATGGCGGCCTGGACTTCAGTCACACCAGCGGGTGGTACGTAGGGCAGTACACACCCAGCATGGGCGTGGCGCCAGGGTCCACCCTGCGGGTCGACAACTACGTGGGCTACAAGCATCACTTCGACAGTACCTTGGGTTACGAGATCGGCGTCATTCACTACAGCCAACCCAACATCGCAGGCGCAGAGAGCCATGCGCTGTATGGGGGGATTTCGATCATGGGCAGCCGCTTCGGCGGGGCATTGCGTGACAATCCAAGCAACCGGATCGGCACCTTGTACGCCGATTTCGGGCAGGTCCCCCTGCTCAACGCCGACCTGACGGTCAAGCTTGCACATCATCGGCTCGGCACCCCGTTCACAATTGGCGACGGCAGCCAGGTCAACGGTTTCTCCGACTGGTCCATGCAGCTGTCGCGCCCCTGGTTGGGCCTGGACCTGAACCTCATCTACAGCGACTCGAACCTGACCGGTGGCGGCTGCGATGCTTATTCGGGGATCAACACCTATTGCGAGAGCGTGGTGACACTCAAGGCCCAGCGCAGTTTCTTCTAGGCAAGCCTGCTCATGCTCAGGCTTTGCCGACCATTGGGCCACCTCAAGCCTGTGTCGGTGCCTGTAGACGGGGAGCCGTTACAGCGATAGCCACCCCACCCAGCACTATCGCGCAGGCACCCATGGCACGTAGCGACAGCGCCTCACCGATCACCCACACCCCACCCAGCGCGGCGATCACCGGGACGCTCAGTTGCAACGTGGCAGCCTGTTGAGCGGTGATGCGCCGCACCACGCTGTACCAGACGGCATAACCTGCCGCCGATGCCAGCATCCCAGAGCACACCGCGAAGAACACGCCGGCCATCGAGAACCGTAGCTCGGCACCCAGAGCGATCAGCGGCGTGCACAACGCCAGGAAGGGCACGCTGCGAATGAAGTTGCCTGCCGTGTCCGCCAGCGGCCGAGGTGACCCCTGGCCCAGCAAGGTATAGAGACCCCATGCCATGCCCGCGACTACCATCAGCAAGGCGCTCGTCAGTGTAGGTGCGTGGCTGTCAGGCAGCAGCAACACGACCAGGCCTGAAAAAGCCATCAGCATGCCTGACAACGCGCGCAGGCTGATCCGTTCTCCACGCACCGCCGCCACGCCGAACATGGTCAGCTGAACGGCACCGAACAAGAGCAATGCCCCTACGCCCGCGCTCAAATCAAGGTAGGCAATGGAGAACAGAAAGGCGTAGCAAAACAACGCCAGACCGCCTCTCCAACTGCCGGCAGCCCCTGAACAGGGGTTGCGCAGCCGCACCAGCCACCACAGGCACAAGGCGCCGCTGCCCAGGCGCAGTGCGGTGAAGGTGATGGCGTCGACGGCGCCATCCTTGAGCGCCAGCCGGCAAAGTACCGAATTGGCGGCGAAGGCCATCAAGCTGAACATGGCCGGCCAGAACCAGACGCTCAGTAACGGCCGGTCGATCGGGGAAGAGGTCGTGCTCATGGTGTGGTCACCTCTGAGAACTGCTGTGCTCATCGCGCAGGAAGGCGCAAACCTGATTAGAGATTTACTACACAGCGAGTCGTCGGCGCTACCTACCTTGGGAGGAGGCGGGCAGCGCCGCTACGGCATCCACCTCGATTAGCATCCCGTCCAGGGCCAGTCGCGCAACCGGTATGAGCGTGCAGGTAGGTTTGGTAGCCTGGCCCCAGGCGCGGTCTACGGCGTCCACCCATTGCTTAAGGCGTGCCTGGCTATGATCGACGATAAGCAGTGTGAGCTTGCACACGTGCTCAAGACCCGCGCCTTTGCTGGACAAGGCCAGCGCCAGATTGGCAATGGCCTGTCGAGCCTGGACGGCGAAATCAGGGGACAGCGTTCCACTGGCCTGCTCCCCACCTTGACCCGCGATGAACAGCAGCCTGCTCCCGGAAATCACGTCAGCCACATGGGAGTAACCGTTGCCACTGGGGTCATACAGCGATTGAGGGTTACTCAGGTCAAAGGCGGAGGTCTGCATGGCATTGGCTCTCGGTCTGTGGAATGAACGCCGAGTATCCAACCTCAAGCAAACCTGAGGTCAAGGGCCGAAAGCGGCCCTGAGCGTGACAGTAGAATTACAGCAGCGATGCCGCCAGACGCCCCCGCGCCTGGCCCGCGATTCACTTCTCTTCCAATACAGCCTTGCCCTTGACTGCGCGAGGCCCGCGCCAGGCCCAGATCGGCAGGCCAGGGAACGGTGCCCACACCACGAACACAATCCACAGCATCTTGCGCTCGGCGCGCCGATCGCTGCCCATGATGTGCCAGATCGCCCAGATCTCCAGCAAAATCAAGATGATTGCCACCACGAACCAAATCGTTCCGATTTCCATGAGCTTCCTCCCATTGGCACTTACCCTATTGATTCCCCGATAACGCCTAGGGTTCCGTTGGATTTGAACGGCGCCAGCACGCATGCAACCTCCCTGCCCCAGGCCGACGCCCAGCGCATGCCTGAACACGACCTGCACATTGGCGCCAGCCACCTTGCCGATTGTCTTTCCAAGGGGCACCGGCCACACTTTGGTGCGAAGCCAGGAAGCGGAGTCCAGCGTGTCCACACCCCGTCAGTTCAGCAAAAAGAGCAGCACCAGCAACATGCTGCGGTTAAAGACCAGCAGCGCCAGCGTTGAAGCGCCCTATCGGGTCGACTTCGTTTTGCTCGAACACTTTTCCATGGCCAGCTTCACCGTGGCCATGGACGTACTGGTCACGGCTAACCTTTTGCGCGGCGACAGCTTCCAATTCACGCCCTTGTCGCTTGCCGGTGACCGCGTACTGAGTGACCTGGGGCTCGAGTTGATCACCACCGAGCTTTCGGCGACCGCCCTCAAGCACTTGGACTTGCTGGTGGTCTGCGGCGGCTTACGCACGCCGCTCAAATACCCTGAACTCGACCGCTTGCTCCAGGACTGCGCTTCCCACGGGATGGCCCTGGGCGGCTTGTGGAATGGCGCATGGTTTCTCGGGCGCGCCGGAGCGCTGGATGACTACGGCTGCAGCGTTCACCCCGAACAACGTGCCAGCCTTGCCGAACGTAGCCCGCAGACGCGTATCACGCCTGCAAGCTTTACCCTCGACCGGGACCGACTGAGCGCCGCCAGCCCAAACGGGGCGATGGAATTGATGCTGGGACTGGTACGACGGCTGTACGGTGATGGCCTGGCAGAGGGCGTCGAGGAGATTCTGTCCTTCTCGGGTGCGCGCTATCGCCAAGTGGGTCCCGGGGCCAAGAAGTCGATGAGTCTGCACCTGCGCACCATCGTCGAGCTGATGGAAAACAACCTCGAAGAAACCCTCAGCCTGGACCAGTTGGCGGCTTACAGCGGCCGGTCCCGACGCCAGATAGACCGGCTGTTCCAGGCGCAGTTGGGCACCTCCCCCCGGCGTTACTACATGGAACTTCGCATTACCAAGAGTCGCCGCCTGTTGCAGTACTCCGATCTCTCGGTGATGGAGGTGGCGGTAGCGTGCGGCTTCGTCTCGGTGTCGCACTTCAGCAAATGCTACGCCGCCTACTTCGGCTATCCCCCGTCGCGTGAGCAGCGACTGGGGGATTGATGGCTGCTGTCATCGACTCTTTTTTCAGACTTCAGTTTGACGCAGCGGCCGGCTGCGCTGGAGGGGTCAGGTGCAGCACGCGATCACGTCCGCCTTCTGCAAGCCAGTAACCACCGCTGCCATCGGCCACGATCGACTGCGGCGCCTTGAGAAACGAGAGCACGGTCTGGCGAGTCCCATCGGGCTTTATGCGCAGCAGCCGCGCCCGGTGAGTGTTGTCTTCACTGATCCAGAGACCACGCTGGTCGCAAAACAGGAATGTAGGGTTGTTGAGGCCATCGATCACCACAGGGTCCTTGCCATCCTTGGACAGTGCCCGGACCTGCCCTTCGGCTTTCTCGGTATACAGTAGCCGACCACCCCCGCATCGGGTCAAACCTTCGGCTTCGGTCAGGCCCGCACGCAACACCTCCACCTGGCCGCTGCGCCAGTCATAGCGCAGCAAGCGGCCATCACCCTTGCGGTCTTCGATGGCGAAAAGGTGGTTGCCCTCGTTCCAAAGGCCCTGTACCGCAATACCCTCGAAAAGTGGTGTGACGTGGCCATCGACCGCCAGACTCACCGGCGCCAGGCCACCTTCCTGGCTGAAGACCCAGCCCCCTCTTGCCGCCACCATGCCGTCCGGCTTAGACAGCTTGTCCACGAGCACTTCGCGCTCACCGTCCGCAGCAATCTTGAGAATGCTGCCGCGACCATCGTCCAGCTCTTGGCTGACCAACAGGCTGCCGTCGGCCTGGGGAAGCAGTGACGCAGCCTTGTCCACATTGCGGTGCACGACCTCGACCTGCCAGCCCGAGGCGGCTTGCACGGGGTAGAAGCTTTGCCAGGCGAAAAACCCGAGAGTTGCGACTACAAGGCCAGTGGTAGCGGTTAGCACGATGCGGGTGCTGCGTGTGCGCAGGAAGGTAGACATGGAGAACTCCTTGATTCTGCTAGGAATGCTACCAACGGGATGTGAAAAAAACGTCGACAGCGCACAACTGATTAAAACAAAAGGATATAAAAATAACTAAAAAGTCTAATAATTGGTAATAAAAAAATTGAAGAAGCGCGCTCATGTGCTTATTTTCTGGTGCTCCTGTTGAACTGAACATCAAGGATCGCGCCATGCCCCACCCCCTCTTTTCATCACTACGTCGGCGAGTACTGGGAGGGCTAATGGCCTCGCTTACCGGCGCCCTGCTGTTAGCCGGACCGGCCCAGGCGGGGGAAAACAGCACCCTGCGCATCGGATACCAAAAATTCAACAGCCTCAACATCCTCAAAGGCAGCGGTGCGCTGGAAAAGGCCCTTGCCCCTCAAGGGGTGAGCGTCAGCTGGCATGAATTTGCTGCGGGCCCTCAGTTGCTCGAGGCGTTGAGTACGGGTGCCATCGACGTGGGGCACGCTGCCGATGCGCCTTCGGTGTTTGCCCAGGCGGCCGGCAAATCCGTGGTCTACCTGGCTGCTGAACAGCCCTATCCACGTGGGATCGGGCTGGTGGTGCGCCAGCAGGACACTCTCACGCAAGTGCACGATCTGAAGGGCAAGCGCGTGGCCACTGGCCGGGGGTGGAATGCCCAGTATTTGCTGGCCGTGGCTTTGCAACAGGCAGGGCTGAGTTACCAGGACATCACCCCGGCGTACGTCAACAACGCAGCCGACGCGATAGCCGCGCTGCAGTCAGGCAGCGTTCAGGCCGCTACGCTATGGGACCCGTTCCTGGCTGCAGCAGAGCGTCAGCCAGGGCTGAAAAACCTGCGTGACGGGACCGGCTTGACCAATAATCGCACTTTCTATTTGTCCACCGCCCACTTCGCGGACAGCAACAAGGCGTTGCTCAGAACATTCTTCAGCGAACTGGCCAAAGCCAGCCAGTGGGCCAATGACAAACCTGCCGACGTCGCCGCATTGCTGGCACCGCAGCTTGGCATCAACGCCGATGTACTGGAGGTGGCGAGTCAGCGACGCAACTACAACGCCGTGCCGGTGACGCCAGAGATCGTTGCCGAACAACAGAAGTTGGCAGACACCTTCCAAGGGCTTGGCCTGATCCCCCGCAAACTGAACGTAGCCGAAGCGGTTTATCCCGCTTCCGTGCTGCCCTGAGGCGAGGTCAGCCTATGCCCCGCCCTATACGCTTCAACGCCTTCAGCATGAATGCTGCCAGCCACCAATCGCCTGGATTGTGGCGCCACCCACGCAACACCAGCACCGATTTCAACCGCCTGGCCTACTGGACCGACCTGGCGAGGCTGCTCGAACGCGGTGTGTTCGACGCATTGTTCATTGCCGATGTAATGGGCATCTATGACGTCTATCAAGGCAGCCCAGGCCCGGCCTTGCGCGGCGGCGTTCAGGTGCCGGTGAACGACCCGATGCTGCTGGTCCCGGCCATGGCCGCTGTGACCAAGCACCTGGGTTTTGGGGTCACCTTCTCGCTGACCTACGAGCATCCCTACCCCTTTGCCCGGCGCATGTCCACACTCGATCACCTCAGCGACGGGCGCGTGGGCTGGAATATCGTCACCGGCTACCTGAACAGTGCCGCGCGTAATCTTGGGCTGGATCGACAACTGGGGCATGACCAGCGCTATGACCTGGCCGAAGAGTATCTGCAGGTGCTCTACAAGCTCTGGGAAAAAAGCTGGGACGAGGATGCCCTGGTGCTGGACCGTCAGACTGGCCGTTACGTCGAGCCAACCCGTGTACACGCCATCGGTCACCTCGGCGAGCATTTCCAGGTACCTGGTATTCACCTGTGCCAGCCCTCCCCGCAACGGACCCCCGTCTTGTTTCAAGCAGGCGCATCTGCGCGTGGTCAGCAGTTCGCTGCAAGGCATGCCGAGTGCGTGTTCATCAGCGGGCCTACACCCACGGTGCTGCGGCGCTACGCCGATGGTGTTCGTCAGGCCAGCGAAGCGGCAGGACGCACGCGTGACGATGTGCTGATCTATGCCCAGGCGTTACTGATCGTCGCGCCCACCCACGAGCAGGCGCAGGCACGCTTTGCCCAATACCGCAGTTTCGTCGACATCGAAGCAGCCCTGACACTGCTGTCAGGGTGGACCGGTATCGACCTGGATGGCCTGGACCCTGATGCGCCGATCCAGTACGTGGAAAACGATGCAGGCCGTGCGGCCCTGGCAGCCTTCACGGCGGCTGACCCTAGCCGCCAATGGACAGTGCGCGAAGCGGCGCAATTCATCGGGCTAGGAGGACGCGGGCCCGTCCTGATCGGTACGCCAAGTGATGTTGCCGATCAGTTGGAGACATGGGTCGATCAAACCGGTATCGACGGTTTCAACCTCACCTATGCTGTCCAACCTGATGACCTGACCCACGTCGTGGAGTTGCTCATTCCTGAGCTGCAGCGCCGTGGCCGTTATCCCAAGGGCTACGTCGATGGCACATTGCGCCACAAGTTGTTCGGCGAGGGAGACCGCCTGGCGGCACACCATGTGGGTAGCCAGGTGAGCATTCAGCTAACAAATACCGGGTATTCCAACATTTAATTTGTAGATGCTCGGCGCGCCACCCTATCCTGTGTCCACGTCCCCTGCACCGCACCGGCCGGTGCGGTCCACGGCATGGGGATAGAACAACAAGTCGAGAGCATTCATGTCGAACCACGCCTATTTCGCGCCCCACGGCGGCCACCCGGCTCAAACCGAGCTGCTGACCGACCGTGCCATGTTCACCGAAGCCTACGCGGTCATTCCCAAGGGCGTGATGCGTGACATCGTCACCAGTCACTTGCCCTTCTGGGACAAGATGCGCATGTGGGTCATCGCCCGGCCGCTGACAGGGTTCGCCGAGACGTTCTCCCAGTACATCGTCGAGGTGGCGCCTGAAGGCGGGAGCGAACGGCCTGAATTGGACCCCAACGCCGAAGCGGTGTTGTTCATCGTCGAGGGCGAGCTGGACATCACCGTCGAGGGCCAGCACCACACACTGGTGCCAGGGGGCTATGCGTTTCTGGCGCCTGGCGCCGAATGGAGCTTGCGCAACAACAGCAAGGCCAATGTCACCTTCCACTGGCTGCGCAAGCACTACCAGAAGGTCGAGGGGCTGGACGTGCCGTCCTCATTCGTGACCCATCGCGACAACGCTACCGTGATCGAGATGCCAGGTACCGAAGGCCGCTGGAAAACCACCCGCTTCGTCGACATGGCCGACATGCGCCATGATATGCACGTCAATATCGTCACGTTCCAACCAGGTGGCGTCATTCCGTTCGCTGAAACCCACGTCATGGAGCACGGGCTTTACGTTCTCGAAGGCAAGGCGGTCTACCGCCTGAATCAGGACTGGGTCGAGGTAGAAGCCGGCGACTTCATGTGGCTGCGCGCCTTCTGCCCGCAGGCCTGCTATGCCGGCGGCCCTGGCAACTTCAGCTACCTGCTGTACAAGGACGTGAACCGTCACGTGCACTTGACGCTCAACCCCAAGCGCTGAAGTCAAAAGACCGCCTGCCGGTCGACGAGGCGCACCCACCAGGGTGCGCCAACCCGCCGTTACTCAACCACCCCACACGCCACGCGCGCACCACCGCCACCCAACTTCTCGGGGTGGTCGCTGTGGTTATCGCCACCTGCGTGCACCATCAAAGCATGGCCTTTGAAGTCCTCAGCCTTCAAGCGCGGTGCCAGTACTGGATAGGTTGCCTTGCCATCGGCACCTACATACAACGCCGGCAGGTCACCGCGGTGACCGCTGTCATCATAAGGGCCTTTGTGCGCGTTGGTCGATTGAGGGTCCCAGTGGCCCCCTGCTCCCCCTGCTGGCACGGTTTTGCCTGCGTCCTGCGCAGGTGCGCAGGACGGATTCTGGTGCAGGTGGAAACCGTGCACACCCGGTGGCAGGTCTTTGAGGTCCGGAGTCAGCAGCGTTCCGTACTTGTTCTGTTCGATACTGATGGTGCCGATCGACTTGCCTGGGCCATCGGCGCCTGCCAGCTTGAGCTCGACGGTCTGGGCGGCTTGGGCCAGGCCGGTAGTGGCCAGCAGGGCAGCGATTACAACTGCTTTCATAGGGTTCTCCATGGCGTGGTGAAGGCGGACGTCATACCCGCGTTGTGCATGGGACTGCATCATCGCGCAGTCATTCCCTTGTGCCACAGCCTGAAACACTTAAAGGCTACCACCGGCCAACAGCTGCTTGAGCACCTGCGCCAAGTCCTTGACCGTTGGATCGGCGGTCGGGCGGTGCACGATGACGATCTCATAGCTGTCGACTTCGTCCAGCCCCTGCTCGACGCCCAGCACGCGATGCTCCGTGGTGGCGGCGCGCGGCGGTAGCAGGCTGATGCCCATGCCATCGGCGACCGCGGCCTGGATGCCACTCAGGCTCGAACTGGTGAAGCTGATACGCCAGCGCCTGCCACTGCGCTCGATGGCGGTAATCATGTCCTCGCGGTACAAGCCCCGCGGCGGGAATGTCACCAACGGCACCGGGTCCAGTTCAAAGGCAGGCAGGCGCGCGCTGTCGATCCATTGCAGGCGCTCTGGCCAACAAGCGACGCCTTCGCGACTGTTGCGTCGTTGTTTGAGCAGTACCAGGTCCAGCTCGCCATTGTCGTAGGCCTGGCTCAGATCCCGGCACAGCCCACTGGTGACCTCCAGCTTCACCTGCGGATTGAGCCGACTGAAGGCCGATAGGGCGTGGGTGGTCGATCCGCCCACGAAGTCTTCGGGCACACCCAGGCGCACCGTGAAGCCGACCATGGCACCGGCCAAGGCTTCGAGCATCTGGTCATTCAGGGCCAGCATGTGCCGGGCGTACCCGAGCAACGTCTGCCCGGCGTCGGTCGGGAGCACGTCGCGGTTGCCACGGACCAGTAAACGATGCCCCACCATGTCTTCCAGGCGCCGGACTTTCTGGCTGATGGTGGACTGGG
Source organism: Pseudomonas sp. UBA5666 (assembly GCF_002420785.1). Taxonomy (NCBI): domain Bacteria; kingdom Pseudomonadati; phylum Pseudomonadota; class Gammaproteobacteria; order Pseudomonadales; family Pseudomonadaceae; genus Pseudomonas; species Pseudomonas sp. UBA5666. The sequence continues at coordinate 15,505 of NZ_DIIQ01000042.1, read as the reverse complement.
TCGAATGCAAGCGAGCGGCAGCCGTGGTGAAACTGCCGCAGTCGGCCACCACGACGATCGCCCGTAAGAGGTCCAGGTCGAATAAGGCCCTATTCGGTTTAACGTTATGAGACATGCGAGTATTCGACAAATGAATGGGAGGAGCGTTTTCTAGCACGCGCCTGTACAGCTCGCAACGCTGGCCTTAGTCCCCCAGTGCCACGCCCTCCCGGCGCGGGTCGGCACCCCCCGACCAGTCTGACCCAGCTCGCCAAATGACTTGCAGGCCGCTGGTCATGTCCATTGGCGTTACCGTGTGGCCCCACGCCTCGAGCTGGCGGATCAACGCAGCGCTGGTCAACCCTGATTCCACCTCGGTTGCGCCGTTGCGGCTGCCGAAATTGGGCAAACCGGCGGCTTGCTGGGGGTTCAGCCGCCAGTCCAGCAACCCGATGAGTGCCTTGTTGACGTAACCGATGATCTGCGAGCCGCCGGGCGAGCCAAGGCTGGCCACCAACGCCCCATTGCCTCGGGAGAACACCAACGTTGGCGCCATGGCTGACAGGGGTCGCTTACCCGGCTGAACGCGATTGGCCACTGGCCTGCCCTGTTCCCGGGGCACGAACGAAAAATCGGTCAGTTGGTTGTTGAGCAAGAACCCTTTGACCATCAGGTGCGAGCCGAATGCGCCTTCTACCGAGGTGGTCATGGCCACGGCATTGCCTTGGTCATCAATGGCGCTTACGTGGGAGGTGGCTATGCGCGGTGGCGATCGGTCAGGCGCGAGCGTCAACAGCGCACCCTTCGGATAGCCGGGGCTGGCCTTGTTCATGCTGCGCTCACCCACCTGACTGGCACGCTGTGCCAGGTAGCCCGGGTCGAGCAGGCCCTTGAGCGGAACGGGTACATAGTCACTGTCGGCCAGATACTGGGCGCGATCGGCATACACCAGTCGTTCGGCTTCGGCAACCAAGTGCACGGCGCGTGCTGGCGCCTCCAAGGTGGCAGCAGTGGTCGAGGGGACGGGTGTGAGGTGGGCTAGATCGTCCCTGGCCGATCTGCGTTGCAATGCCTCCAGTATGCCCAAGGTCTGCAATACCGCCACGCCCCCGGAGGATGGGGGTGGCATGCCGCATACCTGCCAAGCTTTGTAGGGCCCGCAGACAGGTTCACGCTCGCTGGCGCGGTAGTGCTTCAGGTCATCGATGGACAGATACCCTGGGTTAGCGTGGTTATGAACAGCGGCCACCATGGCCTGCGCGACCTCGCCGTTGTAAAACGCCTGCGCGCCGTGCTGCGCGATCTGCTCGAATGTGTCGGCAAGTGCGGGGTTACGCAGTCGTGTGCCTACCGCAAGCGGGCGCCCCGTCGCGTCCAGAAAATAGCCAGCCATGCTGGGCGACCTAGCCACGAAGGGGTCAGCCTCCAGCAGCGCGTGTAGCCGTGCCGAGACTGGGAAGCCGGTACGGGCCAATTCGATGGCGGGTTGGAATAACGCTTGCCAGGGCAGGACGCCGTGCTGCTTGTGGGCCAGCTCCAAGGCCCGCAGTACGCCTGGCACCCCCACCGCTCGCCCGCCTATCTGGGCTGACCTGAAGGGTATGGGTGCCCCTTTGTCGTCGAGAAACAGCCGTTCGGTCACCTGTGACGGCGCCGTTTCCCGGCCATCGAATGCCTGCGTCTTTTTCCCGTCCCAGTGGAGGATAAATGCACCGCCGCCGATCCCACTCGATTGGGGTTCGACAAGTGTCAGTACCATTTGCATCGCAATCGCCGCATCCACCGCGCTGCCCCCGGCGCGAAGGATGCGTTGTCCAGCCTGGCTAGCCAGCGGGTTGGCGGCTGCTACCATATGACGCTTGGCTGCCACCGGCTGCAAGCCGGCGCGATAACCGGAGCCAAGTTCGGGTGCTACGGGCAGCACTTGCCTGGCCTGGGCTAGGTTACAGGACAGGCTCAGGCACAGCGCGCTGACGGATACAAAGAGAGGGTTCATACAGCCGCTTCCTGCGTTGGGCCTGGCATCGATGCCAGGCTGTCGAATCGAAAAGGGGCGCTGACGCTTTTAGGTAAGCATTCTGGCTGGGCGAGGATAACGCGACTGCAACGCCCGGGACCATCGACGCTCACGCGGTTGTTGCGCGGTTCGATTCCTGTCGCTCACCTTGACGTATACGTAAAGCACGCTTCAGGATGGCGGCATATCCTGTCCAGAGCCCTGGTATGAGTACCCAGACCTACAGCATTTCCGACCTGTCCCGCGAGCTGGACATCACCACGCGTGCCATTCGTTTCTATGAAGAGCAAGGGCTGCTTCGTCCCGAGCGACGCGGCCTTGAACGCATCTATTCGGCGCGGGACAAGGTCAGCCTCAAACTTATCTTGCGGGGCAAGCGTATCGGCTTTTCGCTGGCAGAATGCCGTGAGTTGATCGAGCTGTACGACCCATCGGGCGGCAACCTCAAGCAACTCAACAGCATGCTCGCCAAGATCGCCGAGCGGCGCGCCCAACTGGAACAGCAAATGCTCGACATCCACCAGATGCAACTCGAACTGGACACTGCCCAGGAGCGCTGTGAACAGGCGCTGGCTTGCACGCTTGCCAATAAAGACCACGGTTGACCGTTACAGGAACCTCATCATGTCCTTGCCTGAAAAAGTTCGTCTGGTAGAAGTTGGCCCTCGCGATGGGCTACAGAACGAAGCCCAGCCCATCCCTGTTGCCGACAAAGTACGGCTGGTGGACGACCTGACAACGTCTGGCGTCGCCTACATCGAAGTGGGCAGTTTCGTTTCACCCAAGTGGGTGCCGCAAATGGCCGGTTCGGCCGAGGTGTTCGCGAGTATCGAGCAGCGTGCGGGCGTCACCTACGCAGCCCTGGCGCCCAACCTGCGAGGCTTCGAAGATGCCGTGGCGGCGGGCGTCAAGGAGGTGGCGGTATTCGCCGCCGCGTCAGAAGCGTTCTCGCAGCGCAATATCAACTGTTCCATCTCGCAGAGCCTGGAACGTTTCGAACCCATCATCGAGGCCGCGCGAGCCCAGGGTGTGCGGGTGCGTGGGTATGTATCTTGCGTACTCGGCTGCCCATACGAAGGCTCGGTCCGTGCGGAGCAGGTGCTGCCGGTGGCGCGCGCCCTGCACCAGATGGGCTGCTACGAGGTGTCGCTGGGCGATACCATCGGCACCGGTACTGCTGGTGACGTCCGACGCTTGTTCGAGGTGGTGGCGGGCCATATACCCCGCGCGCAATTGGCGGGGCACTTCCACGACACTTACGGCCAAGCCCTGGCCAACGTGTATGCGAGCCTCCTTGAAGGCATCAGCATATTCGACAGCTCAGTGGCGGGTTTGGGTGGCTGCCCCTATGCCAAGGGCGCGACGGGTAACGTCGCAACCGAAGATGTCGTTTACCTGCTTGATGGGTTGGGCATCGAGACCGGTATCGACCTGCAACGCCTGATCGAGGCCGGGCAGCGCATCAGCACGGTGTTGGGAAGGGCCAACGGATCGCGCGTTGCACGTGCGTGGCAGACGCGCTAGGTCATCAAGGTGTCACGTCCGTGTGGGTGAAGTGTTACCGCTTAGCGAAGACGAGGCCAGATACGGGTATCACGGAAACATCTGGTGTGGTTTTACCGACGTCGCGCTTTTGCGAATTTCTTCATCCCATTGATTCAAAAGGATTTTTAAAACCTGGCACGCGAACTGCTATATCTCTTGTATAACAAGAACAACAAAGCATCACTCAATAAAAATAATAGAGAACGGCTCTGACAGAACAAGAACAACACGGCAGAGGCGTAGCAAGCAGATTTTTTTGGAGTCGACCCGCGTTCCTGGGGCAAGCCCCGCGAATTGGCACAGAACAACAAAACTACCTCCAGGTAGCAGCAGCCAACTCGGATCGTACGTGATGAAGGTCGGTCAGCGCTCAAAAAAATACGTTTGCTCTTGGCCCCGAATGGGGGCCTTGCACCACCCGGGCAGGCTGACAAAAACAACAACAGGCCAGCCCTAATAATAAAAAGAGCAAGCAGCAACGCTTTGGGGGGAGCTTCGGCTCCCCTTAGTGCTTATCCCTCCTCCTTCTGCTTCTCTTCGTGCTTGCCCTCGGCCTTCTCGACCAGCATTGGCATCGTGCCCAACACCAACAACGCGAGCACCGTGCTTATCAATGCGGTGGCCTCCCGGCCCATCCCAGCGGCAGTGCCTATGGCGGCGGTCATCCAGAGGCCAGCGGCGGTCGTCAACCCTTTCACGTGGCTGGTGTCCCGTCCGTTGCCTTTCAGGATGGTGCCCGCCCCGAGAAAACCGATGCCGGCGACGATGCCCTGGATCACGCGGCTGAGGGCCTGTTCGTCGGCGCCTGCCATGCTGGGCGCCAGCACGAACAGCGCAGCACCGAGCGACACCAGCATGTGCGTGCGCACCCCGGCAGACTTGCCCCGATGTTCCCGCTCGAACCCCAATACCGCGCCGAGCAACGCTGCCATCAACAAACGTACAAGAATGCGTGTCACCTCGTGCGCATCGGTCACGTCTGCAAATTCGATCTGGATCGCGTGCCAGATAGTTTCCATCCTGTACGTTCTCTTCTAAGGCTGGCTGCTTGGCGAACGTCAGGTGCCTAGGTGGCAGGGCCATGCTTGCCCCAAGTGCTAATACACCAACCACGGCCCCCATACGATCGTGCTTGCCGGCAATGGGCTGCACAGCTGCACCCAACACCGGGCCCAGCATCCCCTCTTCACATTCATGGACCCTGAGTGCCTCTGCAAAGTGCCGTTGAGCCAAAGGGTGCAACGATGTCCAATACCCTGCGGTCAACCGTTCGAATCACATCAGGAGACTTGTCATGCCAGTGGAAATCGATGCCCAAACCCAACGCTGCACGCTCATCAATGATCAGCAACGTCTTGAAGGCGCCGCCTGCGACGTCGAGATCTTGACTGACGAGCAAATGCGCATGTCAGTGGCGGTACTGGCCGAGATGCGCACGCCTATCACCGAATTAGAGGCAGATGCCCTGACGGTGGCCGGTGCGGTCGATAGCCGCAGGCATCTGAAGAGCACCGCGCCAGGCTCGATCATATAGGGGGATGCACGGCATGCGGCGCAACTGATATGGTTTTTATCGCCAAGGCTGAGCCTGTGCTGCTAGCAGAGTGAAGGCCATAGTGCACAGGCCTGATTCAGGCTAGAAGAGCACGGAGCCATGACCGATAGAACGCCTTACTCAGTGATCGCCGCTGTTCCTGCCAATCCTTCCCGGCGCACTCGCGAAGCCGCCATCCACACGCGCAGTTTCAACGGGCTGTTTCGCACCCTGCGCATTGGTTTCGCCGGCGCCCTGTTCGCCCTGTTCTTCGGCACTGCCTGGCTGAACTGGAACGGCCGCCAGGCCGTGCTGTGGGACCTGGAGAACAGCAAATTCCACATCTTTGGCGCTACCTTCTGGCCGCAGGACTTCATCCTGCTCTCGGCGCTGCTGATCATTTGTGCGTTCGGCCTGTTCGCCATCACCGTCTACGCCGGGCGCGTCTGGTGCGGTTACAGCTGCCCGCAAAGTACTTGGACCTGGTTGTTCATGTGGTGCGAAAAAGTCACTGAAGGCGACCGCAACCAACGCATCAAGCTGGCCGCAGCCCCCTGGAGCGTGGACAAAGCCGCCCGGCGCATCGCCAAGCACTCGCTCTGGCTGGCCATAGGGCTGGTCACCGGCATGACCTTCGTGGGCTACTTCACACCAATTCGTCCGCTGGCGGCCGAATTGTTGACACTCCAACTGGGCGGCGTAGCGCTGTTCTGGGTGTTGTTCTTCACAACGGCCACGTACTTCAATGCCGGCTTGCTGCGCGAAGCGGTCTGCCTGCACATGTGCCCCTACGCCCGTTTCCAGAGCGTGATGTTCGATAAGGATACCCTGGCCGTCGCTTACGATCCGCGCCGTGGCGAAGCACGTGGCGCGCGCAAGAAAGGCAGCGACCCCCGCGCCCAGGGCCTGGGTGACTGTATCGACTGCACCTTGTGCGTGCAGGTTTGCCCTACTGGCATCGACATTCGCGACGGTTTGCAAATGGCCTGCATCGGCTGCGCGGCCTGTATCGATGCCTGCGACGGCGTGATGGACAAGATGGGCTACCGACGCGGGCTGATCGGGTACAAGTCCGAGCACAGCCTGCAAGGGGGTACTACGCACTGGCTACGGCCACGCCTGCTCGGTTACGCCGCAGCACTGCTGGTGATGATCGGTGCCTTGTGCGTGGCATTGTACCTGCGGCCGATGGTATCGCTGGATGTGATCAAAGACCGCGGTCTGTTCCGCGAAAATGCGATGGGTCAGATCGAGAACATCTACCTGCTCAAGGTGATCAACAAGACCGAGCACACTCAACACTACGCGCTTCGGTTGCTCGATGCCGAGGGCTTTACCCTGCAGGGGCAGACAGCGCTTACTGTACCCGCCGGCGACATGAGCGAAATGCCGGTGTCCGTGGCGATGCTGGCCGACCGACCCGAAAGCAGTGCGGTGCCGCTTACATTCGAAATCAGCGAACGCGACGACGATTCGGTGCGCAGCGTTGCGCACAGCCGCTTCGTGGCGCCCATGAACCGATGACGCCTACACTCCACTTTTCTTGCCTGCCAGGCTTCGACAGAAGGCCACAATGAAACGTTACGAACGCTTCGCCGACGACATCGCCGAACTCATTCGCTCCGGCGTACTGGGCCCTGGTGAGCGCGTGCCCTCCGTGCGGTACGCTAGCCAAACGCACGGGGTCAGCCCCTCCACGGTATTCCAGGCGTATTACCTGCTGGAGCGGCGTGGGCTGATCCGCGCCAGGCCGCGCTCGGGCTACTTCGTCAATGCCCATGCGACTCGCCAATTCAGCGAGCCTCAAGCGCTGCACCCGATCAGCGAGTCCACCGATGTGGACGTAAGTGCCCTGGTCTTTTCCATCCTCGACTCGATCAAAGACCCCAACACGGTACCCTTTGGCTCAGCCTTCCCGAGCCCATCGCTATTCCCTCTCCAGCGCCTGTCCCGGTCACTGGCCAGCGCCAGCCGTGCCATGGACCCTCGGGTGGCGGTCACGGATCTGTCGCCCGGCAACCCGCAACTGCGACGGCAGATTGCCCTGCGCTACATGGTCGGCGGACTGATGCTGCCGATGGAAGAACTGCTGATCACCAACGGGGCACTGGAGGCCTTGAACCTCTGTCTTCAAGCTGTCACCCAGCCAGGTGACCTGGTTGCAATCGAAGCGCCCGCATTTTATGCCTGCCTGCAGGTATTGGAACGGCTCAAACTCAAAGCCGTCGAAATCCCCGTACATCCCCGCGAGGGCATGGACCTGGAGGTGCTCGCCCAAACGCTGCAAAAACACCCGGTCAAGGCGGTGTGGTGCATGACCACGTTCCAGAACCCGGTCGGCGCGAGCATGCCGGAGGCCAAGAAGCAGGCGTTGGTCGAGCTGGTGACTCGCCATCAAGTGCCCCTGATCGAAGACGATGTCTACGCCGAGCTCTATTATGCCCAGCAGGCCCCCAAGCCTGCGAAAGCATTCGATACCCAGGGCCTGGTCATGCATTGCGGCTCCTTCGCAAAGAGCCTCGCCCCGGGCTATCGCATCGGCTGGGTCGCCGCTGGGCGGTTCGCACAGAAGGTCGAGCGGTTGAAGCTCATGACCTCGCTCTGCGCCTCGATGCCGGCCCAGGCTGCCATCGCCGACTACCTGCAGCACGGTGGCTACGATCGGCACCTGCGCAAGTTGCGTTATGCCCTCGAAGGCCAGCAAGCCAATATGCTGGCAGCGATCGGGCGTCACTTTCCGGCACAGACACGTGTCAGTCAACCGTCAGGGGGGTATTTCCTCTGGCTGGAGTTACCGCAACAGATGGACGCGCTCAAGCTGTTCCACATGGCGCTGGCGCAAGGCATCAGCATTGCCCCGGGGCCGATCTTCTCGCCCACCCGGCGCTTCGGCAACTGCATCCGGCTCAACTATGGCAGTCCCTGGAACGAAGGTGCCGAACAGGCAATGGCCACCCTGGGGCGGATCATTCGTTCTTTCTGAGTTGTGCCTTTAACCTCTCATGCACACACGGCTATAGTTGTCGAAATTTCCAAGCCCAATTGCCCGCATGACATCACAAACGACGTTGGACGACCGCGCAGCCTTACAGGCCAGGCTGCTTGAGCTCGAGGCCGAGCACGAGCAGCTGCGCCTGAAGGCTGCTGCGTATGACGCCGTCGTCGAGCAAATCGATGAAGGCCTGTGCATCTTGCAAGTGCTTGAGGATGAGCACGGCCAACTCAATGACTATCGCTACCTGATGTACAACGAGGCCTGCGCCCGCCACACTCTTCATGTCAAAGAGGTGGGTTTGACCGCAAGGCAAACCATTCCTGACGAAGTGGACCAATGGCTCCCACATTTCGCCGAGGTGGCTCGCACGGGTGTGCCCATGCACTTCGAACAGCGGCTGGCGGTCTCGAATCGCTGGCTGACCTTGAAAGTCAGCCGCCTCGAGCCCGCCTGCGAGCGAACATTGCTGGTTCTGTTCACCGGCAGGCCCGACGAAAACGCTGACGTCAATCAGTTGCAGGCGCTCAACCAGGAACTGGCACAGCAAGTAGACAGAGAGCTTGCCAGTCGCAAGCTGCTGGGCAACTTGGTCGATCACAGCGTTGCCAACGTATTCGCGGCCGATTGCAGCTTCAGGCTGCTGGCGATCAACCGTACCGCGCAGGAAACCTTCAAGCGGTGGCGCGGCCTGGTGCCCAGGGTTGGTGAGTACATCCCCGACTTCATCGCCGACCAGCCGGATATCGTCAAACAATTGAGCGGGCTGTGGCCAAGGATCATGGCGGGTAAGTCTTTCGTGGACACCGTTGCCATTGGCCTGCAATCGGATGTCCGTCACTACGAGGTGCGCTACAACCCGCTGCTCGATGCCGACCAGGTCGTGCAGGGTGGTTTCATGTTCGCCTATGACATCACCGAGCGCGTCGCTGAGCAGCAGCGCCTTGAGCAAGTGGAAGAAACCCTGCGCCAGTCCCAGAAAATGGAGGCCATCGGCCAGCTGACTGGCGGGATCTCCCATGACTTCAACAACTTGCTCGGCAGCATAATGGGTGCGCTGGAGGTTGCCGCTCAGCGGCAGACCGAAGGTCGCTATCCGGATGTTGCCAGGCTCATCGGGTTGGCCAGGCAGGATACGAAGCGGGCGGCTACCCTGGTGCAACGCCTGCTGACCTTCGCCCGGCAACAAAAACTGACCCCACAGACGGTCGACGTCCATGCGTTGGTGACCAGCATGCACGATCTCATCAAGAGCTCGTTGCACGCCAGCATCGAGTTCCAGGACCACACCACGCCTGGACACTGGCTTATCCAGGTCGACCCTTCCCAGCTGGAAAACGCGTTGCTCAACCTGTGCATCAATGCACGCGACGCCATGCCTTTAGGCGGGATGCTGGCCATTCGCAACAATGACGTGCGGGTGCAGCCTTCGCTGGCCGACCGTCTTCACTTGCCTGTAGGCGAGTACGTCAGGATTTCTATCAGTGACACCGGCGTGGGAATGAGCAGCGATGTGGCAGAACGTGCCATGGAGCCGTTTTTCACCACCAAGCCACTTGGCCAGGGATCGGGACTGGGGCTACCCATGGTCTATGGCTTCATTCGTCAATCCGGCGGTCAGGTGAAGATCACCAGCACGCCGGGGCAAGGCACGTGTGTGGACCTTTATCTACCCAAGGACACAGGCCAGATCGCGCTGAGCATTGCCAACGTACCAACGCCATCCTGGCCATCCCGGCAGGATAAACATCTGGTCATGCTGGTGGAGGACGAAGACACGTTGCGTCTGGTGATAGAGGAACTGCTGATTGATCAAGGGATGGAGGTGCGCGCCTTTGCAGAAGGCTCGCAGGCCTTGGAAGCTTTGAGGGCCGGCCTGCAGCCGTCGCTGTTGATCACCGACATCGGCTTGCCAGGCAGAGTCAGTGGCAAGCAGCTGGAAACCGCCCTGCCCGACTCGGCAGCCCTGCTCTACATCACTGGCTATGCCGATGAACAGGGCGTCGCCATGTCGCGTAAGGGTGCAGTGATGTGCAAGCCCTTTGCACTGACCGCGCTGGTCGAACAGGTGGCCCTGCTGCTGGCCGGCCATGACGCTGGCTCGAACAGGCGCGTTTGATGATGCGGGCGGCCGGTTATCTTCCGCCACTTAGGTCGATGAATGTACCTGTCGAATAGGAAGCTTTGTCAGACAGCAGCCAGATGATCGCCTCGGCCACCTCCTCGGGCCGCCCGCCTCGGCCCATGGGCAACCCGGATTCGAGTTTGCAGACCCGATCTGGGTCACCCGAAAGCGCATGAAAGCCTGTATGAATGTAACCGGGCCTGACCCCGTTGACCCTTACACCTTCCGCAGCTAGCTCTTTGGCAAGGCCCAGTGTGAACGTGTCGAGCCCTCCTTTCGAGGCGGCGTAGTCGATGTACTCGTTCGGCGACCCGAGTCGGGCGGCCAGGGATGAGACGTTGACGATGGCCCCGCCATTTCCGCCGTGTCGTGCGGCCATACGCAGTACGGCGTGCTTGGTGCAGAGCATGGGGCCGACGATGTTGGTCTTCATCATGCTGAGCAATCGCGACTCGGTCATGTGCTCGAGACGGGTTTGGGGAGCGATGGTGGCGGCATTGTTTACCAGGGCCGCGATAGGCCCCAGATCTTTATCTATACGCTGAAACATCGCGATAATCTCGGCTTCGCTGCTGACATCGGCGCGCACGGCAATAGCCTTGGCACCCAGGGTACGGACTTGGCTGAGGATGGCTTGGGCAGCTTCATCGTTGCTGAGGTAGTTGATGCACAAGTGGTAGCCATGCCGGGCAGCTAACAGTGCAGTGGCAGCACCTATACCGCGGCTGGCGCCGGTAATCAGGATGACAGGGTTCATAAGGTGTCGAATAGATTGAGGCTGTGGTTTGACGATAGAGGACATTTAAGTAGGTTGCCAGTTAAGCGGGCGGTGATGGGAATGAGCAGGCGAATTTTCAGTTGGGCATTAGTGCTTGAAGTGATCGACTGAACCTTACGCAGGATAAGCGTGCGTTGTCGGCAACACCTAAATTGAAGTCCAAGAACGCTTATAGGAAGTGCGTCTCACAACGAAACTTCCTACGATAAGTTAAGAACATCCCTGCGCGACGAAAACAGCAATTAATAATATAAAAGATGGCAACTGGAACACTGTCCTGATCACCCAATCGCCGCGGTGTGCATGACCGTCCACACAGAGCCATTGCCATGGAACAAACCCGTACGCAGCGTCACGACTTCAGCAACGGGGGGTCGCACGATGCCCAACGCTGCTTCGACTGCCAGAGGCCGGCAACTTTCCATCAGCTCCGTGGCAACGGTCGGCAGCAACGATCGTTCCAGGCAAAGAGGAGTTGGTGAGATGAGGAATGCGAGTAACGATCGTCAGGATGACAACACGGGCCTTTTCGATGCGATGGCTAAGCCAGGAACGGCGGAAGGAAGATCCGTTACTGCCCCCAACACGCGCGCACAGGCACAAATGCCTTCGCAGGGTTACCGCGCCGACCCCGACTTCAAACTACGCGGCGGCTATGCCAACCCCATGCTGGATGCCGCCGCTCCCCTGTTCGGCCTGGTGATTCGCCTGCGCACACTGAACTCACTGCCGAACATCAAGGCCGTGCATCAACAGGTACGCAACCAGATCCACACCATCAGGGAAGAAATGCGCCAGCACGGCTACGAGCACGCTCAGTTGCTCGCGTACTCCTACGGCCTGTGTCTGTACATCGATGGTGCAGTCATTGAACGGCCTTGGGGCAAAGCCAGTTGCTGGAGCCAGGAACCCCTGCTCAGCATCTTCCACGACGAAACCTGGGGTGGGGAAAAGTGCTTCACCGTGCTCTCGCGCCTGATGCAAGAACCCAAGCGTTATCTGGATGCATTGGAGTTCATGTACTTCGCGTTGTGCCTGGGCCTCAAGGGCAGGTACGCCATTGCGCCGAACGGTGAGGCGTCGTTGAACGCCCTTATCCACCAACTCCACGGGACCATCCGTGAACTGCGCGGACCCACGCCAGAACACGTGTGCGATCCCTACCCCCATGTGACTCCCCGTAACTTACGCATGCGCCGGCAATGGCCGTCGTGGAGCCCATTGCTGGTATCTGCCGGGGCCATGGCCGTGGCCTACAGCATCTACAGCTACCGGCTGCACCTGATTACCACTGAGGTGCTGGGTTCGCTGAACGGCATCTTGCAGCAGTGAGTTGCAGAAAGACGCCAACAACTGGCGCAACCGGATCGCCTGACCCCACTGGCGTGCCCCTGGCAGCCAGGGTTACCTGGATAGTTTGAATCTCGACCGGCAGACAAGGATCGCTTATGCCTCGCCAATCTGACCTGCGTTACAGCTTCCAACCCCTGGTTGGCGATGCGGAATTCGAAGTGGTGTCGTTCACACTCAATGAAGGCATCAGTCAGCCATTCACCCTCGAACTGCAGCTGATCAGCCACGAACAGGACATCGACTTCGGCCATTTGCTCGACAAGCCGGTGCTGTTCACCCTCTGGAACGGCGCGCGTCCCGTGCGCTACGTGCACGGTTTGGTCAGCCGTTTCACCCAGGCTGAAAGCGGCTTCCACCGCACCTACTATCATGCGCTGGTCGAGCCACGCCTGGCCCGCGCCGGCCTGCGCTCGAACTGGCGTATCTTCCAACACAAGAACGTGCCGCAAATACTGGCGCTGATGCTTAAGCGCCAAGGCATCGACCCGTACGAAATCCACGCCAGCCTGGACCATCAGGTCCGCGAGTTCTGCGTTCAGGCCGGCGAGACGGACCTGGCGTTCATCGCACGCCTTTTAGCCGAAGAAGGCTTCGTCTATCGCTTCGCCCACAGTGAAAAACAGCACACGCTGATCATCACCGATCGGCTGCTGTCACTGGGGTTGATCAGCCATGGCGCCGTCACTGCCGACGATGAAGACGATGGCTTTCACGGGGACGATCAGCCCTTGGGCGCCCATACCGTCCTGTACCACGCCAACAGCGGTGGGGACCAACCGGTTTTTTGCTTGCGCCGCTTGAACTACAGCGAACAGGTTCGCACGGCAAGCCAGGTTCAGCGTGACTACACCTTCACCAACCCGGCCTACCGCCAGGAACACAGGGCCACGGGCCCGTTCCTGGAGCACCAATCCAGGGACTACGAGTATTTCGACTATCCAGGGCGCTACAAGCGCGATGCCGTAGGTAAACCGTTCACGGAAAACCGGGTCATGGCGTTGCGTCACGATGTGCGGCTGGCGCACGTGCAAGGTGATGATGTGCGCCTGCAACCGGGCCTGAGCTTCACGCTGACCGGTCACCCCAGACGCGACCTCAATGCGCACTGGCGGGTGAACACGGTCACTCACCAAGGCAGCCAGCTCACCAGCCTGCAGGAAGAGGCGACCAATGCCGAGCAGAGCACGCAGTACGCGCTGAGCGCCGTCCTGGTCCCCGGCAGGATCGAATGGCGACCCTCGCCTCTGGCAAAACCGCGCATTGACGGCCCGCACATGGCTACCGTGGTCGGGCCGAAGGGCGAAGAGATCTATTGCGATGAGTGGGGGCGGGTCAAGGTCAGCTTTCCCTGGGATCGCGAGAGCGAGAACAACGAATTCAGCTCCTGCTGGGTGCGGGTGTCACAAGGCTGGGCCGGTGGCAGCTGGGGCTCGATGGCCATTCCGCGAATCGGCCAGGACGTGATCATCCAGTACGTCAACGGTGATCCTGACCAGCCGATGATCACCGGGCGCACGTACTGTGGCAATCAGCTGCCGCCCTACGACCTGCCTGAACACAAGACCCGCATGACCATCAAGAGCCAGACCCACAAGGGTGACGGCTTCAATGAGCTGCGCTTCGAGGATGAATTGGGACGCCAGGAGGTGTTCATCCATGCCGAAAGGGATCAGAACAATGTGGTCAAGCACGATGAGACGACGCAGATTGGGAACGACAGGTGTGAACGTGTAGCGCGGGATGAGCACATCGATATCGGTCATGACCGACACGAGGACGTGGGCAACGATCAACGTTTGAACGTTGGGAAAGATCATCACTGCCAGATCGGCCAGGATGATGTACTTGAGATCGGACGTCATCGCGTGCTCAACGTGGCACAAGATCGTACGGAGCAAGTCGGTAACAATCGCTATGACAAGACCACAGCCAATCATTCGATAGAAATTGGCGGCCACCTGGAGCAACACGTCGCCGGTCATGTCGAGCTACGGGCAGGGCAAGCGATTCGCCAAGGGACGCAAGTCTTGGAGCTCCAGGCATCAGGAAGCCTGACCATCAGGGCACCCGGCGCAACATTAAGGCTCGACGGCAGCGGCCTTACCATTGACGCCATTGCAATCAACATCAAAGGCCCGGTCGCACAAACCCCAACAGGGCGTTCACATGACCTGGCCATCCGCGCCACGCCAACACCTGGTGAAGCCATCTGCATCAGCTGTTTATTGAAAGCAATCACAGAAGGTCGGAATGTCGTTCGCCTGGAGGGGAACCCGTCATGACAAACACCTTGTCCAAAAAACTTTTTCTTCCTCTGCGACAAGCAGAACGCTACCAACTTAGCGCCGTTCTCGAACTTTCCACATTAGGCCCTGAACAGTTAAAACGCCTTGTCCCACGTGAGCACAGAATACTGCACCCCCTGATGCAACAAGCCGAATTTAGCAACGTGCGTCAGTGCGGCATCGGTTTGTATGCCGTCAAAGGCAAGGCTACAGTACAAAGCCAATCCAACCTTTTCTGGCAATTGAACGAGTTAGCAGCCGATGCCATATGCGGCTGGATCGTCAGCGCATTGCCCACTGCTGCCTTGGCCTCGCACCTGGCGCAAGCCAATACCGTGCTGGGACCTGACGGGCAACGTTATTTACTGCGTTATCACACCGAACACTGCCTACGCGTGCTGCATGGCCGTAAGGATCTGCCTGAACTCGTCGAATGGTTCGCTCCGATCCACAGTTGGTGGGTGCCTTATCCGGACGCCAATGAAGAAATTTGGGGCTGCCTGATGGGCGGCGACAGGCCGGCCGCCCGAGCGCTCAAAGACCTCACGTTGGACGCTGCGTGCTGGGAAGCGCTGGCAGTAGACCCCCTCGAACATCGCCTTGCCGATCAATTGAAAACCTCGCTGACCGTCAGTGGGCAAGCCAAACAGTGCCACAGCGTCCGCCTGGGGAGAGTGCGTAAATACCTCAAGGCTGCGCGAGAAGCGGGGTTCATCGAGCAGCAAGACCTGATCACCTACGTCACCCATTTCGCCCTGCTTGGCGACAGATTGACACTCGAGCCCATCTGGCAGACCGCCGTCAAGGAGTCGCTCGAGCAAAGCTTGCCCCTTGATCAACGCCTTCAAACACACCTGCACCGTCTAATTCGCCAGGGGCCCTCATGTTCGATCTGAA
>NZ_DIIQ01000028.1:0-15301 GCF_002420785.1 Pseudomonas sp. UBA5666 | reverse complement strand
AAAGGTGACTGTGCGCCACCCCCGCCACTGAATATCTAATCGATACAAGCGCCCCCGCCAAAATTCCTATCTCACATAAAACATGAAACATAAAACATAAAACATAAAACATGGACTATAGAATCTGGAACTTGAAACTTAAGATTGAATAACCTACGTAGTCCCCCAGAACCCAATCAAACCGTCCCAATCTCCCCCCCATCCTCCCGCTGAATCACCACCGTGGAAGACCGCGGCCTAACCCGCTTCCCCCCAACAGCCCCCTCGGTAGCATCCTCCGAAACTGGCCAATTCCCCGGATGCTGAATATTGACAAACAACGTCCTGTTATCCGGCGTAAACGCAATCCCTGTCACCTCACACCCGTTGGGCCCCACGAAAAACCGCCGCAACCCCCCTTGGTTCTGCCCATTGACCGGCACCTGCCGCCCAGCCGCATCCACCAGCAGACCTGGAATCACCGCCAACAGCTGGTCGTTGGTGTAGTCACTGACCGTCGACTCACTGTTGTCCGTCTCGAACCACAGCACCCCGCGACTATCGAATCGCATCCCGTCAGGGCTGGCGAACTGGTTGAGTTCCGTCAGTCCAGAACGGTTGATCTCGGCCCCACCGCCCGCATTGGCGCCAAACACGAAGATGTCCCAGGTCAAGCGCAGGTGATCGTCGCTGTCATGCCAGCGAATGATATGGCCATGACGGTTGGGCCCGCGTGGATTGACCGCATCGACCTTGTCCGGCGTGCGCGTACTGTTATTGGTCAGTGTGAGATACACATCGCCGTTGAGCGGATTGACAGTGGTCCACTCCGGCCGATCCATCGGCGTAGCGCCCACGGCGTCGGCAGCGCCACGGGTATTGAGCAAGATGCCCGGCAGGTCACCAAAGCGTGCACCCAGCGTGCCACCCTCGGTGGTAGGGGTAAGCACGTCCAGCGGTAACCATACCCCCGTGCCATCGGCCTCGAAGCGAGCCACGTACAGCGTGCCGTGGTCGAGGTACTTGGCCCCTGTGGTCAGGCGGTTGGCAGCCTGAGCGTCGGCGGGGTCCCACGGTGCCTGCGACACCCACTTGTAAAGGTACTCGTTGTTCGAATCGTCACCCATGTACCAGACCAGAGGCTTGCCAGCGACTGGCACGCCCGGTGCACAGCCTTCGTGACGAAAGCGACCCAGCGCCGTGCGCTTGGTGGCCAGGGTGGTGCGGTCATACGGGTCGATTTCGACGATGTAGCCGTAAGTGCTGGCTTCGTTGCGGTAATCCTCCAGTGCACTGGTGCCTTTGGCCGTTACATCGAATCTGGCAAACTCGCCAGCGTCTTCACCGCTATCACCCGCGGCGCTTTCCCACTGGTACTGGCTGCTGGAGGTGGCCACGCCCAAGCGGCGCTGATCCTCCGGGCACGTACCGTGGTTGACGAAAATGCCTGGCCAGTTCTCTTCGCAGGTGAGGTAGGTGCCCCAAGGCGTGTAGCCATTGCCACAGTTGTTGTTGGTGCCACGGCAGTGGGTGCCGGCAGTGGAGTATGGGGTCTTGACATGAGCGGTGCCGCGCAGCGGGCCGCTGATGTGCATGGGCGAGGCGGTGGTGAAACGCCGGTTCAGTGGATCGTTCTCCACCACCTGCCAGTGGCCATGCACGTTGCGCAGGCGTACCACGCCAGCGCCATGTGCGTTGATTTCCTTGCGAACTTCTTCTGCCGGCCGCTTGCCGTTAGCTGCCCTGGTGGGGCCGGCCGGGTGCAAAGCTGCAGGGTCGATGTACTCGAAGTTAATGGCTAACAGGCCATCATCCGAGCTGCCATCGATGGGGAAGAAATGCATGCCGTCATGGTGCATGCCCATGGCGTTGGCCTGGTCGACAGCGGTATTGCTGCCGTCAGGCTTCCAGGGCGCGGCTTTCCGGTTGAGTGGTGTTCCCCAGGGGGCCAGGACGCGTGCACGATAGCCCTTGGCAATGGTGCACGCATCGGTGCGTGACCCGGGGATCGAGTCGAAGCCCAGCGTCAGCCCTGACCTGGCAGCGTTACCGCTGGCCGACACACCAGGGCCGGCAGGCCTGCGAATCTCAGCCCCATTGACACAACCTCCCAAGCCGGTGCCGGCGATCAAGGTGACGGCGGCGGCCAGACCGCCGCGCATCACACTGCGTCGGCTCAGGTAAATGTCCATGACAGTGGCCATGGCCGTGTTGGTGCCGGGGTTGCGGTCCAGGTTGTCGCCGGTATCACGACTCATCACATGTCCTTGGGTTGCAGAATTGATCCAGACCGCACTCTAGTGGGCAATTGTGATATTTCGTTTGCAGAACCATGAACGGACGTTGCAACCCTGTGGTGTATCTGGCAGGAGCCTCGGAGAAGGGCGCCCTCCCAAGGTTGCTAAGTGGCGCCTGGCGCCCAGGCTCGATGCCCACTGCTCAGAGCGGTTATGCCTACTGGTGCGGATCAGCCCAGGATCCACCGCGTTTCAGCCCTGGGCAGCCTTCGGTGGTGACCTAGAGCAGCGCGTTGATCTGGGCAACGCCCATGCACGGCATGCGATGCGGTACGGGCTTCGTACCCGATTGCGTGGATGTTTTAAGCCGCTGCATTCACTTGGATGCCGTCCCGTGCCTAAGACACTGTCAGGCAGGTTCCAGCAAATAGGTGGGGTCTTTCCTGCAAAAACAGATGAATTGCGCTAAATCAGGGCCGAATCTCGATCATCGTGCCATCGCGCACCAGGCTCCAGACTTCTTGCATGTCGCGGTTACGCATGGCGATACAGCCGTCTGTCCAGTCCAGCGTATGGAAATACCACTCGGGGTATTCGTCATTGATCGGCGTGCCGTGGATCATGATCATGCTGCCGGCCTTCACGCCTGCCTGACTGGCCCGGGCCGCATCGCTGACGTTGGGGTAGTCGATGTGCATGGCCAGGTTGAAGCGCTCGCTCTGCTTGCGCCAGTCCAGCCAGTAGAAGCCTTCCGGGGTTTTCTTGTCGCCTTCGCGCTGCTTGGGGCCCTTCGGTTGCTTGCCCAGGGAAATGCGGTACGTCTTGATTGGCTCGCCGCGGCTGATCAGTTGCAGGCGACGCTCGGACTTGATGACCAGTACCTTGTCGACCTGAGGCTGCACGGCCGGTTGCGCAGGCGAACCCGTCTGCACCGCCGAGACCGGTTTGCGGATGATGGTTTCGGTGTAGGCCGCCTGGGACATCGAGGCAACGCCAAGGCAGAGGAGGGCAAGCAACCAGCGCATGTAGCAATATCCTGAAGGCTCTGTGCCGGGCTTCGCGAAAGGCCCGCGGCGGTAATCATCACCGTGCGGCATTTCGTAAACCCTAACGGGGTGTGGGCGACACGTTCATCGGCGGCAGGTATTCATGGCCTATGGGGAACTGCTGCTCGATTCGGTCGCGATAGTAGCATTCTAATGTCCGCGCCACGGTCCGGAAAGCTAGGGCATCCCAGGGGATCTCATGCTCCTCGAACAGCCTTACTTCCAGGCTCTCGACCCCGACGGCAAACTCAAGGTCCGCCAGCTCGGCGCGAAAGAAGACATGCACCTGGTTGATGTGCGGCAAATCGAACAGCTGGTACAGCGTCATCGAGCCTACACGCGCGCAGGCTTCTTCGACGGTCTCGCGACGGGCGGCCTGGTCGAGCGTCTCACCGTTTTCCATGAAGCCGGCTGGCAATGTCCAGAAACCACGGCGCGGCTCGATGGCGCGGCGGCACAGCAGCACTCGGCTGCCATGGGTAGGCAGTACACCGGCCACCACGTTGGGGTTCTGGTAGTGGATGGTGTGGCACGCGGGGCAGACGTACCGCAACCGTGTGTCGCCCTGGGGGATCTGCTCGATGACCGGCTGACCGCACGCACTGCAGAAATTCATGGAGGCTTCCTTTTGTCGTGGCCTATCTTGGCGCGGCGGGTCGGTCGCCGCAAGCAGCAGGGGTTGGGTGGCTGACGGCTTTCGTGCATCATGCAGGGCAGGCCTTGGATACGAGTGAGCGCGATGCTGGACGAGCTACTTCGCCGAATGAGCAACCACCAACCTGCAACCCTGGAATCGGATCGGCGGTTCCCGGAAGCGGCGGTACTCTTGCCCATTACCCGCAGCGAAGTACCTGAGCTCGTGCTGACCCTGCGTGCCAAGGGGCTTTCGACCCACGGTGGCGAAGTCGCATTCCCGGGTGGCCGGCGCGATCCCGAAGACCCGGACTTGGTCTTCACCGCCCTGCGCGAGGCTGAAGAAGAAATTGGCCTGCCGCCGGGGTTGGTAGAGGTGCTTGGCCCGCTCAGCCCCCTGATATCTCTGCATGGCCTCAAGGTAACGCCGTACGTCGGCGTCATTCCCGACTTCGTCGAATACCGCCCCAACGATGCCGAGATCGCGGCGGTGTTCACTGTTCCGCTGGAGTTCTTTCGCCAGGACCCACGTGACCATACCCACCGCATCGATTACCAGGGCCGCAGCTGGTATGTGCCCAGTTACCGCTACGGCGAATACAAGATCTGGGGGCTGTCGGCAATCATGATCGTCGAACTGGTCAACCTGTTGTTCGACGCCGGAATCTCCCTGCACCATCCCCCTGTACGTCCTACCGACAAACGAGCAGGGCCCACCCTGCCATCTGCACCCCAGCCTGAGGAGCAACCATGAAATATCGCCTGGGCGACCTGCGGGTCGAGACTCATCCCACCAGCTGGGCTGCGCCCAACGCCACGCTCATCGGCAATGTCCGTCTCCAGGCCCATGCCAGCGTCTGGTTCGGCGCTGTGCTGCGTGGCGACAACGAGCTGATCGACATCGGTGAAGGTAGCAACGTGCAGGACGGCACCGTGATGCATACCGACATGGGCTCGCCCCTGACCCTGGGCAAAGGTGTGACCGTTGGGCATAACGCCATGCTTCATGGCTGCACGGTGGGCGACTACAGCCTGATTGGCATCAACGCCGTCGTGCTCAATGGTGCGCGTATTGGCAAGCACTGCATCATCGGCGCCAATGTCCTGATAGCCGAGGGCAAGGAAATTCCCGATGGCTCTCTGGTCATGGGCTCGCCCGGCAAGGTGGTGCGCGAGCTGACCGAGCAACAGAAACGCATGCTCGAGGCCAGCGCAGCGCACTATGTCCATAACGCCCAGCGCTACGCAAAGGAACTGGTGCCCGACGATGAGTGAGGTGAGCGAGCGCCCCGTGGCGTCCCCCTGCGTCAATATCTGTGCCCTGGATGAGCAGGATATCTGTACCGGCTGCCAGCGCAGCGTTGCAGAGATCGGCCAGTGGGGCCGGATGAGCAACGACGAGCGGCGTGGGGTGCTCAGGCGCTGCCACGAGCGCGCTACCGAAGCCGGGCTGGTGCTCTAGCGGTCCTGCGGTTGCCTCCCAGGGCGGGCGACGGTAATCTGTGCCGCTTGCCCAAAGACTACCCGCCATGCTCTTTCTGATTGCCTATATCAGCAGTGTCGTGCTGATCAACTACGCCTTCTCCAGCGCCCCGCACCTGGACGTCATCTGGTCCGCCTGGGGTGGCCTGGTCTTCATCCTGCGCGACATGGTGCAGACCCGTTTCGGGCATGGGGCACTGGTGGCCATGCTGGCGGCCCTGGTGCTGTCCTACGTCACCTCCGAACCCGCTATCGCCCTGGCCAGCGCCACGGCGTTCTTCGTCTCCGAGCTGATCGACTGGCTGGTCTTCAGCATCACCCGACGCCCGCTGCGCGACCGGCTGTGGTTGAGCTCGGCCTTGAGCATCCCGGTCGATACGTTCATCTTCTTCGGCATGATCGGTGCGCTCACACCCATGGTCATCGGTACCGCCATGGCGTCGAAGTTCGCCGGCGTCACGGCCGTCTGGCTGGCCATGGCATTTCGCGCCCGACGGGCTGCCGTGGCGGGCTGATGGTGTAGAATAGCGGTCCTTTTTCAGCGGGTGGTGCCGAGTCAGGCGCGGCCCCGGATGCCTTCGAGGACCTGAAATGACCCGTATCGGAACCCCCCTGTCGCCGACCGCGACCCGTGTACTGCTCTGTGGCTGTGGCGAGTTGGGTAAGGAAGTGGTGATCGAGCTCCAGCGCCTGGGTGTGGAAGTGATCGCCGTCGACCGTTACGCCGACGCGCCGGCCATGCAGGTGGCCCACCGCAGCCACGTGGTCAACATGCTCGATGGGGTGGCGCTGCGCGCTGTCATCGAGGCCGAGAAGCCGCATTACATCGTGCCGGAAATCGAAGCCATCGCCACCGCCACGCTGGTGGAGCTGGAAAACGAAGGCTTCAACGTGGTGCCCACTGCACGCGCCACGCAACTGACCATGAACCGTGAAGGCATTCGTCGTCTGGCTGCCGAAGAACTGGACCTGCCCACCTCGCCCTACCACTTTGCCGACACCTACGAAGACTATGCGGTGGCTGTCGCCGATGTCGGCTACCCCTGCGTGGTCAAGCCTGTGATGAGCTCGTCCGGCAAGGGGCAGAGCCTTCTGCGCAGCGATGCCGACCTGCAGAGCGCCTGGGCCTACGCACAGGAAGGTGGGCGCGCCGGCAAGGGGCGGGTGATCGTCGAAGGTTTCATCGATTTCGATTACGAGATCACCCTGCTGACCGTGCGTCATGTCGGGGGCACCACCTTCCTCGAACCGGTTGGGCACCGTCAGGAAAAAGGCGACTACCAGGAGTCCTGGCAGCCGCAGGCCATGACCCCCAAGGCGCTGGCCGAGTCGCAGCGGGTTGCCAAGGCGGTCACCGATGCCCTGGGCGGGCGAGGGCTGTTCGGTGTCGAGCTGTTCGTCAAGGGCGATCAGGTCTGGTTCAGCGAGGTGTCGCCACGCCCGCACGACACCGGCCTCGTCACCCTGATCTCCCAGGACCTGTCGCAGTTTGCCCTGCATGCCCGCGCCATTCTCGGGTTGCCGATTCCGGTGGTGCGCCAATTCGGTCCTAGTGCTTCGGCTGTCATCCTGCCGCAGGGGCACTCACAGCAGACCGCCTTCGCCAATCTTGGCGCTGCGCTGAGCGAACCGGATACCGCGATCCGCCTGTTTGGCAAGCCTGAGATCAGCGGCACTCGTCGCATGGGTGTTTGCCTGGCCCGTGACGAATCCATCGAAGCAGCGCGCGCCAAGGCGACCCGTGCGGCCCAGGCCGTGCAAGTAGAGTTCTGATAGGCCGTTGGGGCCGCTCAGGCGGCCCCAACGCTCCTGCTATGAGGCCACCCTGAGCGTCCTAGAGCTCGGTATTGCGCGTCTCCTTCAGGCACAGCACGGCAATCAAGCTGATCACGGCCGCCGCTGAAACATACCCGCCCACCCAACTCAGGCCGCCCATGCTCACCAGCTTCTGAGCGAAGAACGGCGCTGCCGACGCGCCCACGATACCGCCCAGGTTATAGGCTGCCGAAGCGCCGGTATAACGCACATGGGTCGGGAACAGCTCTGGCAGCAAGGCGCCCATCGGCGCGAAGGTCACGCCCATCAGGAACAACTCGATGGCCAGGAACAGCGCCACGCCCGTGGTCGAACCCGAGGTCAGCAGCGGTTCCATGGTAAAGCCCGAAGCCACGGCCAGCAGGCCGCCGACGATCAGCACAGGCTTGCGTCCGTAGCGATCGCTGAGCCAGGCCGACAGCGGCGTCGCCAAGGCCATGAACACCACCGCAAAGCACAACAGCCCCAGGAACGTTTCACGGCTGTAGCCCAGCGTGCTTACGCCGTAGCTCAAGGAAAAGACGGTGGAGATGTAGAACAGTGCGTAGCACACCACCATGGCGGCGGCACCGAGCAAGGTTGGGCGCCAGTGCTTGGCGAACAGGTCCACTACCGGCAGCTTCACGCGCTCCTGGCGGGCCACCGCCTTGGCGAACACCGGGCTTTCCTCGAGCTTCAGGCGCACATATAGCCCCACTAGGACCAGGGCGGCGCTGAGCAGAAACGGTATGCGCCAGCCCCACTCGCGGAACTGTTCGTCGCTAAGCGTCAGTGCCAACGTGAGGAACAGGCCATTGGCTGCCAGAAACCCGATCGAAGGGCCTAGTTGTGGGAACATCCCGAACCACGCCCGTTTACCGTGCGGTGCATTTTCGGTGGCCAGCAGTGCCGCACCGCCCCATTCGCCGCCCAGCCCCAGCCCCTGGCCAAAGCGCAACAGGCAAAGGATGATCGGTGCCCACACACCAATGCTGTCATACCCCGGCAAAACGCCGATGGCGGTGGTGGAAACGCCCATCAACAGCAGTGAGGCAACCAGGGTAGACTTGCGTCCGATACGGTCGCCGAAGTGACCGAACAGTGCTGAGCCCAGTGGCCTGGCCAGAAAGGCGATGCCAAAGGTCAGGAAGGCCGCCAGCATCTGGGCAGTGCCGGACCCGGACGGGAAGAACACCGGCCCGATGACCAATGCGGCTGCCGTGGCGTAGACATAAAAATCGTAGAACTCGATGGCGGTGCCGATGAAGCTGGCAGTGGCAACCCGCGCGGGCGAGTTGACCGGCGCGGCAGGTGCGCCGGCGTAGGTGCTGGTTGTCATTCAAAGGTCCCTGGCAGTCTGGGGCAACGCCATGGTGCTCTGCCAGCCTGCAACGGACACACCGATTGCAGCCGGCTGAACAGCGGTTCGCATGGCGCTGGCGCGATTGTTGTTGTGTTCGCCTGGCTGACGATAGCCCAAGGGGATAGGGGCGGGCGGACACTGCTCAGGATGGTGAAGCAGGGCCGCAGGGCGTTTCAGCGAAGCGGACTGACCGTGGAGCGCCGAGTGCGGGTAGCAGGCGGGACGGCAGGGCTGGGTAAGCGTTGCCCGAGTATAGCTATCGGGTTGCCGTCCATACCAGTACCTTGCTGGCGCAATTGTCTTCGGTTTCAAGGATTTCCAGGCGATAGCGGCCGATTTTCAGGCACACCGCACTCTCCGGGATGCTTTCCAAGGCTTCGGTCACAAGGCCGTTGAGGGTCTTTGGTCCGCCATCGCACGGCAGGTGCCAACCCAAGCTGCGGTTGATCTCCCGCAGCGAGGCCGTGCCGTCGATGACATAGGTACCGTCAGGCTGCTTGTGGACATGGGGATTGCCCAGGCTCTGGTCATCTTCGAACTCGCCGACGATTTCCTCGAGAATGTCTTCCAGGGTGACGATACCCAGTACTTCACCGTACTCATCCACCACCACGCCCAGGCGCCGCTGCTGCTTGTGGAAATTGAGCAACTGCAGGTTCAAGGGTGTGCTTTCGGGCACAAAATAGGGCTCGTAGCACGCCTGGCGCAGTGCTTCGAGGGTCAGCTCGGCCTGCGGCAACAAGTGGCTGATCAGCTTGGTGTTGAGGATGGCTTCAACCTGGTTGATGTCGTTGTGATACACCGGCAAACGGGTGTGACGGCTGACGATCAGTTGCTCGATGATGCGCGCGATCGGCTCGTCGAGGTTGATGCCATCGACCTCGTTGCGCGGCACCAGAATGTCGTTGACGGTGATCTTGTCCAGCGACTGGATGCCGTCGAGCAAGCCTCGCCGTGGTGTTTCCGGGTGCTCGTCGTCCTCGAAGGCGTCGGCTTGCTCGGGGTGCAGGGCGACTGCGGCGGGCTGCTTGCGCAGCGGGCGCAGCAGCAGCTTGGCGCAGCCGTCGAGTACACCGGCCAGCGGTTGCAGCAGTACCAGTAGCGGCTTGAGCAAGGCGCCCAGGCTGACGAAGACGTGCGGGTTGCGTCTGGCCAGGCGACGCGGCAGGTACTCGGCGAACACCAACAGAACGGCAGCGGCAGCAAGGCCTGCCTGCCACAGGCCATTGTCACCGCCTTGGCGCAGCCCGATCAGGCAGGCCAGCGCCAGCACCAGCCATTTGCCCAGGCTGGCGCCCAGGACCAGGGCAGGGCCCGAGAGCTTGGATGGGTTGTCATTCTCGCCGCCCGACACCATCGTGTGCAGGCGTGCGGCCTCGATGGCGGTGAGCAGTGCAGACCACAGCAGGGCGATTGCCGAGGTGCCGAGAAGAGGTGCGTACGGCAGGATGTTCATGTAAGGCCGTCAGATGTGCAGGATGAATTCGCGAACCAGCTTGCTGCCGAAATAGGCCAGCATCAGCAGGCAGAAGCCTGCCAGGGTCCAGCGGATGGCCTTGTGGCCCCGCCAGCCCAGGCGGGTACGCCCCCACAACAATACGCTGAACACGACCCAGGCCACGCAGGCCAGCAACGTCTTGTGCACCAGGTGCTGGGCGAACAGGTTGTCAAGGAACAACCAGCCGGACACCAGCGACAGGGACAGCAGGCACCAGCCTGCCCAGAGAAAGCCGAACAGCAGGCTTTCCATGGTTTGCAGTGGCGGGAAGTTTCGAATCAGGCCTGAGGGGTGCTTGTGCTTGAGTTGATGGTCCTGGACCAGCAACAGCAACGACTGGAACACGGCGATGGTGAACAGCCCGTAGGCCAGAATCGACAAGAGGATATGGGCAAGAATGCCCGGTTCCTCATCGATCAGCGGCACGGTCCCCGGCGGCGCGAATTGGGCCAGCAGCGCAGTGACCGCACCGAGCGGGAACAACAGCACCAGCAGGTTCTCCACCGGGATGCGCAGGCATGCCAGCAAGGTCAGGGCGATGACGGCCACGGCGATCAGGCTGGCGGCACTGAAGAAATCCAGGCTCAGGCCAAGCGGGGTGATCAGCTGGAAGAACAGCGCACCGCCCTGGGCGATCACGGCAATGGTGCCCAACAGACCGGGTAGCCGTTTGTCGATCTTGCGGCCCTTGGCCAGGGATGAGCCCTGGTAGATGGCCGCGACGATGTAGAGCGCAGCGGCAATCAGGTTGGGGATGAGGCTGGGAGAGGAGACCATAAGTCCTGGTGGGCGAGCCTTAAAGAGACGGAGTTTGGCATAAACCGCGCCGCTCTAGGAAGACTGACGGGCGCGCAAGGCGGAGGCGGCGCAGGCACGGGGCAAACCCACGTCGCGACTGGCGAGTGCCACTGAAGGTGTGCGCGGTCGCTTCACTTCGCTATAATCGCCGCCTTGCTGTGCCTGGCGGGTGTGCATTTCCCCGCGGGCGCCTGACAACCTCGGCTTTTACTGGGCCAGAAAGGATCATCATGTTCGAAAACCTGACCGACCGCCTGTCACAGACGCTGCGCCATGTCACCGGCAAGGCCAAGCTGACCGAAGACAACATCAAGGACACGCTGCGCGAAGTGCGCATGGCCCTGCTCGAGGCCGACGTTGCCCTGCCGGTGGTGAAGGATTTCGTCAACAGCGTGAAGGAGCGTGCCGTCGGCACAGAAGTATCGCGCAGCCTCACCCCAGGCCAGGCATTCGTCAAGATCGTCCAGGCCGAACTCGAAAGCCTGATGGGGGCGGCCAACGAGGACCTGGCGCTCAATGCCGCCCCGCCTGCCGTGGTGCTGATGGCCGGCCTGCAAGGTGCGGGCAAGACCACCACCGCCGGCAAGCTGGCGCGCTTCCTTAAAGAGCGCAAGAAAAAGAGCGTGATGGTGGTGTCTGCCGACGTCTATCGTCCCGCGGCTATCAAGCAGCTCGAGACCCTGGCCAACGACATCGGCGTCACCTTCTTCCCGTCCGACATCAGCCAGAAGCCGGTCGCCATCGCCGAAGCCGCCATTCGCGAAGCCAAGCTCAAGTTCATCGATGTGGTCATCGTCGATACCGCAGGCCGTCTGCACATCGACGCCGACATGATGGACGAGATCAAGGCCCTGCACGCCGCGGTCAAGCCCATCGAAACGTTGTTCGTGGTCGATGCCATGACCGGCCAGGACGCCGCCAACACCGCCAAGGCGTTCGGGGAAGCCTTGCCGTTGACCGGCGTGGTGCTGACCAAGGTCGATGGTGATGCGCGTGGTGGTGCGGCGCTGTCGGTGCGCGCCATCACCGGCAAGCCGATCAAGTTCATCGGCATGGGCGAGAAGAGCGAAGCGCTCGAGCCGTTCCACCCCGACCGGGTGGCCTCGCGCATCCTGGGCATGGGCGACGTGCTCAGCCTGATCGAGCAGGCCGAGCAGACCATCGACAAGGCCAAGGCCGACAAGCTGGCCAAGAAACTGAAGAAGGGCAAGGGCTTCGACCTTGAAGACTTCCGTGACCAGCTTCAGCAGATGAAGAACATGGGCGGCCTGGGCGGGCTGATGGACAAGCTGCCGAGCATCGGCGGCGTCAACCTGTCGCAGATGGGCAATGCCCAGGGCGCTGCCGAGAAGCAGTTCAAGCAGATGGAGGCGATCATCAACTCCATGACGCCGGCCGAGCGCCGCGATCCCGACCTGATCAGCGGCTCGCGCAAGCGCCGCATTGCCCTAGGCTCCGGTACCCAGGTGCAGGACATCGGCCGGCTGATCAAGCAGCACAAGCAGATGCAGAAGATGATGAAGAAGTTCTCCAGCAAAGGCGGCATGGCCAAGATGATGCGAGGGCTCGGCGGCATGCTGCCGGGCGGCGGCATGCCCAAGCTGTGAAGTTTTCGGGGCAGGCCGTCTTCGTGCCGGCCCCTCACCCCGCGCAAGCGGGACAACGGTCGCGATTTTCGCGGCTTACGCAGCAAGTCTGGACGGTCGGGCAAGCTTCGACCGAAAAAGTCATTTGCAAATGTCCGTGTATTCCTTGAGAATATGCGGCCTTTTGGGCACCCGTGTGCCTATTTGGCATTCAGATTTGCAGTACCAACTGCAGCACCGACTATAGGAACGATGTTCACATGGTAACCATTCGTCTGGCCCGTGGCGGCTCGAAAAAGCGCCCTTTCTACCACCTGACCGTGACCAACTCGCGTAACGCCCGTGACGGCCGTTTCGTTGAGCGCGTAGGTTTCTTCAACCCGATCGCTGCTGGCGCCGAAGTCAAGCTGTCGGTCAACCAAGAGCGCGTCACCTACTGGCTGAGCCAGGGCGCACAGCCGTCTGAGCGTGTTGCTCAGCTGCTGAAGGACGCTGCCAAGGCTGCCGCCTGAGCAATATGAACGCGACGCCAGAAAAGGCTGACGACCTCATCGTCGTTGGCAAGATTTTTTCGGTTCACGGCGTTCGCGGCGAGGTGAAGGTGTATTCCTTTACCGATCCGATTGAAAACCTGTTGGATTATCCAAGCTGGACGCTTCGGCACGAAGGCAAGGTAAAGCAGGTCGAGCTGGTCAGCGGTCGTGGCTCCCAAAAGGGCCTGGTCGTGAAACTGAAAGGTCTCGAGGATCGTGACGAAGCCCGTCTTCTGAGCGGTTACGAAATCTGCATTGCGCGGAGCCTTTTGCCCAACCTGGCCGCCGATGAGTACTACTGGTACCAGTTGGTAGGTCTGAAGGTCATCAACCAGGACGAACACCTGTTCGGCAAGGTCGATCATCTGTTGGAGACCGGTGCGAACGATGTAATGGTGGTCAAGCCGTGTGCAGGCAGCCTGGATGATCGCGAGCGTTTGTTGCCCTATACGGCGCAATGCGTGCTCGATATCGACCTGGATGCAGGCGTGATGCGGGTTGAGTGGGACGCGGACTTCTAATCGATGGGTAACCTTCGCGTAGACGTCATCACGTTGTTCCCCGAGATGTTTTCGGCCATCACGGAGTACGGCATTACCAGCCGCGCGGTGAAACAGGGGTTGCTTCAGGTAACGTGCTGGAACCCGCGGGACTACACCACAGATCGTCACCATACGGTAGATGATCGGCCGTTTGGCGGTGGTCCTGGCATGGTGATGAAAATCAAGCCTCTGGAAGATGCCCTGGTCAACGCCAGGCAGGCAACCGGAGCTGCGGCGAAGGTGATCTATCTCTCGCCACAAGGCCGCAAGCTGACTCAGCAGGCGGTCAAAGGCCTGGCCGAACAGGAATCATTGATCCTGATCGCCGGTCGTTATGAAGGCATCGACGAGCGTTTCATTGAAGCTCATGTCGATGAGGAGTGGTCGATTGGCGACTATGTGCTTTCCGGTGGCGAGCTGCCGGCCATGGTACTGATCGATGCGGTTACACGGCTGCTGCCCGGAGCTTTAGGGCATGTGGACTCGGCGGAAGAAGACTCTTTCACCGATGGTCTGCTTGATTGCCCGCACTACACCCGACCTGAGGTGTATGCGGATCAGCGTGTTCCCGACGTGTTGCTTAGTGGCAACCATGCACACATCCGGCGTTGGAGAATGAAGCAGTCCCTTGGTAGGACCTTCGAACGACGCGCCGATCTTCTGGAAAGTCGCTCGCTTTCTGGAGAAGAGAAGAAGCTGCTCGAGGAATACCTCCACGAGCGGGACGATAGTTAAACGTATCGATGGTGGATCACGATCCATCTTAGGAGCACAGCATGACCAACAAGATCATCCAGCAGCTCGAAGCCGAGCAGATGAGCAAGGAAATCCCGACCTTCGCACCCGGCGACACCGTTGTCGTTCAAGTTAAAGTGAAGGAAGGTGAGCGTTCCCGTCTGCAGGCGTTCGAAGGCGTCGTTATCGCCAAGCGCAACCGTGGTCTGAACAGCGCCTTCACCGTGCGCAAGATCTCCAGCGGCGTTGGTGTAGAGCGTACCTTCCAGACCTTCAGCCCACAGATCGACAGCCTGGCCGTGAAACGTCGTGGTGACGTGCGTAAAGCCAAGCTGTACTACCTGCGCGATCTGTCCGGCAAAGCCGCTCGCATCAAGGAAAAACTGTCCTGAGTACAGTTTGCCCGGCGGCCCAGGTCGCCTAGCGAGAAAGAAGCAGCCTTCGGGCTGCTTTTTTGCGTTTTGAACTTCGTACAGGTGACAGCCATGACCACCCGAGACCAGGAAATTCAGCGCCGCACCGAGCTTTCGGTCACTCGCGTGACCAAGGCGGTGTTCCCCAACACCACCAACCATCACAACACCTTGTTCGGTGGCACGGCCCTGGCGTGGATGGACGAAGTGTCCTTCATCGCGGCCACGCGTTTCTGCCGCTTGCCGTTGGTGACCGTTTCCACCGATCGCATCGACTTCAAGCACCCGATCCCGGCGGGCTCAATCGTCGAGCTGGTGGGTACGGTGATCAAGGTAGGCAATACCAGCTTGCAGGTGCAGGTGGATGTCTTCGTCGAAAACATGTACCTCGATGGCCGGGAGCGGGCGATTCACGGCGTCTTCAGTTTCGTTGCCATCGACGAGGACAAACGTCCGGTACCGGTGCTGCTGGAACCATCGAACCCTGCGTAGCAGAGGCCTCGCCGGCGCCCCGGCAAGCCCGCTCCCAAACGAAAGTCGCCAGCCTTCTCGCCGTTGCCGTTGCCGTTGCCGTTGCCGTTGCCGTTGCCGTTGCCGTTGCTTTAGCTTTTGCTTCTAAGCGCGCCATAGTCCAGGCGCCCCAGATCGCGACTTCAGGAGGC
>NZ_DIIQ01000023.1:22906-23547 GCF_002420785.1 Pseudomonas sp. UBA5666 | reverse complement strand
GCTGGCGAACCGCACGCTGCGCGTGCAGGTCTAGTAGGTTTGCCCCCTTACAAGGAAACCCACCATGATCGCCAGAGCACTGGCCTGCGTAGCGTTGACCGCCTGGCTGGGGCCAGGGGCCGAGGCCCGTGAATACCGTTACAGCGATGCTCACCTGCATTACGTGGATTTCTTCCAGGAATCCGAAGGTATGCCGGCGCTGCTCAAGGCCATGGACGCTGCAGGCATCGATCAGTCGATGATTTCGGGCATTCCCGTTGCCAAGAAATGGCATGAAGACGAGCCCAAGCGTCCCCGCTATTACGCCGGCGACGATGCGGACGCCTATTGGTACAGCGCCACCGATACCTATGTAGCAGCGGCGCTGCAGCCATTGTCGGACGAACAACGCAAGCGATTCCATCCCTTCCTGACCGGCTTCAATCCAGTCGACAAGAATGCCGTGAGCCATATCGAACGCATGCTCGACCTTTACCCAGGCCTCTGGCAGGGTATTGGCGAGGTATTCACCCGTCACGATGACCTGACGGCGTTGACCAGCGGCGAAACCCCGCGTGCCAACAACGAAGCCATGACACGGGTCTATCACCTGGCCGCCGAGCGCGACCTGCCGGTGCTGTTGCATTCCAACATCACTTCCA
>NZ_DIIQ01000023.1:0-22648 GCF_002420785.1 Pseudomonas sp. UBA5666 | reverse complement strand
CAATCATCCGCATACGCGTTTCATCTGGGCACACGCCGGCAGCAGCATGGAAATTCACCGGCATCAGACACAGATGGATTTTCTACTGCCGGTGCTGACGCGATTACTCGAGGACTACCCGAACCTGTACGTGGACCTGTCGTGGAGTGTGCTCAAGCCCTACCTGCTCGATGAACAGGACGTCCCACGCAAAGCCTGGCTGGCGCTCGTTGAACGCTACCCAACGCGGTTCATGCTGGGCTCGGATGTGGTCGGCCGCTTCGATAGCCTGGGAGAGGAGATGGACAGTTTCAGGCCATTTCTGGATGCCTTGCCCGAGGATGTAGCCAGACGCGTGGCCAAGGACAACTTTCTGGCTGTGCTGCCCAAGGGTAAATGACAGCGTAGGTCGCGTCGGGCCCAACGGATCTGTTTTCCAGCGTAAATGAAAACGCCCCGAACCAGTCGGGGCGTTCTCTATTGGCGCGTCAGCGAATCACTTGCCTTCCCAGCGCTTGAGCACCAGGGTGGCATTGGTGCCGCCGAAACCGAAGCTGTTGCTCATGACCGTATCGATCTTGGCATTTTCTTCGGTCTTGCGCAGGATCGGCAGGTCAGCGACCGCCGGGTCCAGTTCGTCGATGTTGGCCGAGCCAGCGATGAAGTTGTTTTCCATCATCAGCAAGCAGTAGATCGCCTCGTGTACACCGGCAGCCCCCAGCGAGTGGCCGGACAGGCTCTTGGTTGAGCTGATCTTCGGTGCATTTTCGCCGAACACTTCGCGCACACCCTTCATTTCGGCAACGTCGCCCACTGGGGTAGAGGTGCCGTGGGTGTTCAGGTAGTCGATCGGCGTGTCGACGGTCGACAGCGCCTGCTGCATGCAGCGGATGGCGCCTTCGCCGCTTGGGGCGACCATGTCGTAGCCGTCGGAGGTGGCGCCATAGCCGATGATCTCGGCGTAGATCTTGGCGCCACGGGCCAGAGCGTGTTCCAGTTCTTCGACCACCACCATGCCACCGCCGCCGGCGATGACGAAGCCATCACGGTCCGCGTCATAGGCACGCGAGGCCAGTTCCGGGGTTTCGTTGCGCTTGGTCGACAGGGCGCCCATGGCATCGAACAGGAACGACTGGCTCCAGTGCTCTTCTTCACCGCCGCCGGCGAACACGATGTCCTGCTTGCCCCACTGGATCTGCTCCAGTGCGGTGCCGATGCAGTGAGCCGATGTAGCGCAGGCGGAAGAGATCGAGTAGTTGATGCCCTTGATCTTGAACGGCGTCGCCAGGCACGCCGAAACGGTGCTGCCCATGGTGCGAGTGACCCGGTAAGGGCCTACACGCTTGACGCCTTTTTCGCGCAGAGTATCCAGCGCTTCCATCTGGTTCAGGGTCGATGCACCGCCGGAGCCGGCCACCAGGCCGGTACGTGGGCTGGAGACCTGCTCATCGGTCAGGCCCGAGTCCTTGATGGCGTCCTGCATCGCCAGGTAGGCGTAGGCAGCCGCATGCCCGACGAAACGGAAGACCTTGCGGTCGATCAGCTCTTCGAGGTTGAGGTCGATGGAGCCGGAAACCTGGCTACGCAGCCCCATTTCCTTGTATTCCGGGTTGTAACGGATACCCGGACGGCTGTTGCGCAGGTTTTCGGTGACGGTAGCTTTGTCATTGCCCAGGCACGACACGATGCCCAGACCAGTGATAACGACGCGGCGCATGCGAATAACCCTTAGAAGTTGTCAGTGGAGGTGAACACGCCGACCCGCAGGCCTTCGGCGGTGTAGATCTCGCGGCCGTCGACGCTGACCGAACCATCGGCGATGGCCATGTTCAGCTTGCCTTTGAGCACGCGCTTGATGTGAATGTTGTAGGTGACGTTCTTGGCGGTAGGCAGCACCTGGCCGAAGAACTTCACTTCACCGGAGCCCAGTGCACGACCGCGGCCCGGCAGGCCTTGCCAGCCCAGGAAAAAGCCGACCAGCTGCCACATGGCATCGAGGCCCAGGCAGCCTGGCATCACTGGGTCGCCTTCGAAATGGCAGGCAAAAAACCAAAGATCAGGATTGATGTCCAGCTCGGCGACCAATTCACCTTTGCCGTACTTGCCGCCTTCTTCACTGATGTGGGTGATGCGATCGACCATCAGCATGTTCGGCGCGGGCAGTTGCGCATTACCTGGGCCGAACAGCTCACCGCGACTGCAGCGCAGCAAGTCTTCCCGAGTAAAGGCGTGTTGTTTGGTCATGCGAGCTCCTCAATAACCCCCTGCGGCAGGGGATGAATCTTCCCGGCCAGCCCGTCACGCATCGCGAACGGGGCGGCAGCCTACAGGTAGACTATTGCGTTGTAGTGAAAGTCACAGCGCACCTGTCGAAAGAAGTACAGGTGTGCACTGAAACGTCTATTTTCAGGTCCGAAAGGAGTCCTGTCCAGTGTTTAAGACTGCCGCACTTTAGCATTTATCGCCAGTCGCGGTTGCCTGTCCTGGCAGCCAGCGCTTCAGCACCTGCTGCAATTCACTGCGGCGCAGAGGTTTGCTCAGATAGTCATCCATTCCTGCGGCAAGGCATCGTTCGCGATCACCCTGCAATGCATTGGCAGTCAGGGCGATGATCGGTACGTGTGCACCGTGGGACAGCAGGCGCATCTGGCGCGTGGCCTCGTAACCATCCATGTAGGGCAGGCCACAGTCCATGAAAACGGCGGCGAAACGTTGCAGCCTGACCAGCTCCACGGCCTGCTGGCCGTCGTCGGCCGTGCTCACCTCAACGCCCAGGCTGCACAACATGGCCTCGGTGACGCTCTGGTTGACAGCATTGTCTTCGACCAGCAGTACCCTGGTGGGTTCGGTCCAGGCAAGCTGGCCGGGCGGCGCAGCGCGGCGGATCTGGCGCGCCGATGCTGGCAGTGCCAGTGGCATCTCCAGCGTGAAGGTCGAGCCATGGCCTTCAAGGCTCTGACCGTGCAGGTGCCCGCCCATGCGCTCGGCCAGGGTGCGCGCGATGGACAGGCCCAGGCCGGTGCCGCCGTAGCGGCGAGAAATCGAGCTGTCGGCCTGCTGGAAAGCGACGAACATCATCTCCAGACGATCATTGTCAATGCCGATGCCCGTGTCCTGCACGCTGCATGTCAGCCAGATGCGCTGCTCATCCATCAACTGCCAACGGGCTTCGACCCGCACCTGCCCCTGCTCGGTGAACTTCAGGGCATTACCGATCAGGTTCAGGAGAATCTGCCGGATCCGGGTAGGATCGCCGTTCACCTGCAACTGGGCGGTGTCCTCGGCCAGGCTCAAGTCGAGCGCCAGACCTTGTTGCTGTGCAGCATGCTGGAACGACTGGACGCAGTGGGTGATGAGCTCGCCGAGGTTGAAATCGATGTGTTCGAGCTGCAAGGCCGCCCGTTCGATCCGCGAAAAATCGAGGATGTCATTGATGACCCGCAGCAGATGCCCCGTCGACTCGCTCGCCACCGCGGTGTAGTCGGCCTGCTCGCTGCTCATCGAGGTGGTTTCGAGCAATTGCAGCATGCCCAATACGCCGTTTAGCGGTGTGCGCAGCTCGTGGCTCATCATGGCCAGGAAATCAGACTTGGCGCGGTTGGCCTGCTCGGCTTCCTCACGTGCCTGGATCAGCTCGGCGATGGCTTTTTTCTGCTCGGTGCTGGCCTGCTCGAGCGCATGCGCCAGGTTATTGATGTGCCGGGCCAGATGCCCTAGCTCGCTGTCGTCCACCACCGGAACCGGCGTGTCGTAGTGACCCTGCTGGATGGCCTTGACGGCATGGCCCATGTCGCTGATGGGCTTGGCCAGGCTCATGGCCAGACGGCGAGCCAGCAAAAATGTGAACAGCAGTGCGAACAACGCCAGCACTGCGGCCTTGATCACGATCTCCTGCTGACGCTGGCTGAACGCATCGTCCGACATGCCGACGATGACCCGGCCCAGGTAGTCATCGCCGATGGCCGGGGCAGCCGCCAGGCCTTCCTGCAAAAAGTCGCTTTCGAGTCGTATCTGCTGCAGACGAATCGGCGCTTGAAACACTTCCACCTGCTGGGCACGGTTGGTGCTTTCGTCAGACTGCTCGACGTACACCAGAATGTGATTGCGACTGTCCTGTACCTCCAGGAACCGCACGTGGGGAATGCTCAGCGTGGCGCGCATCAGGCCTTCGAGCACTTCGTTGTTGCCTGAGATGACCCCGTATTCGGACGCGGGCGCGAGCTGGTTGGCGATCAATTGGCCGGTGTGGTTGAGCTCCTGACGCAAATCCTGGATGCGCACGAACGTGAAGAAGCTGATCAATAGCAGCGTCAGCAGCAGCGCCGGGCCTAGGCTGATGATCTGCGTGCGCGTATGAATGTCCCAGTTCAGGCCCTTGGTCATGGGGTGCGCTCTCCATCAGCCAAGGCTTGGGCGGCGGTGTCGGGATCAATGGGCTCCAGGCCCAGCGCCCGTGCCACCTGCTGATTGCCGCTGACCCCGAAATGGGCTGGGTAGAGGCTGCGGGGCCAGCGCGCAGGTGATTGCCCGAGCAGGCTGTCGAGCACGCTTAACCAATCTTGCTGGTCGCTGTAGGTGCTGGCCAGCGCGCCGGCACGGACGAATCCGGCATTGGGGCCAATCAGGGCCATTTGACGGCCGTAACTGCTGAGCAACAGGTTTTTCGCTGTCTTGGAATTGTACAGGTCCGGATCATCAAGCCCGAGCAGCACGTCACTGCTGCCCAGCAGGTGTTGCAGGGGGCGGCTGTCACGTGGGTCGGGCCAAGCCTGTGCCACGATCTCGAGGCCAAGCGGTTGCGCGGCACGGCGCAGCTCATCAAGCAGAAACCCACTGTGTTCACCGTAGAGCACCCCGATGCGCCTGGCTTGCGGCAACAGGTAGCGGGTCAGGCGCAACTGCCGATCCAGTGGCAGGTCGCTCCACAACAAGGTGAGAAACCCGGGGCGTGACTTTCCCAGGCGCTGTTCCACCTGCACCCGGCTGACCCTCATGGCCAGTGCCGGTGGGCCGGCGGTTTGCGACAGGCGCCACTGTAATGCCTCGTCGTCCAGCAACACCAGGCGCAGGTCCAGGTCGAGCCGGCTCGGCGCAGGCAGCTCGCTGGCAGCCTGAAAATGGACGTGGTCGTTGGGGCGTCGACTTTCCAGGGCAGCGATGAAGCTGCGGATGCCTGGCTGGTCCTGGGCGCCGACCAGCAAGATCTCGCTGGCGGACAACTGCCCCAATGGCCACAGCCATAGCACCAACAGGCGCAGCAAGCGAACCATCAGAACTCCAGCTCCGCGCTCAGGCTCAGCCGCTGCCGGCTGTCATAGCGGTTCTGCACGGCGGTGGTGGGCTCATCATCCAGGCGTTGCTGCCACAGGGCTGCCAGTTCCAGATTGCTCCCGTACACGCGCCAGCGCTTGGCCACGCGCAGGTCCAGGCGCTCGTAGCGGTACTGATTGAGGGCATCGTCACCGTAGTAGAAAGCGCCACTGGACCAGCCGTGGCCCCAGTCCCTCATCCAGCCGGCAGAGCCGCTGTTGCTGGCGCTGAGGTTGCGGTCGGCAGGATTGCTGGCCCAGGCGTCGACATGGGCGAAGGTCAAGCGCAGCCGGTCGCGCAGGGTAGGGCGCCAATCGAACTGGGCCTCGCTGCCGCTGAAGCGCGCCCGGTTCGCATTGCTGGCAATGTACTGGTTGTTCTTGAGCGGCTCGCTGATCATGCCAGTGATCTCGTCGTAGAACACCTTCAGGTCCATGCTCAGGTCCAGGTCGCTGAAATAACCGTTGTAGCCCAGCTCACGCGAGCGCATGTGCTCCTGCTCCAGGTCACCAGGGCCGCGGGTCTTGACGAAGTATTCGCCATGCTGCTGGCCAAAGGCGTAGGGCATCAGGTTCTTGACGGTGTAGCTCCAGTTGACGTTGTTTTCGAACATGTCAGGCGAACGTACCGCCTCGGAATAGACGGCGCGCAGGCCATGGCGCGGGGTGATCAGGTAATTGACCGCCAACCGTGGGGTAAGCGAGCTGCCAGAGAGCCGCGAATCCTCGAACATGGCGCCGCCCTGCACGATCCAGTGCTCGTCGGCTCGCCATTCCAGTTGCCCGAAAAGCCGCCAGGTCTGGTCGTCGACGCTGCCATTGAAGTAGGTCTGCGAGTCGGCACGATCATAGCGATAGTTCATGCCGCTGAGCAGGCGCAGGCTGTCGGTCAGGCTGTAGGTGTCCTGTATTTCCAGGTCATAGCGGGTTTCGCGCGTGCTCTGGTCGACATCGCCGCACACCACGTCACTGCCGCCCTGACTGTTCCACTGTGCCTTGATCGCATCGACCAGGGCCTGCTCCTGGGGGTTGCTGCTAGGTGGCGGGTTGTTCGCGCCACGGGCTACCCGCTCGGCGTAATTGGGGTTCATCTGCCAGAGGCGGGTGAGTTCGGGGCTGAAGGACAGCGCCGCGTCGCAGGCTCGCCACACCTGCTGGCGGTCGAAATGCTGCGCCGAGCCCTGGACATACAGGCTGTGTTCAGCGGCAAAGTCGATGTTCCAACGCACCGAGCCTGCATAGTCCATGGCCTTGACGTCGGCATCCTTGCCGCGCTGGGTCACGAACGGGAATACCGGCTGGTAGGTATAAGGCCGCTGGTTGGTGCCTTCCTTGGCGGCCAGTTGCCATTCCAGTGTCTGGTCCACCGTCAGGGTATGGCTGGCGCTCAGGTTCAAACGTGTGGCGCGGCGGCTGTCACGGTAGTCCTGGCCGAACTGGTCATGGTCGAACCCGTCATCCTGCTGGCCCGACAGCGATAGACGCATATCGCCGTTGTCCCAGCCAAAGCCCTGGCTGGCATAGAAGTCGTCGATGCCGTTCTGCCCGCGTGTGATTTTCAGACGCGTGCCGTGGCTGTCGGCAGGATTGCGAGTGAGAATGTTCACCACGGCCATCAGGGCATTGGCGCCATAGCTGACCGTGTTCGGCCCCCTGAACACCTCGATCCGGTCGATGTCCTCCAGCGCCAGCGGGATATCGCTCCAGTCCACCGTCGCCAGCCCTGCCCGGTACACCGAGCGGCCGTCGATCAGCACCTGCATGCGACGTGCTTCGTTGACGTTGCTGCCGTGGTAATTGACGGTCGGTTGATTGCCCGCCCCGTAGCCCACCATCATGCCCGGCACGAGCCTCAGCAGTTCGGGAATGTCACGCGCGCCGCTGGCCCGGATCAACGCGCTGTCGAGCACGGTCATGCTCCCTGGCACCGCAGCCGGGGATTGTTTGAGGCGTGTTGCAGTCAAAACCTGTGGCAGGTCACTGTTGTCGATGAACAAGTCATCTGCCAGGGCAGGTGCACCGAGCAGGGCGGTCAACAGCAACAGCCGCGGGTAGGGAGGCGAGCCAGGGAGCACGGAGCGGCCTTGTATCGTGGGTAAACCGGCATGGTAAATGAACTTTGCCGTTTTGCCAGTGATCTGCGGCGGTATTGATGCTCGCCGACCGGTGGGTACATACCTGGCCTGGATGAGCGATGCCCGACCGGCCTTGGCGCGGGGCAGGCGACCCGTATAATGCGCCGGTCGCCATTTATTTTAGGTGTTAACGGATTGGATATGACTGATCAGCAACCTGTTGCAGTTCTGGGCGGCGGCAGCTTCGGCACGGCCGTGGCCAACCTGCTGGCACAGAACGGTGTGCCAGTGCGCCAATGGATGCGCGATCCGGCACAGGCCCAGGCGATGCGCGAGCATCGCGAGAACCCGCGTTACCTCAAGGGCATCGGGCTGCACGAAGGGGTGGAGCCGGTCAGTGACCTGCTGGCCACGCTTAAGGCCTGCGACCTGATTTTCGTGGCCTTGCCCTCCAGCGCCTTGCGCAGCGTATTGGCGCCACATGCCGACCTGTTGCGTGGCAAGGGGCTGGTCAGCCTCACCAAAGGGATCGAGGCCCAGACGTTCAAACTGATGAGCCAGATCGTCGAGGAGATCGCCCCGCAGGCGCGCATAGGTGTGCTTTCCGGGCCCAACCTTGCCCGGGAAATTGCCGAGCACGCCCTGACTGCCACCGTGGTGGCCAGTGAAGACGAGCTTTTGTGCCAGCAGGTGCAGGCTGTGCTGCATGGCAAGACTTTCCGCGTGTATGCCAGCAGTGACCGTTTTGGCGTGGAACTCGGCGGCGCCTTGAAGAACGTCTACGCCATCATCGCTGGCATGGCCGTGGCGCTGGGCATGGGCGAGAACACCAAGAGCATGCTGATCACCCGCGCCCTGGCCGAGATGACCCGCTTTGCGGTCAGCCAGGGTGCCAACCCCATGACTTTCCTGGGCCTGGCCGGCGTGGGCGACCTGATCGTCACCTGTTCCTCGCCCAAGAGCCGCAACTACCAGGTGGGCTACGCGCTCGGCCAGGGGCTGAGCCTGGATGAGGCCGTGAGTCGGCTGGGGGAAGTGGCAGAGGGGGTCAATACCCTCAAGGTGCTCAAGGCCAAGGCCCAGCAGGCGCAGGTGTACATGCCCCTGGTCGCTGGCCTGCATGCCATCCTGTTCGAGGGCCGCACGTTGAACCAGGTGATCGAGCACCTGATGAGCGCTGAGCCGAAGACCGATGTCGATTTCATTTCCACCAACGGCTTCAACTGAGCCCGGATAACCCTGGCAAAACGGCAAGGAGCGACACATGAACGATACCCCTGAACACGCCCAGCGCGAGTCCCTCATCCTGCGTGTGGTCTGGATGCTGGTTTTCCTGGTGGTCTGGCAATTGGCCGAGTTGGTGCTCGCAGGCCTGGTGGTGATCCAGTTGATCTATCGGCTGATCTACGGCGCCCCCAGCGCCAGCGTGATGGACCTTGGCGATAGCCTGAGCCAGTACTTGGCACAGATCGGACGTTTCGGCACCTTCCACACGGATCAGAAACCCTGGCCGTTTGCCGATTGGCCAGCACCACGCCCGGCCGACGGCGAGGCGCCCCACGTGGCGCGCGCGCCTGAGCCTGCCCAACCTGACCAAGAGCCCAAGCTGTGAACCTGTGGGTGTTGCGCCACGGCGAAGCCGAGCCGCGAGCCACCCGCGATGCCGAGCGGCGCTTGACCGCGCATGGTCGCGAGCAGGTGCTGCACAGCGCCGCACACCTGGCAGGCAAGCCATTGCAGGCGATCATTGCCAGCCCTTATGTCCGGGCGCAGCAGACCGCTGCGTTGGTTCATGAGGCATTGGGGTTGAGCGAGCCGGTAAGCACGGTGCCGTGGCTGACCCCCGAGAGCGATGTGCAACACGCGATCGGCCAGATCGAGCGCCTTGGCCTTGATCACGTGCTGTTGGTCAGCCACCAGCCACTGGTCGGGCACCTGGTCGGGCTGCTCGAACACGGTCACCTGCAGCGGCCAGCCGCCATGGGCACTGCCAGCCTGGCGGAACTTGAGGGTGATTGGCCCCTGGCAGGCCTGATGACGCTACGGGCCTTGCACACGTCCCGCTGATTGCCTGCCGTGGCTTTGCCAAGCGGGTTTGCAAGGGAGGTAACTGGCATTTTTGTCAGTTGTTTCAATCGATTGCGGTTTGCTAGCTTTGCCACAAAGGACATGTACAAGGTTGGGTCGATGACGGGCGAAATGTGGAAATTGTTGTGCTCGCTGGACCTGCAAACCACCACTGAGAAGGTCGAGCAAGGCATCGCCCTGGATCACGCCCAGCACAGCCTGCTGCGGGAGGTCGCCGACGCCAAGTTCTACCACCTGATGCGCAAGATCCAGACGGACACGGCGCTTGAGGAAAATCGACGTCAGCAGGCCGAGCAGGAGCTGCTCGCCTTGCAGCAAGCCTGCACCCGCGTGGCCCATCTGATGCAAACCAGCTGCCTGGCATTGCGCAGGCTGGAGCTGGACGCTGATGACCAGCGTCTGGCCCGTGAGACGCTGGAAACCCATCAAGTCTTCATCAAGGCGTGCCTGCGACGCTCGCTGGGCAGCTTTAATCGATCGGCATGACCTGATCGCCCTTGCCGATGACCTTTCCGAACGTTGCCTGAGCCCTGGTGGACACCCACAATGGGCCATTCTCTGCGCCCGGAAGCCCGCCATGCCGCAACCGATATTCTTTGCCCATGCCAATGGGTTTCCGTCGGCCACCTACGGCAAGCTGTTCGCCGCCCTGGCGCCGGACTACCACGTGCAGAGCCTGCCCCAGCACGGCCATGACCCGCGGTTTCCGGTGGACGCCAACTGGCAGAGCCTGGTGGACGAGCTGTTGTACCACCTTGAGCAGCAGCCCGACCCCGTATGGGGCGTGGGGCATTCGCTGGGGGGTGTTCTGCATTTGCATGCCGCCCTGCGCCGACCAGAACTTTACCGGGGCGTGGTCATGCTCGACTCGCCCGTGCTGACCCGCGCAGACCAGTTGCTGCTGCGCGCCGCCAAGCACCTGGGCTTGATCGACCGCATTACCCCAGCCGGTCGGACGCTAGGGCGGCGCGCCGAATTCGAAGATCGACTCAGTGCCCGCGCCTATTTCGCCAGCCGATCACTGTTCCGCCACTTCGACCCCGACTGCCTGGATGCCTACGTCGAACATGGCTTGCACGAGCAGCAGCACACGCTGTCCCTGCGCTTCGATCCTGCTACCGAAATCAGCATCTATCGCAACGTACCCCACCTGAACCCTGCGCCTGTCCGGCAGTTGCGCCTGCCGCTGGCCATGGTCCGTGGCCAGGCCAGTACCGTAGTGCGCCGCCATCATGCCTTGGCGGTGCGGGGCATACCGAAGGGGGAATACCACAGCGTTCCGGGTGGCCACATGTTCCCGCTGGAGCACCCGGAAGATACCGCCAGCCTGATCAAGGGCCTGTTCGATAGGTGGGGGCAGGCATGAAGGTGCAGGTCGAAGACATACGCTTGAATCTTGGCCATATCGAACTGGCCGGCCACGTGTTCGGCCCCGAGGACGGCCTGCCGGTCATTGCGTTGCACGGCTGGCTGGACAACGCCAACAGCTTCGCGCGTCTCGCGCCTCGCCTTCAGGGCCTGCGCATAGTGGCCTTGGACATGGCCGGTCATGGCCATTCGCAGCATCGCCCGCCGGGTGCCGGCTACGCGCTGGCCGACTACGCCTACGACATCGTGCGCGCAGCCGAGCAACTGGGCTGGGAGCAGTTCGCGCTGCTGGGCCATTCGCTTGGCGCCATCATCAGCGTGCAACTGGCCGCCGCACTGCCCGAGCGCGTCAGCCACCTGGCACTTATCGATGGCCTCATCCCGCCCACCGGCGAAGAGCAGGACGCCCCCGAGCGCCTGGGGATGGCGCTGCGTGCACAGATGCGCCTCGATACCAAGCGCAAGTCGGTGTACAGCACGCAGGACCAAGGCGTGGAGGCACGCATGAAGGGCATGGTGGCGGTGAGCCGCGAAGCGGCCGAGCTGCTGGCCCAGCGTGGGCTGATGCCCGTGGCCGGGGGGTACAGCTGGCGCAGCGACAGCCGCTTGACTTTGCCCTCGCCAGTGCGCCTGACGCAAGGCCAGGCAATGGCCTACGTGCGACACGTCAAGTGCCCCGGCTGCCTGGTGGTGGCAGCGCAGGGCATGCTGGCACGTCGCGAAGGGCTGCTTGAGCAGCTACCCTTTGAACAGGTGACCTTGCCCGGTGGCCATCACCTGCACCTGAACGATGAGCAGGGCGCAACGCTTGTAGCAGACTGTTTCAATCGCTTCTTTGGCTTTGCTTGACTTGCACCGGACAAGTGTCGAGGCTTGGCGGGTTGATCAGGGAGACAACCATGCAATTGCCAGACATGTACATGCTTCACCTTGACGCCGGGCGCCGCGTGGTTTGCCTATGACTGCGCCTGTCGCCTGGCGTTGCCTGCTGGCCGCCGGTACGCTGCTCGCCAGCTCTACGCTCTGGGCCGGCGGCCTGCCCGTGCCAGTGGACGCCAAGATTGTCGACCAGCGCCCGGCCGTGGAGCAGGAGCGCGTCTACCCATTGGGGCCACTGCGCAAGATCAGCGGCCGCCTGCGGGTGGAGGATAAAGTCGAGAGCCGTGGCCAGGTCAGCTCCACGACCTATGAACTGCCGGTTGAGCGCTCTGCGCGGGAGGCGTTCACGCGCGCGCGCGAGAGCTTGCAGCAAGAAGGCGGGTACCCGTTGTTCTGGTGCCAAGGCCGCGATTGTGGCGAGGCCAGCCTGTGGGCCAACGAAGTCTTTGCCAATGCTCGGCTCAATGGTGGCGATGAGCGCCAGGCGTTCATCCTGCTACGCCGCTCTGCCGACCAGGCTGATACGTTGGTCGCACTCTACAGCGTGACCCGTGGCAACCGGCGGGCCTACCTGCATGTGGAGGAGTTCGTCGCAGCCCACCCGTTGGGTGAGCTGCTGCCCACGGCTGCAACCGTGCTGCGTGAGATGCGTGACACCGGCAAGCTTGATTATCCTGATTTGAGCGACCCGCAGCCGGCCTGGGCAACCCTGCTTGCACGCAGCCTCAACCTGGACAGCACCTTGCGCGCCACCCTCAGCGGCGCCCAGGCCGAGGCCTGGCGTGAAGCGCTGATAAAGGCCGGTGTACGCAGCGCTCGCCTGGAAGTCGGCGACTCGCCCACCGATGGCCTGCACCTCGAACTGAT
The DNA here is from genome assembly GCF_002420785.1 of Pseudomonas sp. UBA5666. Lineage (NCBI taxonomy): Bacteria > Pseudomonadati > Pseudomonadota > Gammaproteobacteria > Pseudomonadales > Pseudomonadaceae > Pseudomonas > Pseudomonas sp. UBA5666. Next base: position 10,083 of record NZ_DIIQ01000023.1, on the reverse strand, counting down.
TCGTTGACGGGCAAGACCATGGTTGAAAATGACCGCCTGCTGATCCAGATCCTGTTGCTGGCATTGCTGGGCGCCGGCCTGTGGGTCATGGCCCCCTTCATTTCGGCGCTGCTGTGGGGGGCCATCCTCGCATTCGCCAGCTGGCCCCTGATGCGTTTTCTCACCCGCGTGCTGGGTGGACGCGAAACCCTCGCCGCCGGTCTGTTGACCAGCGCCTGGATCCTCATCGTGGCGCTGCCTTTGGTCTGGCTGGGCTTCAACCTGGCTGACCACATTCGTGATGCGACCTTGTTCGTGCGTGATGTGCAGGTTGATGGCCTGCCGGATGCGCCCGTGTGGCTGATCGACATCCCGTTGGTAGGCGAACGCATGGCCAGCTGGTGGTCGTCGCTAGACCAGCAGGGCGCTGCGCTGTTGGCGTCGGTCAAACCCTACCTGGGGCAAGTGGGTAACTGGTTGCTGGCCCGCAGCGCGCAGATCGGCAGTGGCGTGCTGGAGCTCACCCTGAGCCTGGTCTTCGTGTTCTTCTTCTATCGCGACGGGCCGCGGCTCTCGGCGTTCGTGCTGCGGCTGCTGCACCGGCTGACTGGCGAGCGTGCCGAGTATTACCTGAACCTGGTAGCCGGCACGGTGCAACGGGTGGTCAACGGTGTGATCGGTACGGCGGCGGCGCAAGCCCTGCTCGCCTTGATCGGCTTTCTCATCGCAGGCGTGCCGGGTGCCATCGTGCTTGGGTTGGTCACCTTCATGCTCAGCCTGATCCCCATGGGCCCGCCGCTGGCCTGGCTGCCGGTGACCGGCTGGCTGGTATGGAAGGGTGAGTACGGCATGGCGATCTTCATGGGCATCTGGGGCACCTTCGTCATCAGTGGCGTGGACAACGTGCTCAAGCCCTACCTGATCAGCCGTGGCGGAGACCTACCGCTGGTGATCGTGTTGCTCGGCGTGTTCGGCGGCCTGATTGCCTTCGGCTTCATCGGCCTGTTCATTGGCCCGACGTTATTGGCCATAGGCTACAGCCTGCTGCTGGACTGGAGTCGCAACGTGCAGCCCACCCCGACTGCCTAGCCCTGCTGCCTGGCCGAACACCTTTCTTTACGTGTTCTTTATGCCAGGCCTGCCGCTTCGATCTCGAGCCTTTACGCTGGCCTGACCGAAAATCCCCGTAAAGCGGCCACTGCCGCATCAACGGGGAATCATTCATGAACGTGCTCGAAGGGATGTCACTGCTGATCGCGGTGGCCATGGCGGTGTACCTGCTGACGGCGCTATTGCGCGCCGATCGCAGTTAAGGGGTCGCCCATGCATGCCTACGATATCGCCTTGCTGCTGGCCTTCTTCGCCATAGTCCTGCTACCGGCCCCTTGGCTGGGAAGGTTCTACTTCAATGTCATGGAGGGCCGGCGCACGTGGCTTACGCCATTACTGGGACCGATCGAAAATGCCTGCTACCGGCTGGCTGGGATTTGCCCATCGCAGCAACAGGGCTGGCGCCACTATGCCCTGGCGCTGCTGTTCTTCAATTTGGTTGGGTTCCTCCTGCTGTTCGGCGCGCTGTTGGGCCAAGGCCTTTTGCCGTTGAATCCGCAGCGCTTACCCGGTCTTGAGTGGTCGCTGGCCTTCAACACCGCGGTCAGTTTCGTGACCAACACCAACTGGCAGGCCTACAGTGGCGAGGCCTCCATCAGCTACCTGAACCAGATGCTCGGCCTGACCGTGCAGAACTTTGTCAGTGCTGCCACGGGCCTGGCCGTGCTGGTAGCCCTGTGCCGTGGTATCGCCCGTCGCAGCAGTGCGGCCCTGGGCAATTTCTGGGTGGACATGACCCGGGCCACGCTTTATGGGCTTTTGCCCATGTCCTTGCTGCTGGCGCTGCTGTTGGTCTGGCAGGGCGTGCCACAGACCTTCAGCGACTATGCCCATGCCCTGACGTTGCAAGGGGCCGAGCAGTTGATCCCGCTCGGCCCGGCAGCCAGCCAGATTGCGATCAAGCAGCTGGGTACCAACGGCGGCGGCTTCTTCGGCGTCAATTCGGCGCATCCGTTTGAAAACCCGACAGCGTGGAGCAACCTGTTCGAGGTATCGGCGATCATCCTGATTCCCGTGGCTCTGGTGTTCATGTTCGGCCATTACGTGAAAGACCTGCGCCAGAGCCGCGCCATTGTGGCCTGCATGCTTGCACTGTTTCTGGTCGGCGGCGCCTCGGCCTTGTGGTCCGAACATCAGCCCAACCCAGCGCTGCACGCCAGCGAGGTAGAGCAGGCAGCCCCTCTGGAAGGCAAGGAAAGTCGCTTTGGCACCACCGGATCGGTGTTGTGGACGGTCACCACCACGGCCGCTTCCAACGGTTCGGTCAATGCCATGCACGACAGCCTCAACCCACTGACCGGCATGGTGGCCATGGTCAACATGATGGTCGGCGAAGTCATCTTCGGCGGCGTCGGGGCGGGCCTGTACGGCATGTTGCTGTTCGTGCTGATCGCGGTGTTTCTCTGCGGGCTGATGATCGGCCGCACGCCGGAATACCTGGGCAAGAAGCTTCAAGCCCGTGAGGTGCAACTGTTGGTGGCGACCTTGTTGGTGATGCCGGTCGGCGTGCTGGTACTGGCCGCCGTCGCTGCCAGCCTTCCAGGGCCGGCCACAGCGGTCAGCAACCCCGGCGCCCATGGTTTCAGCCAGTTGCTGTATGCCTATACCTCCGGGGCCGCCAACAATGGGTCAGCCTTCGCAGGCTTTGGCGCCAACACGGTGTTTCACAACCTCATGATCGGTCTGGCGATGCTGATCGGGCGTTTTGGTTACATCCTGCCAATCCTGGCGCTGGCAGGGAGCCTGGCAGCCAAGCCACAGGCACCTCAAGGCCCCAACAGCTTCCCCACCCATGGGCCACTGTTCACCTTCCTGCTGCTGCTGACCCTCCTGCTGGTAGGCGGGCTGACCTTCCTCCCGACCTTGGCCTTGGGACCGATTGCCGACCATTTGAGCCAGGCCTATTGAGAGATGACCATGAACATGCCCATTCCAGAGATCAAGGCCCAACCAGACGCAGCAGCCCAGACGCGGCTGGCCGCGCTGTGGCGGCCGGCATTGCTGCAGGCGTTCCTCAAGCTCGATCCGCGTCAGCTCAAGCGCTCACCTGTCATGCTGGTGGTGGCCATCACGGCCGTACTGACCACCGTGCTGTGCCTGACCCCAGCCAATGGCGTCACCCCAGGCGTTGCGGTGCAGATCGCCGCCTGGCTATGGTTCACCGTGCTGTTTGCCAACTTCGCCGAGGCCCTTGCCGAAGGCCGGGGTAAAGCCCGTGCCGACAGCCTCAAAGCCGGCAGCCAGGGGCTCTCGGCCAGGCGGCGCAACCCGGATGGCAGCTTCGACAACGTCCCGGCCGCGTCCCTGCGCAAGGGTGATGTCGTCCGGGTCGAGGCTGGGGAGATGATCCCCGCCGACGCCGAGGTGATAGAAGGCATCGCTGCCGTCAACGAGGCAGCCATCACCGGGGAATCCGCGCCCGTCATTCGCGAGTCAGGCGGCGATCGTTCGGCGGTGACCGGCAATACCCGTCTGGTGTCGGACTGGCTGCTGATCCGCATCGCCAGCAACCCCGGTGATTCCACCCTGGACCGCATGATCGCCCTGGTCGAGGGCGCGCGCCGGCAAAAAACGCCCAACGAGATCGCCCTGGACATGCTGTTGATCGGCCTGACCCTGGTGTTTCTGATCGTGGTGGTGACCCTGCAACCCTTTGCTCACTTCGCTGGGGGCAGCTTGCCGCTGATCTTCCTGGCCGCGTTGCTCGTCACACTCATTCCCACCACCATCGGCGGCCTGCTCTCGGCCATCGGCATCGCCGGCATGGACCGCCTTGTGCGCCTCAATGTCATCGCCCGTTCAGGGCGCGCCGTGGAAGCCGCAGGCGATGTGCACACCTTGATGCTGGACAAGACCGGTACCATCACTTTCGGTAACCGCCGCTGCAGCGCACTGTACGCTGCGCCCGGGGTGACGGCCCGTGAGCTGGGGGAGGGGGCTTTGCTGGCTTCGCTGGCCGACGACACGGCAGAGGGCAAGTCGATCGTCGAGTACCTGCATCAGCTTCATGATTTCGTCGAACCGCCGGCCGGGCACTACCAACCGGTGGCCTTCACTGCCCAGACACGCCTGTCTGGTATCGACCTGGGGGCACATCGTTATCGAAAAGGCGCCGTCGATGCGCTCCTTGCCTTCGTCGATATGCCGCGCGCGGATATGCCGCCAGCCCTTGCCCGTGAGGTAGAGCGCATCGCCCAGTCAGGCGGTACGCCGCTGCTGGTCTGCGTCGACAAGCGCCTGTTGGGCGTGATTCACCTCAAGGATGTGGTCAAGCCTGGCATTCGCGAACGCTTTGCCGAACTGCGCAAACTGGGCATCAGGACCGTGATGGTCACTGGCGACAACCCGCTCACGGCAGCCGCGATCGCGGCCGAAGCAGGCGTGGACGATGTGCTGGCCGAGGCTACACCGGAGAAAAAACTGGCGCGCATTCGCCAGGAGCAGCAAGACGGGCGCCTGGTGGCCATGTGCGGCGATGGTGCCAACGACGCGCCAGCCCTGGCCCAGGCGGATGTGGGCATGGCCATGAACGATGGTACCCAGGCTGCCCGTGAGGCGGCCAACATGGTCGATCTGGACAGTGATCCGACCAAGCTGCTGGACGTGGTGCACGTTGGCAAGGCGCTGCTCGTCACCCGTGGGGCGCTGACCACCTTTTCCATCGCCAACGACGTGGCCAAGTATTTCGCCATATTGCCAGCCTTGTTTGCGGTGATTTACCCGCAGCTGGGCGTGCTCAACATCATGCAGCTGGCAAGCCCGCAGAGCGCCATCCTGTCTGCCATCGTGTTCAACGCACTGATCATCGTCGTGCTCATTCCGTTGGCCCTGCGTGGGGTGCAGATCAAGGCTGCCAGCGCTGCGCAGCTGCTCAGGCGCAACCTGCTGATCTACGGACTGGGCGGCATCATCGTACCGTTTGCCGGCATCAAGGTCATCGACCTGTTGCTCAACGCCTTGCACCTGGTCTGAGGAGGCCATCATGACTGCATACCTACGCCCGGCCCTGAGTCTGCTCCTGTCGATGACCTTTCTGACAGGTGCGCTGTACCCCTTGGCAGTCACGGGTATTGCCCAGGTGGCGTTCCCCTACCAGGCCAATGGCAGCCTGGTGCAAGACGAGCAGGGGCGTGTGCGCGGCTCTGCCTTGATCGCCCAGCGCTTCGAGGGTGACGGTTGGTTTCATTCCCGTCCTTCGGCAGGTGATTTCGCGACCGTGGCCAGCAGCGCGAGCAACCTTGCCCCTGGCAATCCCGCGTTGATGCAGCGTGTCCAGGCACAGGCGGGTGCGTTGTACCGGCCAGGGCAGGGGCCGGTCCCCTTGGCCTTGGTCACGACCTCGGGCAGTGGGCTGGACCCCCACCTGCCGCCGCAGGCCGTGGCGTATCAATTGCCACGGGTAGCTGCCGCCCGGCATCTACCCGTCGAACGCTTGCAGAGTCTGCTCGAAGCCGCCACGCTGCGCCCATTGGTGGGCCCTGCGGTGGTCAACGTCCTGGCCCTTAACCAGGCGCTGGAAAAGACGAGCCGTTCGGGCCAGGGCCTGTGACCCTTGCTGTGAAGGAAATCCCATGAGTGACTCCGACCGCGCCGATGCGCTGCTGGCGAATTTCCCCCAGCCAGGGCGAGGCCGGCTGAAGGTGTTTCTTGGCGCCGCGCCCGGTGTCGGCAAGACCTTTGCCATGCTCACCCACGCCCATGCCCAGCAGCGCATGGGCCGCCCGGTACTGGTAGGCGTGGTCGAAACCCATGGCCGTGCCGAAACCGAGGCCCTGTTGGCGGGCTTGCGCCAGCAACCGATGCTACGCACCCGTTACCGGGGCGTGACCTTGCACGAAATGGACCTGGATGGGGTGCTCGGTACCCCGGGCAGCCTGGTGCTGGTGGACGAGTTGGCCCACAGCAACGCACCGGGCAGCCGCCACGCCAAGCGCTGGCAGGATGTGCAGGAACTGCTGGCCGCCGGCATCGACGTCTACACCACGGTCAATGTCCAGCACCTGGAGAGCCTCAACGACAAGGTGCGCGATATCACCGGTGTCCTGGTGCGTGAAACGGTGCCGGACTGGGTGGTGCACGAAGCGTTCGACCTGTTGCTGGTGGACTTGCCGCCGCGCGACCTGCTCGAACGCTTGCGCGAAGGCAAGGTGTATGTGCCTGAGCAAGCGCGCGCGGCCATCGACGCATTCTTTTCCCAGCGCAACCTCAGCGCGCTGCGCGAACTGGCCATGCAGGCCGCTGCCGCCCAGGTCGATGCCGATGCGGCCCAGGGCTATCGCCAAGGCGGCGCTGCAGCGCCAGCGCTGCGTGGGCGCTTGCTGGTCGGTGTGGATGGCGATGACCAGGCCGAGCGCTTGGTGCGTCATGCCAGCCGCGTGGCGCAGCGCCGGCACCTACCCTGGAGCCTGGTCCACGTGGACAACGGTCGCCTGCGCGACGAGAGCGGGCGCCAGCGGTTACAGGCCGCCCAGCAACTGGCCGAGCGCCTGGGTGGGGACGTGGTCGTGCTGCGCGCCGCGGAGGTGGCCCGTACACTGATCGAGCATGCCCGAGAGCGGCGTGCCAGCGTGGTACTGGTCGGACAGTCCCGAGACCGGTGGCGCCGCCGCCTGTTCGGCGCTGGTGTCGCTGCACGGCTGTTGCGGGCCAGTCAGGGTCTGGAGGTCAATGTGCTCGATCGCGACGTCCTGCGCTCGGCACCCAAGCCAACGGCCCGGTATGCGTGGGTGTGGCGACATTACCTGCTGGCGCTGGCAGCGACCGCTCTGGCGGCGGGCCTGGCCTGGGCAGTGGCCAGCGTGCTGGCATTGCCCAACATTTCCCTGGTGTTTCTGGCAGCGGTCCTGCTGGTGGCGGTGCGCACCAGCCTTGGCCCCGCCCTGGCCTGTGCGCTGCTTTCATTCCTGGCGTACGATTTTCTGTTCATTCCGCCCAACTTTTCCCTGAGTATCCAGCGCGAAGAGGACGTGCTGACCCTGGTGTTCTTCCTGCTGATGGCCGCGCTCACGGGTAACCTGGCCGCGCGCCAGCGCAGCCAGTTGCAGGCCCTGCGTGAAACCCAGGCGCAAACCATCCAGTTGTTGGACCTGTCTCGACGCCTGACCGGGGCCACGGACCGTCAGGCGGTGCTGGAGGTTGCGCACCAGCACCTCGATGGTCGGCTTGGTTGGCAGGTCTGCATCCTGCAGCGCGACGAGCATGGCCAACTGCACATAGCCAGCGGCGGTCCCATTGCTTTCACCGATAACGAGCGCGCCGCGGCCCAGTGGGCCTGGCAGCACGACCAGGCGGCCGGGCGCAGCAGCGACACCCTGCCCGAAGGGCGTTGGTGGTGGTGGCCCTTGACCGTGGACAGCCAGCCTCTGGCCTTGATGGGTGTGTCTGAGCGCCCAGGCCAGGCACTCAGTGGCCCCGACCGGCGATTGCTTCGTGGCTTGGCGCAGCCTGTGGCCCAGGCCCTGGCGCGGGCGCAGTTGTCCGAGCAGTTGGAGGCGGCGCGTCTGCACGGTGAGACCGAACAACTGCGCAGTGCGTTGCTGGCCTCCGTATCCCACGACTTGCGCACGCCGCTGACGTCCATGCGCGGCAGCATCGACAGTTTGCTGGCGTTGGGCGAGGCCCTTGCCGAGTCGGACCGGCGTGAGCTGCTCGAAGGCACCCGCGACGAAGCCGAGCGGCTGGACCGCTATATTCAGAACCTGCTGGACATGACCCGCCTGGGGCACGGCAGTCTCAAGCTGGCACGGGACTGGGTAGCGCCTGCCGACATCGTGGGCAGCGCGTTGCATCGACTGCGCGCCGTGCTGGCACCCCTGAACCTGGAAACTCAGGTGCCGGCCAACTTGCCGCTGCTGTTCGTGCATGCCGCGTTGATCGAGCAGGCCCTGGTCAACGTGCTCGAGAATGCCGCGCGGTTTTCGCCTGCTCAGGGGCGGCTGCGCGTCGAGGTGACGGCGCGCGACCAGCAACTGCACATCGCCGTCAGCGATGAAGGCCCTGGCATTGCCCTGGCAGATCGGGACAAGGTCTTCGACATGTTCTACACCGCTGCCCGCGGTGATCGCGGTGGTCAGGGCACCGGCCTGGGCTTGGCGATCTGCCAGGGGATGATCGGGGCACATGGCGGTCAGGTCAGGGTTGGCGAGGGCATCGATGGCGTTGGCACCTGCATGACTTTATGCTTGCCGCTGCCTACCCAACCGGATACCGGAAGCGACCTGCCATGAGCCAGACCGCCACTTTGCTGGTCATCGATGATGAGCCCCAGATCCGCAAATTCCTGCGCATCAGCCTGGCTTCCCAGGGTTATAAAGTCCTAGAAGCGGAGAACGGCACCCAGGGGCTGGCGCAGGCGGCCTTGGGTAAGCCTGACCTGGTGGTCCTGGACCTGGGCCTGCCGGACATGGACGGGCAGCAGGTGCTGCGCGAACTGCGCCAGTGGAGCACGGTGCCGGTGGTGGTCTTGTCGGTACGCGCCAGCGAAGCGCAGAAGGTCGACGCCTTGGACAGCGGCGCCAACGACTATGTGACCAAGCCGTTTGGCATTCAGGAGTTTCTCGCACGTATTCGTGCGCTGCTCAGGCAGATACCGCAGACGGGCGGTGCCCCAGCCTGCCTCAGCATTGGGCCGCTGACCGTCGATCTTGCCTTGCGACGCGTGACCCTGGATGACGCCGAAGTGACCTTGACCCGCAAGGAATATGCACTGTTGGCGCAGCTTGCAAGCCATCCGGGGCGCGTCATCACTCAGCAGCAACTGCTCAAGGACATCTGGGGGCCAACCCATGTGGGTGACACGCATTATTTGCGCATCGTGGTCGGGCACCTGCGGCAAAAGCTTGGCGACGACCCAATGGCGCCGCGCTTCATTGCCACCGAGGCAGGGGTAGGGTACCGGTTGCTCGCCCCGGTGCAGTGACTGGCCTGGCTCAGGCTCTGGGCGGGTCCTTCTCGAACAGCGTGCGGACGCTGTCCAGGTAGTGCCGTGCGCCCAGGCCCAAGGGTCTGGATTTGATCCAGATGATGTCCACCCACAGGCGCAGGCGGCTGGCCATATTGTCCATGCGCACCTCTGCCAGCGCGCCTGACGCGATGAGCGGCTCTACCAGGGGCTGTGGCAAATAAGCCCAGCCAAGGCCTGATTGCACCAGGTCCAGTGTGGCCAGGTAGCTGTCGGTCAGCCAGATGCGTCGGGACAGCACCATGCGCGGGTCAGAGCCGGTGGGGTTGCCGGAGGCGACGATGATCTGCCGCTGTTCGGCGAAGGCTTCTTCGGGCAGGGGCATGGCACCCTGCACGCCGGCAGGGTGACGCGGGGAGGCGACGGCCACCAGTAGCTGACTGCCGGCTTCGAGAAACGACTCGCGCTCATCGATACCCGGGCGTTCGAAGACCAGTGCCAGTTGCACGGTGCCGTCGTGCAGCAAGCGGATGGCCTCGCGCTGGCTGGCCGAGCGCACCTCCACTTCCAGGCCGGGAAAGGCCTGCGCCAAGGCGTGTAGGGGTTGGCTCCAGGGCCCGGTTTGCAGTTCGGGTGCCATGGCGAGGGTCAGGCGCTTTTCCAAGCCTTGGTGCAGTTGCAGGGCCTGGGCATCGAGCAGGTTCAGCTGGCAGATCACTTGCCTGGCTTGCGGCTCCAGCGCCAGTGCTGCGCTGGTGGGCAAGGCTTTGCGGGTGGTGCGGTCGAACAGCGGCAGGTCCAGTTCTGCCTCCAGTTGCGCGATGGCCATGCTTATTGCGGATGGCACCCGGCCTAGCTTGCGCGCTGCAGCGGAAAAGGACCCGGCCTCCAGCACGGCCAGGAAGATCGTAAGGGAGTCACTGGTGAAGGCCATGCGGGTGCCTGATGCTGAGCGGGGTGGGGGTCGAGGGTAATACTGGGGCGGGGAGATTGCTACCGCCTTACGGGTCTTCGGGGTTCATCTATAAGATTCGTCCTGAAATGGGGCTGGAGCTTTAGCCCAAGATGCCGTCGCCGTTGCCGTTGCCGTTGCC
>NZ_DIIQ01000031.1:0-114078 GCF_002420785.1 Pseudomonas sp. UBA5666 | reverse complement strand
CAAGCGTTTATTTTGAAGTTTTCTGAAGCGCCTTACTCGAAGACTTGAAACTTCAACCGCTGACCGACTTCCCCGCTGCGTTACTCGCTGCGAGGTGGCGAATAATACGCGCTTTGAATCTGGAGTCAACCCTTTGATTTAAAAACTTTTGCGCTCGCAGCGCCCCACTCCCCGCAACTTAATGAGGCTGCAGTGAATCTGTAGATAAACCCACCACGGAGCGTAGCGGTAATGAGCGAGGCGCAAAGCGAGAAAACCCCGGGCCTGTCGGCAGACGAACAACAGGAGGTCAGTTCCAACCAGCCGCCGCGTGCGGCGGTGTTGCACGAGACCATTCGCTTGCAGGGCGATCAGGAACTGGAACGTACATTGGCTGCGCTCTGGTGGTCAGCCCTTGCCGCAGGTTTGTCCATGGGGCTGTCACTGATGGCCATGGGTCTTCTGTACTCGCGTCTGCCGGACGGCGAGAGCGCGCAGGTCATCGCCAGTATCGGCTACAGCGCCGGCTTCCTGGCCGTCATCATCGCGCGGCAGCAATTGTTCACCGAGAACACCCTGACCGCTGTCCTACCAGTGATGACGACGCCAACGCTGGGCAACTTCGGTCGCTTGCTGCGCCTCTGGGGCGTGGTCCTGGCCGGCAACCTGGCCGGTACTCTATTGGTGGCCTGGGTAATGCTCGAACTGCCGATCTTCGATACCAAGACAGATATCGCGTTTCTGGAGGTGGGCCGTAAGGTGATGGAAAACGACGTCAGCCAGATGTTTGCCAAAGGCATCGTGTCCGGCTGGATGATCGCCACCATGGTCTGGATGATCCCCTCCATGGAGCACGCCAAGATCTGGATCATCCTGGTCATCACCTACCTCATGGCATTGGGCGACTTCACCCACATCGTGGTGGGGTCGGTAGAGGTCTCGTATCTGGTCTGGGCTGGTGAAGAAACCTGGAGCAACTTCTTGCTGCACTTTGCCCTGCCTACGCTGGCCGGCAACATCATCGGCGGCAGTCTCATCTTTGGTCTGATCAGCCATGCACAGGTGCGCAGCGACAGCGGCAAATCGCCGTCCCAGTTACTCAAAGATGAACAGCCCTCGCGAAAGCACCAGGACGATCAGCAAAAGTGAAACGTTGCCTTTAAGGCGTGCGGGTAACATCCCCTCTTCTTCTATAAGGAAGCTGGGCCGAGGCGTTGCGACAACGCTGCCCAGCTTTGCCCTCTTCTTCCACAGCCCAGTCAGGCATACTCGCCCCACTGCTCGCATCACCCGTGATTTGGCTTGCAAGGCCATGTCTCGTGCGCCTGCCATGGCCCAGAATACTCGCGCACGTCAAGCGATAAGCGCCCTGATAGAGATCACACCCATGGACACACGCACCGGCAAAGGCCTTTCGTTTGCCAAACGGATTTATCTGCCTCGGGTACTGGGCAAGGGTGTGGGGCTTTTCGCGGTAATGGCTGCGGTGGAACCCCTGTCTCCCCCCACTTGGGTTTGGCCATTCATGCTTTTCAACGGCTTGCTGTGGCCACACTTGGCCTATCAATGGGCGGCCCGGTCCAAAGCGCCCTACCAGGCCGAGCAGCGCAACTTTTTCCTCGATTCGCTGATGGGTGGGTTCTGGGCCGGTGCCATGCAGTTCAACCCGCTGCCGACGGTTACCGTCCTGTCGATGGTCACCATGAACAACGTCGCAGCCGGCGGCAAGGGGTTGGCTATTCGCGCAGGGATGGCGCAATTGGCAGGCATGCTTGCGGCTTGCGCCCTGCTGGGGCCGGGATTTCAACCCAACGCTACCGCCTTCCAGGTCTACGCCTGCCTGCCGATGCTGACGCTGTATCCAGCGGCGCTTGGGTGGGTGTGCTATCGACTGGCAATCAAGCTGGCCGAGCACAAACGCCGGCTCAACACCCTCAGCCTCACCGACAGCCTCACCGGGCTACTCAACCACGGCGCCTGGAAAGACCTCTTGGCAAGGCGTTTTAGCGGGTGCAGGAAACAGCGCGGTGAGGCTGTAGTCGCTCTGATCGACATCGACCACTTCAAGACCATCAATGATACCTTCGGCCATGTAATCGGCGATCAGGTATTGCGCCAGGTCAGCATCGAGTTGCGCGGCGCCCTGCGCGAAGGCGACAAGGCCGGACGCTATGGGGGCGATGAATTTTGCGTGATACTGCCCAGCACCACCGAAGCCCAGGCCTGTCAGGCCATGGAACGCCTGCGTGAGCGTGTGGCGAGCTACCGCGACCCGCAGATGCCCCAACTGCGCATCAGCTTGAGCATTGGCCTCTGCCCGTTCGACCCCTCGCTGGAGACTCCGGACGGCTGGTTACGCCAGGCGGACACCGCCTTGTATGTCGCCAAGCGCAATGGCCGGGATCGGGTCATGGTCACTCATCGGGCCAATGCCAGCGTGACGCCTTCTGCCGAATCCTCTGCCTTCATATCGCTGGCGCGATGACACCTGCCGGGTGCAAGCGTCGCTCGGCCACAATCTCAGGCAGGTCATGCCGGCGAAGGTAAGCCTTCAACGGCTCACTCACATTCAGCCGCTCATCCATGTGTTGCTCTATCAGCAAGCCCAGTCGCTCGCGACACAAGGCCATGCGATGCCCCTGCTCAGGTCGCCATACGAACTCGTTGCACGGGGTGATGCTGTCGTCGGCGATATCCATACCGAAGGCATCCTCGGAGAAACGCACGATATAGATGCCACGTTTACCGTGAAAGCCCACGAAGCCCTTGAGCTGCTCGGCCGCCTTGCAGATATCCTGGGATGTAATGGTCATGCCCCACCTCATGGTCAATGGAACGCGCTGCGCAGCCGTCACACGGGAACGCTTGCCACTGCAGGCCACGCCCGTGCCCAACGGGCCACGTCGCCGGAACAGATGCCAGGCAAAAAAATGGGCGACCGAAGTCGCCCTAAATGCCTTGCGTGCTCATGAATCGGGAAGGTCAAGGGCGCTTGCGCTTGCTCGAGTCCTTCCAGATGAAAATGCCTAGACCGGCGAAGAAAGCCACCATCAACCCCACCGTTACCACCCCTGCGATAACCACGTTGTCGAAGAACATGCCGACCTCTCCATTTGTTCGCCGTTGTCCGATGGGGAAACAGTAACCAATGTCGGGCGGAAGAAAATTGACCAAGGTCAATGACGCCCGGGGACGGGCGCACGGGGCGGGCGCAGGGTTGACCTGCGTCAAGCGTCAGCGCTTCTTGGGCTTGCGCTTGGACTTCTTCTTGGCAGCGTTCAAGGGCAATGCCTGTTCGAACGCATCGCGCATCTCGTTCAGGCGCTTTTCCTTGATGTCATGCACGCGGCGGGCACGTTCGGCATCGAAATCAATGAGATTGTCTTGGCTCATACTGGGCTCTACACGCTACGGATGCTGCATGATGGGGCTAGAACCAGACACTTGCCAGCCCTGCTTCATACCTCGATGTCCACCAGCAGCCCCTGACGCACGGGCTCGCGCATCAGCGGCACCACTGGCACGGTATTGTCGGCGTTGACCTCATGGCCTGGCAACGCATCGAACCGTTCATCATTACCTTTGCCTTTACCCTGGCGTTGCTGCTGCCGGCGCTGCTCCTCGCGCAGCAGCAACTGCTGTTCCTGCGGGTCACGCTGGCGCTTGAGGTCGATCGCACTTTCACCGGACGCAGGCTGCGCCGGCACTACCGGCTTTATATCCGGGGTCGGTTTGACCGGGTCCTGCTGCGAGGTGACCGGGGCAGCGCTGAGCGGAATGATCGGTGGCAGCATGGCGTTCTCCTGTACCCCTGTATCGGCAACCACACAGCTGCCTTGAAGTCATGGACAACATTCAGCCCGGTTCGTCCTGCGCCTCGTCCTGGTCCTGCAAGGCAGTTTCGCTCCAGGGACGCTGGTAGACCTGCTGCCACACTGCATCCATATGGGCTCGAACCCAGGCCGGGGCAGCCTTGAGCGAGGCACTGTCCTGGCGCTCGCCGCCGATCGGGTCTTCGCCTGCCGGGGTGATCAGCGACTGACCCGTGATGCTGTAGACCGTTTGCCCGTCACGCATCTCGATGGCGATGTCATGGGGCTCGACACCTCCTCCGCAGAAGGCATGACTGGCCACCGTCACCTCGGCCTCACCGTTCTGATCGAGGTCGGCCACGCCGCTGACATCGGTGTAGAAATCCACGTCCAGATCCAGGCCCGGACACGTGGTTTGCTGATCGATCTGCCAGCGCGCCTGGAAAGCTTCTTGCGCTTTGCGGCGGCCGTACAAGGTTGCCTTGAGCACGACCTTGTCCACTTCCTGTTCACTTTCCGGGTCGCTGGCCTGGCCATCGACACGGCTCAAGACCAACAGGCCTTCGCCGTTCCTGTCACGGTAGTGCACGCTCTTGAGCGGTGCCTGCACACCCAGCACCTCCAACTGCTCCATGGGGATGGGCGGCAAGGTTTCGAAGGTCTTGGGCTCGCAGCCTGCCAGGAGCAGACCGCCGGCCGTAAGGCTCAAGACAACGCAAAGGGGCTTGGCAGGCATGGGATGCAGAACCCTCGTCGGCACGGCATGAAGCGACGAAACGGCTAGACTGATGCACCGGCCGATACCGTTCGGCACCCTCAGGTGCACTCGGCACTTTGGTCTGCCCGGCCGATCCGTTAACATAATCGGCTTTTTCATCGCGGGAGTGCAGGCAGTATGGCGCAGCAGTATCAACCGGGGCAACGCTGGATCAGCGACAGCGAGGCAGAGCTCGGCCTGGGTACCATCCTGGCGCAGGATGGCCGCCTCCTGACCGTCCTCTACCCGGCCACTGGCGATACCCGGCAATATTCCCTGCGCAATGCGCCGCTGACACGCGTGCGCTTCTCGCCAGGTGATCAGATCACTCACTTCGAAGGCTGGAAGCTGACCGTGCGCGAAGTCGAGGACATCGACGGCTTGATGGTCTATCACGGGCTCGACGGGCAGAATCAGCCCCGCACGATGCCGGAGACCCAGCTGTCGAACTTCATCCAGTTCCGCCTGGCCAGCGACCGCCTGTTCGCCGGCCAGATCGACCCGCTGTCGTGGTTCAGCCTGCGCTACAACACCCTTCAGCACACCAGCAAGCAGATGCAATCCACGCTGTGGGGCCTGGGCGGCTGCCGCGCCCAGCCCATCGCTCACCAGTTGCACATCGCCCGCGAAGTGGCCGACCGCAGCGCACCTCGCGTACTGCTCGCCGACGAAGTGGGCCTGGGCAAGACCATCGAGGCAGGCCTGGTGATTCATCGCCAGCTGCTGACCGGCCGCGCCAGCCGGGTGCTGATCCTGGTGCCTGAGAACCTCCAGCATCAATGGCTGGTAGAGATGCGCCGGCGCTTCAACCTGCAGGTCGCCCTGTTCGATGCCGAGCGGTTCATCGAAAGCGATGCCAGCAACCCCTTCGAGGATGCCCAGCTCGCGCTGGTCGCGCTGGAGTGGCTGGTCGACGACGAGAAGGCCCAGGATGCAATGTTCGCGGCAGGCTGGGACCTGATGGTGGTCGATGAAGCGCACCACCTGGTCTGGCACGAGGAACACGCCAGTGCCGAATATGCGCTGGTCGAACAGCTGGCCCAGGTCATTCCCGGCGTGTTGCTGCTCACCGCAACCCCTGAGCAACTGGGCCAGGACAGCCATTTCGCGCGGCTGCGCCTGCTCGATCCCAACCGTTTCCATGACCTGGCGGCCTTCCGCGCCGAAAGCGAGCACTACCGGCCGGTGGCCGAGGCGGTGCAGGAGCTGCTGGACGAGGGGCGCTTGTCGCCGAAGGCACACGCCACCATCCAGGGTTTCCTCGGGGCCGAGGGCGATGCACTGCTCGCTGCGGTCAACGACGGGGACAGCCAGGCCAGTGCCCGACTGATCCGCGAACTGCTCGATCGTCATGGCACCGGGCGAGTGCTGTTCCGCAACACCCGTGCCGCCATCCAGGGGTTCCCTGAGCGTCAGTTGCACCCTCACTCACTGCCCAATCCGGAGCAATACGCCAGCTTGCCCGAGGGTGAACACGCCGAGCTCTACCCTGAGGTGGCGTTCCAGTCCCAGGCGGACCAGGCGCAAGAAGAGCGTTGGTGGCGCTTCGACCCGCGGGTCGACTGGCTGATCGACACCTTGAAAATGCTCAAGCGCACCAAGGTGCTGGTCATTTGCGCCCATGCCGAGACCGCCATGGACCTGGAAGACGCCCTGCGCGTGCGTTCCGGTATTCCGGCTTCTGTCTTCCACGAAGGCATGAGCATCCTGGAGCGCGACCGCGCGGCGGCTTACTTCGCCGACGAAGAATTCGGCGCCCAGGTGCTGATCTGTTCGGAAATCGGCAGTGAGGGGCGCAACTTCCAGTTCGCCCATCACCTGGTGATGTTCGACTTGCCTGCTCACCCCGACCTGCTCGAACAACGTATCGGGCGTCTGGACCGTATCGGCCAGAAGCACACCATCGAGTTGCACGTACCGTACCTGCAAGGCACGCCGCAAGCGCACCTGTTCCAGTGGTACCACGAGGGGCTCAACGCGTTCCTGAACACCTGCCCCACCGGTAACGCCCTGCAGCACCAATTCGGCCCACGCCTGCTGGCACTGCTCGACAGCGATGACAGCAAGGCCTGGGATAGCCTGGTCAACGAAGCGAGAAGCGAACGTGAGCGCCTCGAAGCCGAACTGCATACCGGCCGTGACCGCTTGCTCGAACTCAATTCCGGCGGTGCTGGCGAAGGTGAAGCGCTGGTCGAGGCCATCCTCGAGCAGGACGATCAGTTCGCCCTGCCGATCTACATGGAAACCCTGTTCGATGCGTTCGGTATCGACAGTGAAGACCATTCGGAAAACGCACTGATCCTGAAGCCCAGCGAGAAGATGCTCGATGCCAGCTTCCCCCTGGGCGATGACGAAGGTGTGACCATCACCTACGACCGCGGCCAGGCGCTGTCGCGTGAAGACATGCAGTTCCTGACCTGGGAGCACCCGATGGTGCAAGGCGGCATGGACCTCGTGCTGTCCGGCTCGATGGGCAATACCGCCGTGGCACTGATCAAGAACAAGGCGCTCAAGCCTGGGACCGTGCTGCTGGAGCTGCTGTTCGTCAGCGAGGTGGTCGCGCCGCGCAGCTTGCAACTGGGCCGGTACCTGCCGCCCGCCGCCCTGCGCTGCCTGCTTGATGCCAACGGCAATGACCTGGCCTCGCGGGTCGCATTCGAGACCCTGAACGATCAGCTCGAGAGCGTGCCGCGTGCCAGTGCCAACAAGTTCGTCCAGGCCCAGCGTGACGTGCTTGCAAAGCGCATCGGCAGCGGCGAAGAAAAGATCGTCCCGCTCCACGAGCAACGGGTGGCCGACGCCCAACGTCGCCTGGCCGCCGAAGCCGACGAAGAGCTCGCACGCCTGGTGGCACTGCAAGCGGTCAACCCGAGCGTGAGGGACAGTGAAATCGACGCGTTGCGCAAGCAGCGCGAAGAGGGCCTGGCCATGTTGGCCAAAGCAGCACTGCGTCTTGAAGCGATACGGGTGCTGGTCGCAGGCTGACCCCGGCGAGCCCACCTGACCTGCAGCGGCCTCATCGTTTCTGGGATGAGGTCGCCCCTGGGCAGAACGTACCCACCACGCGCCGGGTCAGCACCTAGTCCTGGCGTTTGATTCGATACTGCTCGACCAACGTCGAAGGATCCTGGTCCAGGTAACCCTGACTGCCGTGCAACCGCATCAACTGGGCAGCCAGGCCCGTAAGCGGCGTCGCTGCGCCCTGTTCGCGTGAAAACTTCACCGCACCGTCCAGATCCTTGAGCAGGGTCCGCACGTGCCACTTGATGGGAGCGAAACGGCTCTCTGCCATCTGTGGGGCCAGTATCTGCAAAGGCTTGGAGTCGGCAAAGCCGCCTGCCAGGGCTTGGGCGATCAACCCGGCGTCTACCCCGGAACGCTCGGCCAGCGCGATGACCTCGGCGATGACCAGGGCGTTGCACGCCACGATCATCTGGTTGCAGGCCTTGGTCACCTGGCCTGCGCCAACGCCCCCCATGTGTGTCACTCGCTGGCCGAGCACCTCCAACACTGGGCGAGCACGCGCCAGGTCAGCCACCTCCCCGCCCACCATGATCGCCAGGGTACCTGCCTGCGCACCTGCCGTGCCGCCGGACACCGGGGCATCCAGCCACCCCATCCCACACAAGGCGCCCAGCTGGGCTGCCATTTCCCGGGTAGCGCCAGGCTCCAGGCTGGAAAAATCCACCAGCAGCTGACCCTGCCGCCCGCCTGTGGCAACGCCCTGATCGCCAAATACCACGTCGCGCACCACGGCGGTATCGGCCAGGCACAGCAATACCATGTCCACCTGCTGCGCAAGCTCGGCAGGGCTCGCGGCCAGTCGCGCGCCTGCGTCAACCAGCGCCTGGCATTTTTCCGGGCTGCGGTTCCACACCCACAGCCCATAGCCGGCCGCCAGCAGGCGCTGGCACATCGGCAGGCCCATCAGACCGACACCAGCGAAACCTAGGGAGGGTAATGCGTTGCTCATCAGGAACTCCTGGCTGAAAAAGGGTGGCCTGCGCTGCATGACTGCGGCGATGGCCACCTTTACGCATGCCGTAAACTGTTACCGCCACGCCGAATTGTTACTTACCTCTACCTCGATTGAGCAATCACAAGCACCCAAAAGAGGCGCCTGCGCGTTTTCGTGCACCAAAAAAGCACAAGGCTGTCATTCACCGCCTGACTTGAATGACGATGAACGGCGATACGACTACCGCCCATATCTCTGGATCGCGGGTTTGCAGGTCACTGGCCTGTTCTGCCGTAACCGGGCCGACAGTGCCATCAGAGCGCCACTTATCGAAGAGGTCACTGCGGTTTTCGGCCATTGCCGTGGCCACGGTGATTAAATCCAGGGCGGGATCGACCCAAATCAGGTCACCCTTTGCCCAGAACCTTTCCAAGGCTTTCCACTCGATGGTGGCGGTTTCTCCGAGCAGTTTGGCATAGAGGGTGCTTGTTCGATCAGTCATGGGAATATCCGCTGGAAATCTGGCTTTTGAAAAAGCCGGCATTTTTGCAGAAAAACCCGGTTTCAAATATGCATTTGGGTATCAGGCCCCGTATTTTCGGGGTACGACTGCCAGGATAAGCCATTTGATGGCGCCTTTCTGTACTTTTGTGTCAAGCAAGCGACAACCGTTAAGCCAGGCGCTTTTTGCCCGCTTTTCAAGCGCGCTGACAGCGCTCTACACTGTACCGGTACAGTTCCGGGACATGTTCCGGGGAAGGTGGGCTTGCGCGTTGGCATGGCCACGCCGCAACCCGCCTGGTCTGTAGCCCTGGCCGCCAGGACTATAAGAATTACAACAGAATGAGTGGAGCATTATGATCAAGATTTCCAAGCTGTTCGCCGCAATGGTTCTGGCCGGGGTAGCCAGCCATTCGTTTGCCGCCGATACCATCAAGATCGGGATCGCCGGGCCCAAGACTGGCCCCGTGACCCAATATGGCGACATGCAGTTCATCGGCGCCAAGCAAGCCATCAAGGACATCAACGCAGCAGGCGGTGTCGATGGCAAGATGCTAGAAGCCAAGGAATACGACGACGCCTGCGACCCTAAACAGGCCGTGGCCGTCGCCAACAAAGTGGTCAACGATGGCGTCAAGTTCGTCATCGGCCACTTGTGCTCCAGCTCCACCCAGCCAGCGTCCGACATCTACGAAGACGAAGGCGTGATCATGATCACCCCGGCGGCAACATCCCCGGAAATCACCTCCCGCGGCTACAAGCTGATCTTCCGCACCATCGGCCTGGACAGCGCCCAGGGCCCTGCCGCAGGCAACTACATCGCCGATCACGTCAAGCCCAAGGTGGTCGCAGTGCTGCACGACAAGCAGCAGTACGGTGAAGGCATCGCCACGGCCGTCAAACAGACTCTGGAGCAAAAAGGCACCAAGGTTGCCGTGTTTGAAGGCCTCAACGCCGGCGACAAGGACTTCTCGTCCATCATTCAGAAGCTCAAGCAGAACAACGTCGATTTCGTCTACTACGGCGGCTACCACCCAGAGCTGGGTCTGATCCTGCGTCAAGCACAGGAAAAAGGCCTCAAAGCCAAGTTCATGGGTCCGGAAGGTGTGGGTAACGACTCCATCTCGCAAATCGCCCAGAATGCCTCCGAAGGGCTGCTGGTCACCCTGCCGAAGTCGTTCGATGCCGACCCTGAGAACAAGAAGATCGTCGACGCGATCAAGGCTGACGGCAAGGACCCAAGCGGCCCGTTCGTCTTCCCTGCCTACTCGGCCGTCGAGCTGATCGCCCAGGGCATCAAGGCCGCAGGCTCCGAGGACACCGCCAAAGTGGCCGAGGCCATCCACCAAGGTTCGTTCAAGACCCCTACCGGCACCCTGACCTATGACGACAAGGGTGACCTCAAAGACTTCAAGTTCGTGGTCTACGAATGGCACTTCGGCAAGCCGAAGACCGAAGTCTCCCCTCAGTAACAAGCGTGACTAATAGCTGACCGAGAAGCCCACTGTGCGAGCAGTGGGCTTTGTTTTACGAGGTTCATGGGCACGCCCCCGCGATCCGGGGACGGGCTCACCTGAAAATCTTAAAACCGTCACCCGCGGTTTCCTGGCCGTACCCCGGCCAGCGAAATGCAAATCAGGTTTTTAGGAGCGCTGTAATGCCTGAGATCTACCATTTCTTCCAACAACTGGTTAATGGATTGACCATCGGCAGCACCTATGCCTTGATCGCCATCGGCTACACGATGGTGTACGGCATCATTGGCATGATCAACTTCGCCCATGGCGAGGTCTACATGATCGGCTCGTACGTGGCGTTCATCGCCTTGGCGGGTCTGGCCATGATGGGTATTCATTCGCTGCCGATCCTGATGACCGTTGCCTTCGTCGCGACCATTTTCGTGACCAGTGCCTATGGCTACAGCATCGAACGGGTTGCCTACCGACCACTGCGCAACAGTAACCGGCTGATTCCGCTGATTTCTGCCATCGGCATGTCGATTTTCCTGCAGAACACCGTGCTGTTGTCCCAAGACTCCAAGGACAAGTCCATTCCCAACCTGATTCCGGGCAGCTTCTCGTTCGGACCAGGCGGCGCAGAAGAAGTCCTGGTGTCCTACATGCAAGTGCTGGTGTTCGTGGTGACACTCGTGGCCATGACCCTGCTGACCCTGTTCATCTCCCGTTCGCGACTGGGCCGCGCGTGTCGCGCCTGCGCCGAGGACATCAAGATGGCCAACCTGCTGGGCATCAACACCAACAACATCATCGCCCTCACCTTCGTCATCGGCGCTGCCCTGGCGGCCGTCGCGGCCGTGCTGCTGAGCATGCAATACGGGGTCATCAACCCCAATGCCGGTTTCCTGGTAGGCCTGAAGGCGTTTACCGCCGCAGTGCTGGGGGGTATCGGCAGCATTCCGGGCGCCATGCTCGGTGGGCTGGTGCTGGGTGTGGCCGAAGCGTTCGGCGCCGACATCTTCGGTGATCAGTACAAGGACGTCGTGGCATTCGGCTTGTTGGTTCTCGTCCTGTTGTTCCGGCCGACCGGCATTCTGGGCCGCCCGGAGGTTGAAAAAGTATGAACAAGAATCTCAAACCGGCGTTTTTCAGCGCCTTGCTGGTCTGGGCCGTGGCCTTCCCGGTGCTGGGCCTGAAACTGAGCATCGACGGCATCAGTCTGGTGGTGCATAGCCAGGGCTCGTTCACCATCAGCATCATCGCCGTGTGCTCGGTGCTGATGTTCCTGCGCGTGCTGTTCGACCGGCAGTGGAGCTCGGTGATGGGCCGACGCTCTGACCGCAAGCTGATTCCACCTGCGCTGAGCAACTACCTGACCCTTCCCAAAACCCAGCGCTGGGTGATTCTGGGGCTGGTCGTGGTAGCCCTGATCTGGCCGTTCTTCGGCTCGCGCGGCGCTGTCGACATCGCCACCCTGATCCTGATCTATGTGTTGCTCGGCCTTGGCCTGAACATCGTGGTCGGCCTGGCCGGGTTGCTGGACCTGGGTTATGTGGGCTTCTACGCCGTGGGCGCTTACAGCTACGCCATGCTCTCGCACTACCTGGGGTGGAGTTTCTGGGTCTGCCTGCCGATTGCCGGCCTGATGGCCGCCACCTTCGGCTTCCTGCTCGGTTTCCCGGTGTTGCGCCTGCGCGGCGACTACCTGGCGATCGTGACGCTGGGCTTCGGCGAGATCATTCGCCTGTTCCTGCGTAACCTCACCGACTGGACCGGTGGCCCTAACGGCATCAGCAACATTCCCAAGCCCGAATTCTTCGGCCTTACCTTCGAACGCCGCGCCGCCGAAGGCATGCAGACCTTCCACGAGTATTTCGGCCTGCCTTACAACTCGATCAACAAGGTCATCTTCCTGTACCTGGTTGCACTGTTGCTGGCACTGCTTGCGCTGTTCGTGATCAACCGCCTGTTGCGCATGCCCATCGGCCGTGCCTGGGAAGCGTTGCGTGAAGACGAGATCGCCTGCCGCGCCCTGGGCCTGAACCCGACCGTGATCAAGCTCTCGGCCTTCACCCTGGGTGCCTGCTTCGCAGGGTTTGCCGGCAGCTTCTTTGCCGCTCGCCAAGGGTTGGTCACGCCGGAGTCGTTCACGTTCATCGAATCGGCCATCATCCTGGCCATCGTGGTGCTCGGCGGCATGGGCTCTCAGTTGGGCGTGATCCTCGCTGCCATTGTCATGATCCTGCTGCCTGAGCTGATGCGCGAATTCAGTGAATACCGGATGCTCATGTTCGGTGCGCTGATGGTGCTGATGATGATCTGGCGTCCGCAAGGTCTGCTGCCAATGCAACGTCCCCACATGGAGCTGCGTCGATGAGCCGCGAAATTCTGCAAGTCAGCGGCCTTAGCATGCGCTTCGGCGGCTTGTTGGCGGTCAACGGCGTGGGCCTGACCGTCAAGGAAAAACAAGTGGTGGCGCTGATCGGTCCGAACGGCGCCGGCAAGACCACGGTGTTCAACTGCCTGACCGGTTTCTACCGGCCCAGCGGCGGCACCATCCTGCTCGATGGCGAACCCATCCAAGGGCTGGCCGGCCATCAGATCGCGCGCAAAGGGGTGGTACGCACCTTCCAGAACGTGCGTCTGTTCAAGGAAATGACAGCGCTCGAGAACCTGCTGATCGCCCAGCACCGGCACTTGAACACCAACTTCTTCGCCGGGCTGTTCAAGACCCCAGGGTTCCGCCGCAGTGAAAAGGAAGCCATGGAGCGTGCGCAGTACTGGCTGGACAAGGTCAACCTGACCGAGTTCGCCAACCGCACTGCCGGCACCCTCGCCTACGGCCAACAACGTCGCCTGGAAATCGCTCGCTGCATGATGACCCGCCCGCGGATCATCATGCTCGACGAGCCGGCTGCGGGGTTGAACCCGAAAGAGACCGAGGACCTGAAGGCATTGATTGCCTATCTGCGTGAATCGCACAACGTGACCGTGCTGCTGATCGAGCATGACATGAAGCTGGTGATGAGCATTTCCGATCACATCGTGGTCATCAACCAGGGCACACCCCTGGCCCACGGTACGCCCCAGGAAATCCGCGACAATCCTGAAGTGATCAAAGCCTACCTGGGGGAAGCGTAAATGCTGAAGTTCGAGAACGTTTCCACTTTCTACGGCAAGATCCAGGCGCTGCACAGCGTCAACGTGGAGATCAACCAGGGAGAAATCGTCACCCTGATCGGCGCCAACGGCGCCGGCAAATCCACCTTGCTCATGACCCTGTGCGGTTCACCCCAAGCCCACAGCGGCAGCATCAAGTACCTGGGCGAGGAACTGGTCGGTCAGCCTTCGTCGCACATCATGCGCAAGAGCATTGCCGTGGTGCCGGAAGGCCGCCGGGTGTTCGCCCGGCTGACCGTCGAGGAGAACCTGGCCATGGGCGGGTTCTTCACCGACAAGGGTGACTATCAGGCGCAGTTGGACAAAGTGCTGCAGCTGTTCCCGCGCCTGAAGGAGCGGTATGCCCAGCGTGGCGGCACCATGTCCGGGGGCGAGCAGCAGATGCTGGCCATCGGGCGTGCCCTGATGAGCAAACCCAAGTTGCTGCTGCTCGACGAGCCCTCCCTGGGCCTGGCACCGATCATCATCCAGCAGATCTTCGACATCATCGAACAACTGCGCCGTGATGGCGTGACGGTGTTCCTGGTAGAGCAGAATGCCAACCAGGCGCTGAAGATCGCCGACCGGGCCTATGTGCTGGAAAATGGCCATGTGGTGATGCAGGGTACGGGCGAGGGGCTGCTGACCGATCCAAAAGTGCGTGACGCCTACCTGGGCGGTTGATGCCAGCGGGGCCTGCAGGGGCCCCGTTGTCTTGAAGACGCTACGCTTGCACCCCGCTTCACGATCAAACAGGGCAGGCTGCATGCAGGTGACAGCCGTCTATTTCTCTTCGCCGGGCTTGTATTGCCCCTGCCCGCCTCAGTAACGTGACGGCCTCTCGAACACCGGAGCCCGTCATGCGCCTGACCCCTTCCCTGCTACTGACCGCCTTGTTGCCCCTGTTCGCGGGCTGCCAGCTGCTGGCCGAAAAACCCGTCGACCCTGATATCGGCAGCACTCGCATGCAAGGCCAGGTTCACGCTGCCGGTGGGCAGTTGCTGTTCAAGCCCTGCAACGAACCCCGCAGCTTCGTCATCAACGATGCCGCCGCCACGGGCATCCTGCAGGAAGCGGCGAACCTTGCAACCGGGGCCAACGACACCCTGTTCGCCGACGTGCGTGGCCGACTTACAGGCAGCAAGCAGGCCAGCACCGATGGACAGCTGGACCTGCGCCGCCTGTACCGCCTGGAGCACGCCAGCAACGGGTGCATCGACCCCAATTTCAAGCAGCTTACCCTGCGCGCCGGTGGCCACAAGCCCGATTGGGACGTCAAGGCCAACAGCCGGGGCATGGTGCTCAACCGTGCTGATCAGCCCCCGCTTGCCCTGCCCTTTCTGGAGGAGCAGGTGCCCGGTGGCGGCTTGACCCTGACCAGCGAAGCCAACGGGCAGCGCGTCGAACTCTGGCTGGCGCCACAGCGCTGCATGGACCCGGCCACGGGCGCGTTCAACCACTTGCGCGCAGAACTGCGCATCGATGGCACGACCCTTCAAGGTTGCGGTTATTACGGTGGCGCGCGCGATGACTGATGACCGGGCGGCTTAATCCTGCCAGTCGAGGCGGCTAAAGCTTTATACTTGGCGGTTTGTGTTAAGCCGCCGGCCGCCCATGGCCGGGATACTGGACCCTGCCATGCTACGAATCACCGAACTCAAGCTGCCCCTGGACCATCCCGATGAAGCACTGCGCGAGGCCATCGTCCAGCGCCTGGGCATCCGCGACGAGCAGCTGATCAGCTTCAACCTGTTCAAGCGCAGCTACGATGCGCGCAAGAAGAACACCGAACTGCTGTTCATCTACACCATCGACCTGCATGCCAGCAACGAAGAAGAGCTGCTGCGCAAGTTTGCCGACGACCATAATGTCGTGCCCGCGCCGGACGTTACCTACAAGTACGTCGCCCAAGCCCCTGAAGGCCTGGACGCACGACCAATCGTGGTGGGTCTGGGCCCGTGCGGGATTTTCGCCGGCTTGCTGCTGGCGCAGATGGGCTTCAAGCCGATCATCCTCGAGCGCGGCAAGGAAGTGCGCCAGCGTACCAAGGACACCTGGGGCCTGTGGCGCAAAAGTGTGCTCAACCCCGAGTCCAACGTGCAGTTCGGCGAAGGCGGCGCTGGGACATTCTCAGACGGCAAGCTGTACAGCCAGATCAAGGACCCGCAGCATCATGGCCGCAAGGTGTTGGAAGAGTTCGTCAAGGCCGGTGCGCCTGACGAGATCTTGTACATCAACAAGCCGCACATCGGCACCTTCCGCCTCACCGGCATGGTTGAGCAGATGCGCCAGGAAATGATCGCCCTGGGGGCCGAGGTTCGTTTCGAACAAAAGGTCACCGACCTGCTGATCGAAGACGGCCAGGTTCAGGGCGTGGTGCTTGAAAGTGGCGAGCAACTGCTTTCACGGCATGTGGTTCTGGCATTGGGCCATAGTGCCCGGGACACCTTCCGCATGCTGCACGCGCAGGGTGTGTACATGGAAGCCAAACCGTTTTCCGTCGGTTTCCGCATCGAGCATCCGCAATCGCTCATCGACAAGGCGCGCCTGGGCAAATATGCAGGCCACCCCAAACTGGGTGCGGCGGACTACAAGCTGGTGTACCACGCCAAGAACGGGCGGTCGGTCTACAGCTTCTGCATGTGCCCTGGCGGAACGGTAGTGGCCGCCACCAGTGAACCGGGCCGCGTCGTCACCAATGGCATGAGCCAGTACTCACGCAACGAACGCAACGCCAACTCCGGCATCGTCGTCGGCATCGACCCGGAACGGGACTATCCCGGTGGCCCGCTGGCGGGCATCGAGTTGCAGGAACGCCTGGAAGCGCACGCCTACGTCATGGGCGGGAGCAACTACCAGGCGCCGGCTCAGTTGGTGGGCGATTTCGTGGCTGGCAAACCTTCGACTGCGCTAGGCAGTGTCGAGCCGTCCTACAAGCCTGGCGTGACCCTGGGGGACCTGGCGCCAAGCCTGCCGGCCTTCGCCATCGAGGCGATACGCGAGGCCCTGCCCGCCTTCGATCGGCAGATCAAGGGCTACAACCTGCATGACGCGGTGTTGACCGGGATCGAGACACGCACCTCCTCGCCGCTGCGCATCACGCGGGGTGAAGACTTCCAGAGCTTGAACGTGAAGGGCCTGTTCCCTGCCGGCGAAGGGGCTGGCTATGCAGGCGGCATTCTGTCTGCAGGGGTTGATGGCATTCGGGTTGCCGAAGCGGTGGCCAAGGCCATGCTAGCCCAGTAACAAGCCCTGAATTGCCGGTACAAAAAAACCCGACCAGGCCAGAAGCCTGATCGGGTTTTTTCAGGGCTGCGATCAGTGCGAGACGCGGCTGGTCCCATCGACCGTCATGATGCGCACGCGGTCGCCCACCCGGAAAATCTCGTTTTCCTGCACGGACTGCACATAGGCACGCATGCTGCCATCGTCTTCGCGCACCGTGATCTCCACACCCTGGGTACGGGTAATACCCTCTTCGGCGGCCGAACCGGCCAAGCCACCGGCAACGGCACCAATCACGGCAGCGACGATGCTGCCACGCCCGCCGCCAACGGCGCTGCCCGCCAAGCCACCTACCACGGCACCGGCGCCTCCGCCAATCGGCGTCTTGGTGCCTTCGATCTTCACAGGGCGCAGCGATTCGATGGTGCCCATGCGCACGGTTTGCACACGGCGGGCCTCATCGCGCGAATAGCTGTCGCCGCTCAAGTTTGACGCACAGCCACCGAGTAGCAACGTGGTGGCTGTGAAGGTCGCGACCAGCAAAGCGGATTTACGCATGGGTAGAATCTCCATAAGTCAGGTATTCATTAGACGCTGCACATTGACGGCTGTCACGGTACTCACTGCATAAAATTGCTTTCATTCAGCCAGCGTACAGCCAACGCGATCAGGCAGGGCGCTTACCGATCAGACCAAGGATAACCATGGATTACTTCATCGTCGTGGTCGCCACCCTCGCAGGGTTGGGGTTTCACGCCTGGCTCTACATGCTCATGCGGCAGTGGATGGACCGCGACCTGGCGCTGTCACTGGCAGGTGGCGACCCGCACATGCAGGCGTACATGCTGCAGCGGTTGCAGCATGCGCGTAAGTCGAAGATGGGGCGCAAGGCACGGGTTCAGTGGCTTGCGCAGGAGGCGGCGGCGTATTCGCGCTGAGCGCCAGGGCGAATGGGACTATCTGGTAGCCCCGCCTATCAAGGCGCCAGGCGCTCGCGGTGCCAGCCTTGGGCCGCCTTGCGGTAATTCAGGCGGTCATGCAGGCGACTGGCGCGTCCTTGCCAGAACTCGATGCGCTCTGGCAGCAGGCGGTAGCCACCCCAATGCTCGGGGCAGTGAGGCTGCGTGTCGGAGAAACGCGCCTCGGTCGCCTTGACCAGGGCTTCGAGCGCCTCGCGCCCAGCGATCACCTGGCTCTGAGGCGATGCCCAGGCGCCCAGGCGGCTGCCCAACGGCCTGACCTGGTAGTAATCGTCGGACTCCTTGGCCGAGACCTTCTCGACACGGCCCTCGATACGCACTTGCCGCTCGAGCGCCGGCCAGAAAAAGGTCATGGCGGCGAACGGGTGAACCTGCAGTTGCCTACCCTTGGCGCTGTCATAGTTGGTGAAGAACGTGAAGCCCTGCTCATCCAGCCCCTTGAGCAACAGCACACGGCAGTGTGGTCGCCCATCGGCATCGACCGTGGCCAGAGTCATGGCGTTGGCTTCCACCGGCGCCTGCTCTGTTTTCACGGCATCGCCGAACCATTGGTGAAACAAAGCGAACGGCTCGGCCGGAGCCTGAGCTTCGGCCAGGCCGTCCCGGGTGTAATCGCGGCGCATATCGGCCAGGGATTGGGTCATTACTGCGTTCCTTGACGATCAGTTGGTCTTCGCAGGGCTGTTGGAGGCTACCTTCTTGTCAGTGGCAGCTTTCTTGGCGACAGGCTTGGCGGTCGCCGCTTTCTTGGTCGCCGTCTTGGCCGGGGTCTTGGCTTTGGCGGCAGGTTTCTTGGCAGCGGTTTTGACGGCTGGCTTGGCTGCAGCCTTGCTTGGCTGGGCTTTGGCGGCTGGAGCCTTGGACACAGGCGCCTTGGCATCCTGCACGGCCACCATGGTGGCTGGCGACGGCGTTGGTGTGGCCTGTTGATACTTGCTCAGCAGCGCGACCATGGTGTTCTGTGGGGTCAGCAGCATTTCCACGCGGCGGTTCAGCGCACGGCCTTCGGCACTGTCATTGGCGGCGCGAGGCATCACCGAGCCCATGCCCTTGAGAATCAGGCGGTCACGTTGCAACCCGCTCAGGCGGAAAATGGCCGACACCGAGGCAGCACGCTCAAGGCTCAGCTTCTGGTTGGCAGCCACCACGCCGCTGGTGTCGGCGTGGCCCAGGACCAGTACGGCCGTCTTGGGGTCGCCTTCTACCGTCTTGGCCACGCGGGTGATGGGGCCCAGGGTGACGGGCAACAACATGTTCGGACGGTCAGGGTTGTACGCACCGTCCACTGGCAAGGTGACTGCCAGCACGTTGTCGCGCCGCTCGAGCTCCAGCTTGCTGTCCTTGATGGCCTCGCGCAGCTTGGGCTCGTACTCGTCCAACCAGGCCTGGGTGGCCTGCTGGTCGATCTTCGGCACCACCGGCCCTTGGGCCTGCTTCTGCTCACCGCCAAATGGCCACCACCAGCGGCTGGTGCTTTCGGATTTGGCGTCGGCCTTGGCGACCTTTTCCGTGACTGCTGCCTTCACTTCCTGTTCGGCGACCTTGTCCGAGCCGAATGGCCACCAGCTTGAACTGGCGCTCTTGGCAGAACCCTCGGGATGGCTGGCGCAGCCGGTGACAGCGGTCAGGCACAGGGCGAGTGCTAAGGTTTTATGTGAAGACATCAGCGATACACCATGAATTAGAAAGGAATTTTGCCCACACTCTTGAGGCGTCGGCATTGAGGATAGTCAAAGAGGCTGGGCAATACCCGCACTAACCGATCAAAGGCATTGCCCAAGCACGCGCACCAGTTTCTGGGCACGAGGGTCCATCAGCACATAGGGCCCCAAGGTATTGACGACAAAGCCAAAAGCCACATCTCGCTCCGGATCGGCAAATCCGACCGAGCCCCCGGCACCGGGGTGACCGAATGCGCGAGCGCCCAGGCCGAAGGTGGCATTGGCCACATCGGGCTGGTCGAGCATGCACCCTAGGCCGAAGCGCGTCTGGGTCAGCAAGGTCCGGTCCTGGCCCAGGCTGTGTTGGCGGGTGAACGCCTCCAGCAGGTCCGACTCCAGCAGGCTGCCATCGAGCAGGCCTGCATAGAACCCAGCCAGGCTCCGGGCATTGCCATGGCCATTGGCAGCAGGTTGTTGCATGCGCCGCCATTCCGGTTTATTGGTACTGGTCAGAATGGCGGGCGGGTTGGTAAACGCCCTTGTGGACAATGCCTCGGGCTCGCGCAGCGTGACCTGCAGCAAGCGCTGGGCAGCGGCGTCACCGGGGTTGCCTTTGCCACGCGCAATATGGGCTACCCGATAGAACTCCTCGTCGGCCAGCCCGACATGGAAGTCCAGCCCCAGCGGCCGCGCCGTACGCGCCACGATCGAGTCGCCTGGGCCGCGCCCATCGGCACGACGAATCAACTCGCCGATCAGCCAGCCAAAGGTGATGGCGGCGTAGCCGTGCTCGCTGCCCGGTGTCCACCACGGCGTTTGCGCGGCCAGGGCATCGACCATTGCCTGCCAGTCGTAGAGGGCCTCGGCCGGCAGCAATTCGCGAATCGCAGGCAGCCCGGCACGGTGGCTAAGCAGTTGCCTCAGCGTGATGGCCTCTTTGCCCGCCCGACCGAACTCAGGCCAGTAACGCGCTACCGGGGCATCGAGTTCAAGTTTGCCCTCGCCCACCAACTGCAAGGCGGTGACGGCGGCAAAGGGCTTGGTGCAGGAAAACAGATTGGCGATGGTATCGCTGTGCCATGGCTGCTGGCCATCCTTGTCGGCGGTGCCCGCCCACAGGTCCACTACCGTTTCACCACCCACCTGGATGCACAGCGCAGCCCCGCGTTCCTGGGGATCATCGAACAGCGCCGCGAAGGCCTCGCGCACTGCTTCGAATTTCAGCTCGAAATGACCCTGAATCTGCACCCTGTGTTCTCCATGCGGCATGTTGGCAAAAGGGCCTGCATTGTTTCAGTAGTTCGGCCTTTTGCCTACAGGCGCGCATCGCACGTCACGGCGACGCGGGTGCTTGGCTGTGAGTGCGCAACTGGTCCAATGCCTCCAGATTGCTCTTGCGCACGGCCTGGACGAAGCCTGGGTAAGCCACGTCGGTGATGGCAACCAACCCCAGGTGCCCGTTCTCTGCGTCGAGCAAACGGCCGCTGGCAGGCTGATCGAGGTACTGGAACCAGTGGGCGCCAACGATCATGGGCTGGGCGAGCGCCGCCTTGAGGAAATTGCCATAGGCAGGCCCGCGGTCTTCCTCGCGCGCGACCTCCACCGGCCCCGGCCAGAAAGGCCCGCGATCGCGCGAGCCGAACTGGAACTCGGACACCAGCACCGGCTTGTCCAGCTCTGCCAGGCGCGCGAAGTCATAGCCATCCTGAGGCTTGAGGGTATAGAAGTTGAAGCTGAGCACATCGCAGAACTCGGCGCAGGCCTTGACCGCTTCGGGTGTACTCACGGCAAACCGACCGCCCAGCAAGAGGTGGTTGGGGGCATGCCACTTGAGCGAGTCGGAGAGGGTCTTGAAATAGGTCTGGGCGAACACCTGCTGGAAATACTGGTAGTCACGCTCGATTTCCGGGTGTTCCGCGCTGGGCAGTGGCGCCTCGAAACCAGGGTCTTCCATCAGCTCCCAGGCCGCCAGTTCGATGCCCCAGGCCTTGGACAAGCCCTCCTGGTTTCGGTACTTGTCACGCAACTGCTTGAGGAAAGCGCGCTTGGCCGGTACGTCGGTGGTCAGGCGCAAGGTGCCGTAGGCCAGCCCATAGCGCGCCTTCGGGTCATCGCCCGGGGCCGCCCAGGCCAGCTCGTTGTCGGCAAAGTAACCGATGAGCCAAGGGTCATCGCGGTGATCGCGGGCGGCGATGGCCACGGCCCGCTCGGTGGCCATGGCAAAGCGTGGGTCGAAGGGATCGGGCATCCGGCCCCACCAATCCATGCCGGTGCTGATGCTCGCGTAATCGCCCACGATGGACAGCGGCAAGGTATAGGGCACGCGCTGCTGCTCGACCAGGGCCGCATCGCTCCAGTTGCCCAGTGTATTGAAGCCCCAGGCCTGCAGCCGGTCGAGCGTATGGCGCTGCCAGCGGGCGCTGTCCAACTTGGCGGGCGGGCAATTGACCGGCTGCGCTGACGCCTGCGGGTCGGCCACCTGGCAAGGGGCTGCGTGGGTGCGTTCGAGATTGGCGGCGTAGAAGTCGAACCAGCGCCCCTTCTTGAAGGCGCGCCCCTGGGACGAGGCATTGCCATCATCGTTGTTGCCCTCGCCATAGAAGGCGGACAAGGGCTCGCCTTGTTGCGGCAGCGCCTTGAACATGGCCTCGCGACCCGCCACATAG
The DNA here is from genome assembly GCF_002420785.1 of Pseudomonas sp. UBA5666. Classification (NCBI taxonomy): domain Bacteria; kingdom Pseudomonadati; phylum Pseudomonadota; class Gammaproteobacteria; order Pseudomonadales; family Pseudomonadaceae; genus Pseudomonas; species Pseudomonas sp. UBA5666. Next base: position 91,923 of record NZ_DIIQ01000031.1, on the reverse strand, counting down.
GTGCGCCCGCCATCTGCGGCCACGGCATTGACGCCCAGGGAGTAGAACGGGTGGCCCAGCGGCGTGACCAGGTACCAGCGCCCCTCACGTTTTTCGGTGCGAAAGAACCCGGTCGCCTCGAAGGGCGTGCCCGCTGTCACGCCGCCATAGGTATCCAGTGGCTGCTTTTCACGCTCGGCCAGCCACCCCTTGATCTGCTGCTGTTCGCGCCCGGCGCTCGCCTTGAGTTGCTCGTCGCTGGTCACTTTCTCAGGCCACGTGCCGCGCGTGGACTGCCCGTAGGCATCGATGAGTTCGTGGTAGGCCGCTTGCCATGCCTGGTCGTCATCCTGGATGCCCATGCGTTCGATCAGCAGGCTTTGGGCTGCCTTGGGGGCAGGGATGCTCAGGCTGACCGCAGCGACCTGTGCAAGGTCCACCGCGCCCGTGCTGCTGCCGAGCAGCACGCGCTGGCCGCTAAAGCTCCACGGCATGGGTGGGCCCGCACGCAGCCCTTCCTGCAGGGGCGAACGCGCCGTCAACGGCACCATCACCGTTTGCGCAGGCCCTGCCGGCAAGTCGATGCGGCTGGTCAGTGTACGGCCGTCATTGCCCTTCACCGTCACATCCAAGGTCAGCGCCCAGGCCATCGCGTTCTGCAGACGCAGGGTCAGGTAGCGGCCGGAAGACCAGTCCCAAGTGCCGCTCTGTGGGCTCATGCGCAAGGTCGGACGCTCGGCAGCGTTGAACACCACGCGTCGCAACACCTCGCCCTGAGCGGTCTGCTCGGCGTTGTACTGGGGCATGCCGGCGTCCACGGTTTCGACATTGACCACTGAGGCCGGGCGCACGAAGCTGAACAACGTCTGCTGCCCCGCCAGCAACGGCGGGCTCAACAGCAAAGCGATGACAGCGGGCAAGGTACGGCGAACCATAGGGCGGAGTCTCTCCTTCAGGGCCCTAATGGCCCACGACTGAGGTTGGACAACGTGCCGGCGCAAGCGCTCCGGCCGTCAGGAAATCTCCCGCCGAAATGGCGGCAGCGCATTGAGGATAGCCTTGCCGTAGCGCTGGGTGACCAGGCGCCGGTCCAGCAAGGTGATGACACCGCGGTCCTGCTCGGTGCGCAACAGTCGGCCACACGCCTGGATCAGGCGCAACGAGGCATCGGGTACGGCAATTTCCATGAACGGATTGCCGCCTCGCGCTTCGATCCATTCTGCCAAGGCGGCCTCGACGGGGTCGTCAGGCACGGCGAACGGGATTTTGGCGATGACCACATGCTCGCAATAGGCGCCCGGCAAGTCGACGCCCTCGGCGAAGCTGGCCAGGCCGAAAAGCACGCTGTGCTGGCCGTCGTCGACGCGGGCCTTGTGCTTGTTCAGGGTTTCCTGCTTGGACAGGTTGCCCTGGATCAGCACCAGCTTGCGCCAGTCCCGGTCCAGGCCATCGAACACATCCTGCATCTGCTTGCGTGACGAGAACAACACCAGCGCACCACGGGCATCCTCGACGATGCCCGGCAGCTCGCGGATGATGGCCGCGGTGTGGCCAGCGGCGTCACGGGGGTCAGCCTTGAGGTCCGGTACCCGCAGCAGGCCTGCATCACCGTGCACGAACGGGCTGGGCACCACGCAGGAAACTGCATCGCGGGGCAATCCCGAGCGCATGCGAAAGCGGTCGAACTTGCCCAGCGCGGTCAGGGTCGCCGAGGTGACCAAGGCGCCGTGTGCCACATTCCACAAGCTGCGCCGCAGCATCTCGGCCGCCAAAATGGGGCTGGCATTGACCTCGATATCGAACAGGGCCCCGCTCTCGGCCAAGGTAAGCCAGCGGGCCATGGGCGGGCTGTCCTCGGGGTCTTCGGCGGTGAACGCCGTCCACAACTCCCAGTTGCCCTGGGCACGGGTCTGCAGGCTACCGAACAGCGGGTACCACTCCTCGGCCTGGTGGCTGGCGATGCCAATGCTGACCTCGCCGCCCATGCCTTCCTTGAGCAGGTCGGTCAGGCGGGTGAACACATCGTTCAGGCGGGCGAAGCCTTTTTTCAGCTCGACGCCAACCTCGCGGATTTCATCGGGCACCACGCCACCTGGAAAACGATAGCGAGGGCGTTCTCGGCCTTCGTTGTCCTCGCCTGGACGAAAATCGGCCACCTGCTCGCACAGCGTGAACATGAACTGCTGTTGGGTGCGGATTTCGCGGGCAAGCTCAGGGACCTGTTCGATCAGCTTGCCCAGGTCACCCGGCAGGGGGTGCTGGGCCAGCAGCTTGGTCAGGTTCTTGGCGGTCTGCTCGAGCCAGTCGGCCGTCGAACGCAGCCGTGAATAATGAGCGAAGTGGCCGATGGCCTTGTCTGGCAGGTGATGCCCTTCGTCGAACACGTACATGGTGTCGCGGGGGGCCGGGAGCACCGCACCGCCGCCCAGCGCCAGGTCGGCCAGCACCATGTCGTGGTTGGTGACGATCACGTCTACCTTTCCCATCCCTTCACGGGCCTTGTAGAACACGCACTGCTGGAAGTTGGGGCAGTGGCGGCCGGTGCACTGGCTGTGGTCGGTGGTCAGCCGTGCCCAGTCCTCGTCTTCGAGGCTCTCTGGCCAACTGTCGCGATCACCGTCCCAGCGGTTGCCGGCCAGCTTTTCGATCATGCTGTTGAACAGCTTCAGGCTGCGCTCGTCCACGTCGATGCGAAAGCCTTCTTCCTCCAGCAGCTGCGCCTGGGACGTCTGGGCATGACCTTCCTGGACCAGGATGTCGAGCTTGGACAGGCACAGGTAGCGGCCCCGTCCCTTGGCCAGGGCAAAGCTGAAATTCAGCCCGCTGTTGCGCATCAGGTCAGGCAGGTCCTTGAAGACGATCTGCTCCTGCAGCGCCACGGTCGCGGTGGCGATGACCAGGCGCTTGCCTGCCGCCTTGGCCGCCGGAATGGCCGCCAGGCTGTAGGCGACCGTCTTGCCGGTACCGGTGCCCGCCTCCACCGCCACGACGGCGGGCTCGCCGGCACGGCGGCCTTCGTCGTCGCAGGGAATATCCCCGAGGACCTTGGCCACCTCGGCGATCATCAGGCGCTGGCCGTAACGCGGCTTGAGGCTCTTGGCTTCGAGAAATCGCGTGTAGGCGCCCTGGATGGTGGCTTTGAGTTCAGTGCTGATCATGGTGTGCAGGCGCCCGAAGGGCTGGATATATTTTCAGTATCGCGCATAGGGCGGCTATCATACCCCGCTCACGCTGTTTATGCCGCATGGAGATCCGGATGACTGCCTTTGCCCTGCCCTACACTCTGCACGTTCTGGCCGCCCTGGTGTGGGTGGGTGGCATGTTCTTCGCCTGGATGGTGCTGCGCCCGGCAACGGGTGCAGCGCTGGACGGGCCTGCCAGGCTGCGGTTGTGGGTGGAAGTTTTCCGACGCTTCTTCGGCTGGGTCTGGGTGGCCGTGGCGATTCTGGCGATAAGCGGCGTGGGCATGATTCACCTGCGCTTCAATGGCTTCGAAACTGCGCCGCGGTATGTCCAGGTGATGATCGGGGGCGGTATCGTCATGTTCGCCCTGTTCATGCGCATCCAGGCGTTGCTGCTGCCAGAAATGAAAACGGCGGTCCAGGCCGAGGACTGGCCAGGCGCGGCGGCCGTGCTGGGGCGCATCCGCCGGATGGTGGGGGTGAACCTGCTGCTGGGCCTGGCCGTGGTCGCCGTGGCCAGTGCCCGCCTGATGTTCTGAGCGTACCCGCAGCGATCAGAGTCGCTGCAGGATCAGCTCGCCGGCAGCCCCGGCAAGGCCTGGCTGACCGGGTTGCCCGGCGCGGCCACTGTTGCCCGGCGAGGTGCGGTAGACCAGGCAACCTTTGCTCGCACCGCCCTTGCCCGCCTGGCCTGCTGCCCCAGGCTTGCCCGGCGCGCCACCGTCCAGGCGCACCCTGATGCGCTCGGCAGGGAAGGCCTCGGGCACGCTCAGGCGAATTCGACCACCCGGTGCTCCGTCGTGGCCATTGCCGCCATCATCCCCATTGAAGCCACGGCTGGCACGGCCCCAGGTGCAACCACCGGCCTGGCCGTTGGCACCATCGAGCCCGGCGAACCCTGGCGCACCCGCGCCGCCGCGGGCGTCGATGGACAGTTGTTCGCCCTGCACCTGGGCAAGCTTGAGGTCGAGCCCGCGCCCTGAACGCGCGGCACGTTCATAAGTCCCAGGCGCGCCCGGCGCACTGAACTCACTGCCTTCACCCAGGCTGGCACTGGCCGCTTCGATCAGGAGCGGGGTATCGGCCGGCGCCACGGCGATACGCGCATCACGGCCCAGCTCCAGCCGATCGACCGTCAGCGAGGCGAGCGTGGCGGGAAGCAGCAAGGTGGCATCGTCCGCCACCCTGAGCTGCTCCAGATGCACCTCGGCCGACTTGGTCGGCAAGCGCAGCATGGAATTGGCGGGTACTTCGAGGTTCTGTGCCTGCGCAAGCGGCGCAGCCAACAGGGCGAACAACATCAGATTACGCATTTCGTGGCGCCTCTTGCGCGCGGGGGATGGACATGATGTGGAAAATGCCCGTCAACAGGATCTGCAGACGGTCGAACCAGCGATGGCTACGGCCGCGCAGACTGGCATTGAAAAACAGCATTTCGAGCAAATGCAGCAGCACCAGCAACAGGCCCGTGGCGTTGATCAACAGGTTCAGCGGCACAGGTTGCGGCACCATCTGGTTGTACAGCACTACACCCCAGAAGACTATGGTCAGGAGCTTGCCCAGGCTCAAGATGAATTTCATGCTCTGCCCCACCGTATGGCGTACTGCCGGGATGGCCAACGCGACCATTTCACATTAACCGCTCGGTCGGGACTCACGCCAGCGCACACTGCGCTTGGCAATGTATGGGCACCGGCCATTACCGTCTATGGCGTTTGCAAAGCGCCCGCGCCGATACGCTGGGCGGGCGCTGCTGCTTCAGCGCTGGATCTTGATCTCCGTACGACGGTTCATGGCACGCCCCTCGGCGGTGGCGTTGTCAGCCACAGGTTGGGATTCGCCAGCCCCGACCACGGACACGAAGCTGTTGCGCGGGATGCCGCTTTCGACCAGATAGTCGGTGACCGAGTGGGCACGGCGCTCGGAAAGTTTCTGGTTGTAGCTGTCGGCACCCACGCTGTCGGTGTGGCCGCTCACGCTCAGGCGGGCCGACGGCGCTTCCTGCTTCAGGCGCGTAGCGATGGTATTGAGGCGCTGCTTGTCGGCGGCGGTCAGCCGTGCAGAGTCGAATTCGAAATGCACATCGCGGATCACGATCACCTCTTCTTTCTCGACCACCACTTGCTCGACGACCACGGCCTCGACCTGCGGTGCAGGCGGCGGGCAACCGTTGGCATCGACCTGGACGCCGCGCGGCGTCCCTGGGCACTTGTCACGGCTGTCGGGTACGCCATCGCCGTCTTCGTCGCCATCACCATGGGCCCAGCAATACCCCGCTGCAAGGCCGCCCCCGAGCAGTGCGCCCCAACCTGCCCAGCTCGAGCTTTCGATCGCGCCCAGCGCTGCGCCGCCCACACCGCCGACCGCCGCACACTTGGGCCAGTCGGTTTTTTGCAAACCCGCGCAACCAGTCAACACACTGGTGAGCAGAACCAGAGGTACAGCTGTGCGTACTATGCTCATCTCATCGCCTCTTTTGGGGGGATCGGCATCGTGGCCGATCAGGGCAGTAAAGACGCTGCTTGCACAGCCTGCCAGCTATTTGCCATGACCGGATGCCACGGCCCTATGCCGACAGGCTCTGGCCCGATAGTCTTGGCTGATCTTGATGAGGACTGGCAATGACCGACGGTTTTTCCCAACGCACACCGCAGCAGGCGCTTGCCGCCTTGCTCGAGCGCGTGTCCCCGCAACGCCTGTTGCTGGTGGGCACGCGGTTCCCGGCACTTGACGCCTTCCTGCAGGCCCACCCACAAGCGAGCCTGGCGTGCGCGCCGCCGGGCCCGCTGCCGGCTGAACTGGCAGCCCAGCGCTTCGACCTGGCGCTTCTGGTCGATTGCCTGGAACACCTGCCCAAGCGCAACGGGTTGGAACTGCTGGGTGGCATTCGCAATCTCAACGCCAGTCGAGTCGCAGTGCTGGCCGACCTGGCCGCCTGCGGCTGGCAAGACACGGACTTCTTCGCCCTGGCCCTGTCGGCCAGTGAGAAGTTTCAACGCGACCAGCAGGTGCTGAGCCTGTTCACCTATGATCTACATGACTACAAGCAGGTCCCTGACTGGCTGAATGCGCGGTTCTGGGCCAACCCTGAAAACTTCGGCAAATACTGGTGGTGATGATGAGTGTTTCGGTCTGTCCATGCGGCAGTGGCAACGTGCTCGACGCCTGCTGCGGGCATTACCACGCCGGCACGCCTGCACCGGACGCCCAAGCCCTGATGCGCTCACGCTACAGCGCCTATGTGCTGGGGCTGGTCGATTACCTGGTGGCGACCACCTTGCCAGCCCAACAGGCCGGCCTCGATCGCGCCGCCATGGCCGCCTGGAGTGCCCAGAGCACCTGGCTGGGCCTGGAAGTGGAAGACGCCGAGCTGATCGGTGGCCAGCCTGAACACGGCTTCGTCACCTTCACTGCCCGCTGGCACGACCAGGACGGTGATCACCAGCACCGCGAGCGCTCAGCCTTCGTGCAGCACGATGGCCGCTGGTACTTCATCGACCCCACCGTTGGCCTGAACGCCACGCGCAACGATCCCTGCCCTTGCCAAAGCGGGCAGAAATTCAAGAAATGCTGCGCCAGCTATGTGGGTGGCTGAGCATGATGACCCGCCTGCGTGTCCTGCTGCCTGCCTTGTTGGTGATGCTCCTGGCCGGCTGCGTCAGCTGGGGTGGTGAGCAATGGCGGCAACCGGAGATCCACCTGGTCAGGGTGGAAACGGTCAAGGCCCGCCTGCTGCAACAGGAATTCGTGCTCCACGTGCGGGTGGAAAACCCCAACGACAGCCGCCTGTTCATCCGCAACCTGTCCTATGCCCTGCGGTTGAACGATGTGCTGCTGGCAGAAGACGAAGCCAGCCTGTGGCGCAGTGTTGGCGGGCACGACCAGCGCACCTTCAAGATCACCGCCCGAACCAACCTGTGGCAGCGCCTCAAGCCCTTGGCCAAGATGCTCAAGAGCCACCAGCCTTTGAAGTACACGCTCAAGGCCGAACTGGGCACCGGCCTGTTGATCCATCGGAACCTGCACTTGTTGCGCGGTGGTGAGATAATGCCCGGCGATCATTACCTGGAGTAACCCTGCAATGTCCCAACAGCCTCACGTTCACGGCCCTGACTGCGACCACGACCACGATCATCACCATGATCACGGCCACGGCCACGTCCACGGGCCGCACTGCAACCACGGTCACCAGGAGCCGGTGCGCAACGCCCTCAAGGATGTTGGCCGCAACGACCCGTGCCCCTGCGGCAGCGAAAAGAAATTCAAGAAGTGCCACGGCGCCTGATAGCCGTCCCGCCGTTTGACAGCACCGCGCCTGTCCGTTAGCGCGGGCGCGGTGCGGTCTGCAGCCCGGGCGCCGAGGTGCCTGGCTTGGCTGGCAACCGAAGCGCGGTGGCCAGCAACAGCCCCAGGCACAGCACCATGCATAGACCGTTGGTGCCCGTCCAGCCTGCGGTGTCCAGCAACAAGGATGGCGTAAAGGCGCCGAGGGTGGCACACACGGCGATGGCCAGGTCATTCTTGCCCTGCAGGCGCATCGCCCCCGGGCTATCTTGCAATGCCTGCGCCAGCAGCGCCCCCCCGCCCACGTAGGTCAGGTTCCAGCCCAGGCCCAGGGCTATCAGTGCCGCCGTCATCACGGCATAACTGCCAGACCCCATGTTCAAGGCCGTGCTCACCACGAACAGGCCCAACCCGGCACAGATCGTCACCTTGATGCCCAACCGTTGAATGATGCTGCCAGTGAAGAACGAAGGCGCAAACATCGCCACGACATGCCACTGGATGGCCATGCGCACGTCGGAGAAGTCCTGGTGCATACCTTTCATGTGCAGCGAAGCCTGGATCATCAACAGGTTCATGATGCCGTACCCCAGCGCTGCCACGCTCATCGCCACCACCAGCACCCTGCGTGACGCAAGCTGCCCTACCTCGCACGCTCGCAGGCCCTGCTGCGGGCGATTGACCGGTTTCTCTTTAGGCAAGCAAAGGGCTATCAACCACGACACGAGCGCCAGGCCGACAAAGGCGGCGTAGCACAGCGAGAACAGCGGATACCCACCCACATCCCTGAGCCAACCGGTCAAGGCCGGCCCCACCACTGCCGCGATCACTCCGCCTGCCACCACCAGTGAGAGCGCCCGCGCTTTGAGGTGTTGCGTCAGGTTGTCGGTAGCGGCAAACCGGTTGAAGTTGGCGAACGCGATATACACCCCCAATGCGCAGTGGCTGAGTATCAGGGCAACAAAGTGCTGGTGCTGCACGGCCAGGAACCCGCTGACGCCGGATAGGGCCAAGGGTAGAGCACCCAGCATGAACGCGCGCCGACGACCGATGCGCCCCATCAGCCACGACACCGGGTAGGTCGCCAGCATCACGCAGAGAAACTGAAACCCGTAGGGCACCGTTGACCACGCAGGATCGGGCGCCAGAGCAGCACCGACCAGGGCCGCCATGGTCACGGACATCACAGCCGTGGTGAGGTTGACCGACTGCGCAATGAAATACAGGTAGGTGCGTGCTGGCAGGGTTTCGGTCATGGCGTGCTCGCTGATGATGCAGGAATGGAATGCGCCGAAGCTTCTCATTGATCGGCCGAGCACGGGCGAACAGTCGACGCGGTTTCCAGCTAACTGTTAGGCTGTTTTTTCTAACACTGGCGGACCCGTCGATGCGTGCTGACACTCTGCTTCATCAACTCCGGCAGCGTCTGGCTGCCAGCGAATGGCTGCCAGGGCAACGCATGCCGTCGATTCGCAAGCTCACGGCCAGCACGGGTGCGACCTACCACGAGGTCGTGTCCAGCTATGGGCGCCTGGTCAGCGAAGGGCTGTTGACGGCCGTGCCAGGGCGTGGCTATTTCATGGCCGGCACCGCTCGGCCGCCAGCCAGAGACGAGGCACCTGGGCATATGGCCGGGGACGCGCTGTTCAAACTGCTGCAAGGCGGCCAGCACTACACCAAGCTCGGCTGCGGTTGGCTGCCCCCTGCCTGGCGCGACACCGAGCTGCTGGCCAAGGCTGTGCGTCGCACGGCGCGCCTGGAACAAAGCTCGCTGGCCGATTACGGCGACATCCAGGGTTACCTGCCCATGCGCAAGCAGCTGTGCGTGCACCTGCGGCGCATGACCCAGATCGATGTAGGTCCACAGCAATTACTCAGCACATTGGGCGCCACCCAGGCCCTGGACCTGGTGGCCCGTCTGCTGATCGCCCCTGGCGACCACGTGTTCGTCGACGAGCCCTGCAACGGTAACCTGATCAAGCTGATCCAGCTGGCCGGCGGGCACGTGATCGGCATCCGTCGGCTGCAAGACGGCCCGGACCTTGAGGACATGCAGCGGCACCTGGTCCAGCACAAGGTCAAGGCATTCTTCTGCAACAGCACATTCCACAACCCCACCGGCAGCAACGTCAGCCCGCACAACGCCTTCGGCGTGCTGAGACTGGCGATCGAACACGGCTTCTACATCGTCGAAGACGATGTCTATGGCGACTTCAGCCCGGGTGTACGCCAGACCTTCGCCGGCTTGGACAACCTGCAGCAGGTCATCTATATCGGCAGTTTCTCCAAATGCCTGTCCGCCTCGCTACGCGTGGGCTACATCGCTTGCCCGGCTGCACTGGTCGAACCGCTCATGCGCCTGAAACTGCTCACCTGCGTGGCGGTGCCTGCGTTCTGCGAGCGCTTCGTCAACACCATCCTCACCGACGGCACCTACGCCAGGCACATGAGCGATCTGCAGCAACGCCTGATTCGACAGCAGGCCCAGACCCAGCGCACGCTGACAGACCGTGGTTGGCGCTTCGATATCACGCCCCAAGGCGGCATGTTTCTGTGGGTCCATCACCCCGATATCGCCGACCTGCATCCTTTCGTGCGCCAACTCGAACAGCACGATGTGCTGCTCATGCCTGGCGAATCCTTTGCGATCACACGTAACTATGTGCAGTACACCCGCATCAACTGCACGCACTTTTCCGACGCCATGGCTGAGCATTTCGAGGTTTGACCCGCTGCAAGGCGCGCTTGGGTACCCCAGCGTCATGGCCACGGATTGGCAAATTGCCGACAGAGTCCTGCCACTCATCCACCGCTGGGGCAGTGTGCCGAAATAAAGCCGGGGCAGGCCTTGCACCCAGGCGGCCTGCTCACTACCTTAGCGCCTTTCCATACCCGCTACGCCTTGCAGGAGCCTTGCCATGGCCGCCCCCGCCCTTTTCTTTTTCCGCCCGCGCGCTGCAACGGCTGCCCTGCTGCTCGGTTCACTTGGCCTGGCCGGTTGCCAGACCACCGCCCAACAGGACAGCCTGCCGCCGTCCAGCGGCGTGCAGCCGATCAAGGGCCTGGCCCAGAACGTGTCGGTCAGGCGCAATGCCATGGGCGCTCCGCTGATCGAGAGCAGCTCGTTCCATGACGCGCTCTTCACCTTGGGGTACGTGCATGCCGGGGACCGGATCGAGCAGATGGTCGCCATGCGGTTGCTCGCCCAAGGGCGCATGGCTGAAGTGGCCGGCCGTGATGCACTGGATATCGACCGCTTGATGCGGGCGGCCAACCTCAAGCAAAGCGCGGCGCAGCTGTACGCCGACGCATCGCCACGGCTCAAGCGCTTCTTCGACGTCTATGCGCGCGGGGTCAACGCCTACCTGTTCCGCTACCGCGACAAGCTGCCAGCGGACCTGGCCAACAGCGGCTACCGCCCCGAGTACTGGAAGCCCGAAGACTGCGCGCTGATGTTTTCGCTGTATGCCTTCAGTCAGTCGGTCAACCTGCAAGAAGAGATCAGTGCATTGACCCTGGCGCAGAAAGTCGGCAGCGACAAGCTGGCCTGGCTGCTACCCGGTGCCGCCGACGAACCGCTTCCCGAAGGCGAAGCAGCCAAGCTCAAGGGCCTGGACCTTGCCAGTCAGTTGCCGGGGTTGTCTGCCCTGGCAGCTGCCAGTCAAAAACTGGGCGACCTTGATCTGCTGGGCAGTCCCGGTTCGGCCAACCTGGCCATCGGCCCGCAACGCAGCCGCAGCGGCAAGAGCCTGCTGGCCAGCGACAGCCGTGCAGCCTGGGCGCTGAGCCCGGTGCAGATCCACTCCAGCAAGTACCAAGTGGCCGGCCTGTCGCTGCCGGGCCTGCCGATCGTGCTGGCTGGCTACAACGGCCAGCTGGCCTGGACCAGCAGCGCGGTGATGGCCGACAACCAGGACCTGTTCCTGGAAAAACTGCGCCACCAGGGCAATCAGGTCAGTTACCTGGCGGACGGCAAATGGGTTGCAGCCAGGGCGCACACCGAGACCTTCCTGGTGCGCGGCGAGCGCCCAGTGCGCGAAGTGATGCACGACACCCGCCATGGCACGCTACTTGGCCAGTCGGGCAATGCCAGCCTGGGCCTTGCACTGAACCTGCCGCAGTTCAAGGGCGATCGCAGCCTTGATGCACTGTTCGACCTGACCCGCGCCAAGACCGTGGAGCGCGCATTCGACAGCACCCGTGATGTCACGGCTGCGGCGCTGAACTTCGTCTTCGCCGAAGCATCGCACATTGGCTGGCAGGTGAGCGGGCGCTACCCCAATCGCCGAGAAGGCCAAGGCCTGTTGCCTTCGCCGGGGTGGGATGGGCGCTATGACTGGGATGGCTATGCCGACCCCATGCTGCACCCATACGATCAGGACCCGACCGCTGGCTGGATCGGCCACGCCAACCAGCGCAGCCTGCCGCGCGGCTACGGCATGCAGCTGTCGAGCAGTTGGTACTACCCGGAGCGTGCCGAGCGCCTGGGCCAGCTCGCCGGCAGTGGCCGCCTTGATAGCCGCAGCCTGATGGCGCTGCAGAACGACCAGGTCACCTTGTTGGCCGGCAAGCTCAAGCAGATGTTCGAAGCGCCAGGCATGGCAGGCCCGCTGCAGCAGGCCATCAATGCCTTGCCCGCCGATCAGCGCGAAAAGGCCCGTACGGCGCTGGCCAGGCTCAAGGCATTCGATGGTCGCTTGAGCCCAGTGTCGGCAGATGCTGCGCTGTACGCCCTGTTCCTCCAGGCTGTCGCCCGTCAGACATTCCTCGATGACTTGGGACCGGAAGCGGGAGCGGCCTGGCAGGCATTGGTCAGCAATGCACGCTTGTCGTTCTCGGCACAGGCCGATCACCTGCTGGGCCGGGATGACAGCCCGTTCTGGGACGACCGCAGTACGCCACAGAAGGAAGACAAACCCGCCATCCTGGCCCGCAGCCTGGTCGCGGCAATGGACACGGGCATCGCCCAACTGGGCACCGACCGCAGCGCCTGGCAATGGGGCAAACTGCACCAATACCAATGGCCTGCACCGGCCTACCATGGGCTGGGTGATGCCATCAGCCGCCCTGCGCAGCCTGCAGGCGGCGACTTCAGCACGCTTGCCTTCACCCCCTACGCCTGGGGAAGCGACTTCGTCACCCGCCTGCCGGCATCGGCGCGGCTGATCGTGGACTTCAGCCAGGCTGAACCCCTCCAGGTGCTGACCAGCAGCGGCCAGTCCGGCAATCCGGCCAGCCCACATTACGGGGATGGCCTTGAGGCCTGGTTCAAGGGCCGCTTCGCTGTCATGCCCCTTGCGCCTCAGCACTTCGCGCGTGCCTATGGCACCCAGCGCCTGACCCTGGTACCGGGCAAGTAGAAACGGCCGGCGGCGTGCAGCGCTTGCGGCGGTCAAGGGGTGAAGAAACCACCGGTCGAACTTCCCCTGGCCGCAGCGGCTCCTAACTGGTAACTCCCTACCAGTGCGTGTGCCATGGACCTCGTCATCGCTCGACCCGAAGGCCTGTACTGCCCGCCCGGCGATTTCTACATCGATCCCTGGCGGCCGGTAGACCGCGCCGTGATCACCCATGGCCACGGTGACCACTCGCGTTCCGGCAATCGCCACTACCTCACCGCAGACCCGGGCGCCGGCATCCTGCGCAGCCGCCTGGGCATGGACGTCAATTTGCAGACCCTGCCCTACGGCGAGCGCCTGTTGCACCACGGCGTGACCTTGAGCCTGCACCCTGCCGGGCATGTGCTGGGGTCGGCGCAGGTGCGCCTGGAGTATCAAGGCGAGGTGTGGGTGGCGTCGGGCGACTACAAGGTCGAGCCCGACGGCACCTGCGCGCCGTTCGAGCCCGTACGCTGCCATACCTTCATTACCGAATCGACGTTTGGCCTGCCCATCTACCGTTGGCCGACCCAGGCGGATGTGTTCGCCGGGATCAACGCCTGGTGGCGGGCCAACAGCGAACAGGGCAAGGCCAGCGTGCTGTTCTGCTACGCCTTCGGCAAGGCGCAGCGCATCCTGCATGGCCTGGACCCCAGCATCGGCTCGATTCTGGTGCACGGCGCCGTCGAGCCGCTGAACAGGGTGTATCGCGAAGCGGGCGTGTATTTACCTGAAACCCGCTATGCCGGCGATATTGCACGCAACGACCCGCTATTGCGCACCGCCCTGGTGATGGCCCCGCCGTCCGCTGGCGGCAGCAGCTGGATGCGACGCTTCGGCGATTACAGCGACGCGTTCGCCAGTGGCTGGATGCTGCTGCGCGGCACCCGGCGCAGACGCGGTGTGGACCGGGGCTTCGTGCTCTCGGACCACGCCGATTGGCCTGGGCTGCTGTGGGCCATCGGCCAGACAGGCGCCGAACGGGTCATGGTCACCCATGGATCGGTGGGCGTGCTGGTGCGCTACCTGAATGAACAGGGGCTCGACGCCCGCGCATTCGTTACCGAATACGGTGAGGAAGATGACGCTACAGCTGGGGAGACGGGCGCATGAAAGCCTTCGCCGAACTGTACCTGCGCCTCGATGGCACCACCTCCAGCAATGCCAAGCTCCAGGCCCTGCGTGAATACTTCGCCAGCGCACCGGCCCAGGACGCCGCCTGGGCGGTGTATTTCCTGGCTGGCGGGCGGCCGCGTCAATTGGTACCCACTCGGGTACTGCGCGAACTGGCCGGCGCGATGGCAGGGCTGCCGGACTGGCTGTTCGAGGAAAGCTACCAGGCGGTAGGCGACCTGGCCGAGACCATTTCGCTGCTGCTGCCCGACACCCAGGAGGGCGATGACGAAGGCCTGGCGCACTGGGTCGAAAGCTACCTGCTGCCGTTGCGCGGCCTGCCCCCGGAAGAGCTCCAGCAACGTCTGCCACCTTTATGGGCACGGCTGGATCGCCCCAGCCTGATGCTGTGCCTGAAGCTGATCACCGGCAGTTTCCGCGTCGGCGTATCGAAGCTGCTGGTCACGCGTGCCCTGGCCCAGTTGGCGGAGCTGGATGCCAAGCGGATAGCCCAGCGGCTGGTCGGGTATACCGACATCAGCCACCGGCCAACCGCCGAGCGCTACCTTCAACTGATCGCGCCCGAATCTGCCGACGAGCATAGCCAGCGTGGTGGGCAGCCGTATCCGTTCTTTCTCGCGCACCCTCTGCAGACCCCGGTCGAACAGTTCGATACGCTGCTCGGGCCGCCCAGCGCTTGGCAAATCGAATGGAAGTGGGATGGCATCCGGGCACAGGTGGTCAAGCGCGACGGGCAGTTGTGGGTCTGGTCGCGCGGCGAGGAGCTGGTCACCGAACGTTTTCCCGAGTTGCAGAGCCTGGCCCAGACCCTGCCCGATGGCGTGGTGCTCGATGGCGAGATCCTGGTCTGGAAAGCGAGCGATGCCAAGGCAGAGGCGTCCGTGCAGCCCTTTGCCCTGCTGCAGCAGCGCCTGGGTCGCAAGACCTTGGGCAAGAGATTGCTGAGCGATGCCCCGGTGGTGTTGCAGGCCTATGACTTGCTGGAGTGGCAAGGCGAGGACTGGCGCAGTCGCCCGCAGCATGAACGGCGCGCGCAGCTCGAGCGCGTGCTTGAGGCCTCCCCACTGGCACCTGTATTGCTCTCCCCACTGCTCGAAGGGCCCGATTGGGCGGACCTTGCCCGGCAGCGGGAGCAGTCACGCAGCCTGGGCGTGGAAGGCATGATGCTCAAGCAGCGCGAGGCCCTGTATGGCGTTGGCCGCACCAAGGACATGGGCACCTGGTGGAAGTGGAAGATCGACCCGTTCAGCGTCGATGCCGTGCTGATCTACGCCCAGCGGGGTCACGGACGGCGCGCCAGCTTGTACAGCGACTACACCTTCGCGGTCTGGGACAGCCCTGCCGGCACCCCGGACCGCACGCTGATCCCCTTCGCCAAGGCCTATTCCGGCCTGACCGACGAGGAGATGCGCAAGGTCGATGCCATCGTGCGCAAGACCACCCAGGAAACCTTCGGCCCAGTGCGCAGCGTCACGCCTACGCTGGTGTTCGAGCTGGGCTTTGAAGGCATCGCCCTGTCCAAGCGCCACAAGAGCGGCATTGCCGTGCGCTTTCCGCGCATGTTGCGCTGGCGTCTGGACAAGCCTGTCGAGGAGGCTGACGACTTGGCGACCTTGCAGGCCTTGCTGGCCTGATCGGGATCGCAGGTGGCGGCGAGGGGCTGGCGTGAGGCGCTGGCGGCGAAACTGTGCTTTCATCTGAAGGCTCAACCCGTGCCCCAGACCGTACAGCCCCGTATTCAGGACCATCATGCACCACTCGACCCACGACATTCTTTCCCCTGTTCCTGGGGTAACCCGCCAACTGCACAGTTTTCACTTCGGGCCACGCAGTGGTCGCAAGGTGTACATCCAGGCCTCGCTGCATGCCGACGAATTGCCCGGCATGCTGGTGGCCTGGCACCTCAAGCGCCAGTTGCTGGAACTGGACCAGCAAGGCCACCTGCAGTGCGAGGTTATCCTGGTGCCGGTCGCCAACCCAGTGGGCCTTGAGCAGGTGCTGCTCGACGCCCCGCTGGGCCGGTTCGAGTTGCAAAGTGGCGAGAACTTCAACCGCAATTTCGTCGACCTGTCAGACACCATCGGTGATCAGGTCGAGGCCCACCTGACCCAGGACCCGCTCCACAACCAGGCACTGATCCGCGAATACCTGCGCCGCGGCCTGGATGCCCATCCGGCACGTACCCCCCTGCAAGCGCAGCGCCTGATCCTGCAGCGCCTGGCGTGCGATGCCGACCTGGTTCTGGACCTGCACTGCGACTTCGAGGCCGTCGAACACCTCTACACCACTCCAGACGCCTGGCCGCAGTTCGAGCCCTTGGCCCGTTACCTGGGTGTCCAGGCCAGCCTATTGGCGACTGATTCGGGCGGGCAGTCATTTGACGAGTGCTTCAGCCTGCTGTGGTGGCAACTGCAACAGCGCTTTGGCAAACGCTTCCCCATCCCGGCGGGCACGTGTTCGGTCACCCTCGAACTGCGCGGTCAGGCTGATGTGAGCCATGACCTGGCGCGTCAGGACTGCCAGGCCATTCTCGACTTCCTGACCCATGCTGGCGTTATCCAGGGCCATGCCCCTGCCCTGCCGCCCTTGCGCTGGCCAGCCACGCCACTGGCTGCTGTGGAGCCGATCACGGCTGTGGCGGGCGGGTTGCTGGTGTACCACGCCAAGCCAGGGCAGTACCTGGAGGCAGGTCAACTGATTGCCGAGGTCATCGACCCGCTCAGTGATCGCGTCATGCCCCTGCGCAACAGCCAGCCTGGACTGCTGTATGCGCGCAGCGTGCGGCGCATGGCCACGGCAGGCATGGTGATCGCCCATGTCGCCGGCGAGCAGGTGTGCCGCAGCGGCAATCTGCTGGCCAACTGACAAGTAAACCAATACCTTGCAGCGGTGGTCTTTAGAAGCACAGCCTTCGAGGGACTGCCTGCCTGATGCCCACCACCACCGATCTTGCCAATGCCTGGTTCGCTCAACGCGGCTGGAAGCCGTTCGCTTTCCAGCGCAAGGTGTGGGCCGCCGTCGAGCGGGGGGAGTCAGGCCTGCTTTATGCCAACACCGGCGCTGGCAAGACGTATGCGGTCTGGCTGGCGGCCCTGCGGGCATTCAAGGCCCAGGCCCAGGGGCGTCACGCGGCGCCACTCCAGGTCATCTGGATCACCCCCATGCGCGCCCTGGCAGCCGATACGGCTCGGGCGCTGCAGGCGCCTATCGACGAGATGGGCCTGCCCTGGAGCGTTGGCGTGCGCAGCGGCGACACGGGCAGCGCCGAGCGCGCACGCCAGGCCCGGCGCATGCCCAGCGTGCTGGTCACCACACCTGAAAGCCTGACGCTGCTGCTGACCCGAGCCCAGGCCAGCAATGACTTCGCGACGCTGCGCATGGTGGTGGTCGATGAGTGGCACGAGCTGCTCGGCAACAAGCGGGGGGTTCAGCTGCAACTGGCGTTGGCCCGCCTGCGCCGTTGGCACCCTGGCCTGCCGACCTGGGGGTTGTCGGCCACCCTCGGCAACCTGCAGCATGCCCTGGACGTGTTGCTGCCCCAAGGTGGTCAGCTGGTGCGCGGGCGCCAGGACAAGGTGCTGCAGGTCGATACCCTTGTGCCCGAGCACATCGAGCGCTTCCCATGGGCAGGGCATATCGGCCTGAAAATGTTGAAGCAGGTGAGCCGGGAAATCGACGCCAGCAGCAGTTGCCTGGTCTTCACCAACACCCGGGCGCAGGCCGAACTCTGGTACCAGGCCCTGCTCGAAGAGCGCCCCGACTGGGCGGGCCTGATTGCGTTGCATCACGCCAGCCTGGCACGTGACACCCGCGACTGGGTCGAGCGCAGCCTCAAGGAAGGCACGCTCAAAGCCGTCGTCTGTACATCGAGCTTGGACCTGGGCGTGGACTTTCTGCCGGTCGAGCGCGTCCTGCAGATCGGTTCGGCAAAAGGGATCGCCCGTTTGATGCAGCGCGCAGGGCGTTCCGGGCATGCGCCTGGACGGCGCTCGCGCATCACCCTTGTGCCCACCCACAGCCTGGAGCTGGTGGAAGCCGCCGCCATGCGTCAGGCCCTGGCGGCAGGCCACCTGGAGGGCCGCCGGTCGCCGCGCCTGTGCATGGATGTACTGGTTCAGCACCTGGTCAGCATGGCCCTGGGCAGCGGGTTCGATCCGCAGCAACTGCTCGCTGAAGTGCGCAGCACCTGGGCCTTTGCCGACCTGCGCGACAGCCAGTGGCAATGGGCACTGGACTTCGTTTGCCATGGCGGCAGCTCGCTCAGCGCCTACCCCGACTATCAACGTGTTGAAATGCACCCCGACGGCTTGTACCGGGTTGCCAGTGAGCGCTTGGCGCGCCGCCATCGGATGGGCATCGGCACCATTGTCAGTGACGCTTCGCTGCACCTGAAATACTGGAGCAAAGGCGGTGGCGGCAAGAACCTAGGCAGCGTGGAAGAGGCGTTCATCTCACGCTTGAGGCCCGGGGACACCTTCGTGTTCGCCGGCCGCGTGCTGGAGCTGGTTCGCGTGGAAAACATGACCGCCTATGTACGCCGCAGCAACGCGCGAAAGGCGGCGGTGGCCCGCTGGAACGGCGGGCGCATGCCACTTTCCAGCGAACTGGCCGACGCTGTGGTGCAACAACTTGACGCCGCCGCGCACGGGCGCTTCGATAGCCCTGAAATGCGCGCAGTAAGGCCATTGCTCACGGTACAAGCCCAGTGGTCGGCGCTGCCGACGACAGGGACCCTGCTTGCAGAGACGTTCAAGTCCAGGCAGGGCTGGCACCTGTTCGTGTACCCCTTTGCCGGGCGCATGGCCAACATGGGGCTGGCCAACCTGATTGCCTGGCGTGTCAGCCGCGAGCAACCGCTGTCGGTTTCCATCGCCGTCAACGACTATGGCTTCGAGCTGCTTAGCCCTGGACCGGTGGATTGGGCCAGCTACCTGCCCCGGGCGTTGAGTACCGAAGATCTATTGGAGGATGTGCTTGCCAGCCTCAATGCCGGGGAAATGGCATTGAGGCGGTTCCGGGAAATCGCCCAGATCGCAGGGCTCGTATTCGGTGGCTATCCTGCGGCGCAAAAGAGCATGCGCCAGATCCAGGCCTCAAGCGGGCTGTTCTACGAGGTCTTCCGCAAGCACGATGCAGGCAACCTGCTGCTGGGCCAGGCACGTGATGAGGTACTGAGTGAAGAATTGGAAATCGATCGGCTTCGGGGCCAGCTACTGAAGCTGACCGACCTCAGGCTGGACTTGCGCGTGATGGAGCGCACCGGGCCGCTGGCGTTCGCGCTGCTGGTCGAAGGACTGCGTGAAACCCTCAGCACGGAAAAACTGGCCGACCGCATTGCGCGGATGGTGGCGGAATTGGAGAGCATTGCAGGTTGAACCCGATAACGACCAAACGCATTCATGGGGCAGCGGTTATCTCGCTTGCCATCGACGGCCTGGCGATCCACACATGACGACACATTGCGCCATCGAACTGGCCGGGCAGAAACTCTGGCTGCTCCCGGACAAAGCCGTGTATTGGCCGGCCCGCAAGGCCTTGCTGCTGGCCGATGTGCACATCGGCAAGGCGGCGAGCTACAGGGCCTTGCACCAACCCGTTCCCAGAGGCACTACCGAAGCCACCTTGGCCCGGCTCGACACACTGCTTGCCGAACATGAGTGCGAGCAACTGATCGTGCTGGGTGATTTCCTGCATGCCCGTACTGCGCGGGCGCCGGCTACGCTGGCCCGGGTGCAAGCCTGGCGAGCACGTCACCCCGGGTTGAGCATCGTGCTGATACGCGGCAACCATGACCGCAACGCAGGGGATCCACCCGTGGAGCTGGGGATCGACGTGGTGGATGAACCTTATGTGGTGGAGCCATTTGCCCTGCAACACGAACCCAAGGAGCATCCGACGCTCACGGTGCTTTCAGGGCACGTCCACCCGGTCTTCGTATTGCGCGGCAGGGCCCGCCAACGGCTTCGCCTGCCGTGCTTTTTGATCGACGAACACGTCAGCCTGTTGCCAGCTTTCGGGGAGTTCACGGGCGGTTGGGAAATCGAGCCCGCCAGCACCAGCCAGGTCTATCTGGCGGGCGCCGGCCGGGTATGGCCGCTATGAGATGCGTCAGGCCACGGGCGCCGGAGGCGGCTCATCGGGAAGGGTAGGCTCACCGGGTTCCATGGGCGTATCACCCGGCTGGCCGGGCTGCGGCGTGTCCGGATCAGGCTGCCCTGGCACACCGCCAGCATTCATCGGCAATGGGTCAGCCAGCAGTGACCAGGACAGCAGCCCGATGTGATTGGGCTGCAAGCCAGCCAACTTCGCACTGATCGTTGGGTGGAGTTTCATTGGCACCTCCTGACAACAGCCGACCCGCTTTATGCAAATCGGCAGGGTTACAGGTTGGAGTGTCAAAAGGCAGTGAAATTCCCAACGCCTGTCGGTCAGGTACGTGGCAGGGTGACGCCACGCTGGCCCTGATACTTGCCGCCGCGGTCCCGGTAGGACACTTCACATGGCTCGTCCGACTGCAGGAACAGCATCTGCGCCACCCCTTCGTTGGCGTAGATCTTGGCCGGCAACGTGGTGGTGTTGGAGAACTCCAGCGTCACGTGGCCTTCCCATTCAGGCTCCAGCGGGGTCACGTTGACGATGATGCCGCAACGCGCATAGGTGCTCTTGCCCAGGCAGATGGTCAGCACGTCGCGCGGGATGCGGAAGTACTCCACGGTGCGTGCCAGTGCAAAGGAGTTGGGCGGGATGATGCACACGTCGCTCTTGATGTCGACGAAGCTGCCGGCATCGAAGTTCTTCGGGTCGACGGTGGCCGAGTTGATATTGGTGAAGACCTTGAATTCGTCGGCGCAGCGCACGTCGTAGCCGTAGCTCGAAACGCCGAAAGAGATGACCCGGTTATCCTGTTCGCCACGCACCTGGCGCTCGACGAACGGCTCGATCATGCCGTGTTCCTGCGCCATGCGGCGAATCCACTTGTCCGATTTGATGCTCATGGCGGGATGTCCTGAAGAGTCTGCAAGGTAAAGATAGACGCGCATCTTACCGGTCCCGGCGCGCTCTTCAAAGTTCCATCCGGCGTTTGCCGCCCGCTGCCGCTACAGTGCCCGCAAGGCGTGGCTTGCAGCTGCCGTCGATCTCTTTTCGGGTAAAGAGGCGTCTGGCCATTGGCAGCTTGGGCAAAGTGGGGTAAGGTGTTGCCACTGTGCTGCACGTGACACCGAGAATCTCTAGTTTGATGCACGATCCTGATCGGCCCATCGCTGAATTTTCTGCTCTCTTTGCGCTCAGTCCCGGGCGGGGTTTTTCCTGACCGAAATCAAATTGTCCAAGGAGACAGAAAAATGTCCAATCGTCAAAGCGGTACCGTCAAGTGGTTCAACGATGAGAAAGGCTACGGCTTCATCACCCCTCAGTCGGGCGACGACCTGTTCGTGCACTTCAAAGCCATCCAAGCTGACGGCTTCAAAACCCTGAAAGAAGGCCAGGCTGTTACTTTCGTCGCTACCCGCGGCCAGAAAGGTATGCAGGCTGAAGAAGTTCAGATCGCCTAAGTCGATCGAGCTTTCTAGCTTTCAAAAAAACCCGCTTCGGCGGGTTTTTTTATGCCTGTCATTTCGCCAGAAGGCGCCAGAGCATGCTGGCCGTGGTCAAGGCTCCCGTTAAACATGGATCGGCCTCCAACAACCACGGCCCGTCAGCACGAGCGACTCACCGAGCCGCCCTCCGATCTTGATCAGTCTTCGCTGATAGTGATGCTCGGCATCGCTGGCGCTGCCGCTTCACGCAGTACGATACGCGCCCCTACTTTGCGTGCCAGCTCCTGGTACACCATGGCGATCTGGCTCTCGGGCTCGGCGATAGCCGTAGGCTTGCCGTTGTCGGCCTGCTCGCGAATCAACATCGAAAGCGGCAACGAAGCCAGCAGATCGACGCCGTACTGGCTGGCGAGTTTCTCACCGCCACCTTCGCCGAACAGGTGCTCAGCATGGCCGCAATTGGAGCAGATGTGTACGGCCATGTTCTCGACCACGCCCAACACCGGTATGTTGACCTTGCGGAACATTTCCACGCCTTTTCTGGCATCGAGCAGCGCCAGGTCCTGCGGCGTGGTCACGATGACCGAACCTGCAACCGGCACTTTCTGCGCCAGCGTCAGCTGGATGTCGCCAGTGCCAGGCGGCATGTCGATGACCAGGTAATCGAGATCATTCCACGCCGTCTGGGTTACCAACTGCAGCAGCGCACCCGAAACCATGGGGCCGCGCCAGACCATGGGGGTATTGTCATCGGTCAGGAATGCCATCGACATCACTTCGACCCCATGGGCCTGGATAGGCACGAACCATTTCTGATCACGAATCTGCGGCCGAGTACCTTCGGGGATGCCGAACATCACACCTTGGCTGGGGCCATAGATATCCGCATCGAGAATGCCAACGCGCGCACCCTCGCGGGCCAGTGCCAGCGCCAGATTGGCGGCAGTGGTGGATTTGCCTACACCGCCCTTGCCCGATGCCACGGCGATGACGTTCTTGACGTTGGCCATACCGGGCACCTGAGCCTGGCCCTTGTGGGCCGCGATCACGCACTCGATGTTCACCTGGGCGTGGGTCACCCCCTCAAGGTTACCGATCGCAGTTTCCAGCACCTGCGCCCAGCCTTGCTTGAACAGGCCTGCGGCGTAGCCGAGCTGCATCTGTACACTGACACGCCCATTCTGGATTTCGATGGCACTCACGCAACCGGCAGTGACCGGATCCTGCTCGAGATAGGGGTCGGTGTACTGGCGAAGCACGGCTTCGATGGCGGCGCGATTGAGGGCACTCATGGACACTCCCGTTGGCAAACTGAATGTAAAACAAGCGCCTATCCTAACCCGTCAATCGTCAGCAGATGCGTACGCGGGGTGAAATATATTCGTCAGCCCTTTATAGTGGCCGATCATCCTCATTTTCACCCGTCGCCAGATAAGTAGCCGAGCCACCATGTCCGAGCCACGTCAGATTCTCGTCACCAGCGCCTTGCCCTATGCCAATGGATCGATCCATCTTGGCCATATGCTCGAGTACATCCAGACAGACATGTGGGTCCGCTTTCAAAAGCTGCGCGGCAATCAGTGCATCTATGTCTGTGCCGATGATGCACACGGCTCGGCCATCATGCTGCGGGCCGAGAAGGAAGGCATCACGCCGGAGCAACTGATCGCCAACGTACAAGCTGAGCACAGCGCCGACTTTGCTGACTTCCTGGTGGACTTCGATAATTTCCACTCCACCCACAGCGAAGAAAACCGTGAGCTGTCGGGCATGATCTATACCCGACTGCGCGAGGCGGGGCACATCTCTACCCGCTCGGTGACCCAATACTTCGACCCTGAAAAGGGCATGTTCCTGGCAGACCGCTTCATCAAAGGCACCTGCCCGAAGTGCGCGGCCGAAGACCAGTATGGCGATAACTGCGAAAAATGCGGCGCGACCTATGCACCGACCGAATTGAAAGACCCCAAGTCTGCCATTTCAGGTGCTACACCGGTGCTGCGCGACTCCCAGCACTTCTTCTTCAAACTGCCCGACTTCCAGGCCATGCTCCAGCAGTGGACGCGCAGCGGCACGTTGCAGGACGCCGTGGCCAACAAGCTCGCCGAATGGCTGGATGCCGGTCTGCAGGAGTGGGATATCTCCCGCGACGCGCCCTACTTCGGTTTCGAGATCCCTGGCGAGCCTGGCAAGTACTTCTACGTCTGGCTGGACGCGCCAATCGGTTACATGGCGAGCTTCAAGAACCTGTGCGCGCGCCGCCCGGACCTGGACTTCGACGCCTTCTGGAACCAAGGCTCCACCGCCGAGCTTTACCACTTCATCGGCAAGGACATCGTCAACTTCCACGCCCTGTTCTGGCCCGCCATGCTCGAAGGTGCGGGCTTGCGCAAGCCGACCGCGGTCAACGTGCACGGCTACCTCACCGTCAACGGTGCGAAGATGTCCAAGTCGCGGGGCACGTTCATCAAGGCCCGTACCTACCTCGACCATCTGCAACCCGAATACCTGCGCTACTACTACGCAGCCAAGCTTGGTCGCGGGGTCGATGACCTGGACCTGAATCTCGAAGACTTCGTGCAGAAGGTCAACTCCGACCTGGTGGGCAAGGTGGTCAACATCGCCAGCCGGTGTGCCGGGTTCATCCACAAAGGCAATGGCGGCGTGATGGTGGCCGGTGATGCGGCGCCAGAGCTGACAGAAGCCTTCCAGGCAGCTGCGCCGTCCATCGCCGAGGCCTACGAGGGCCGCGACTTCGCACGCGCCATGCGCGAGATCATGGCACTGGCCGACCGTGCCAATGCCTGGATCGCCGACAAGGCGCCCTGGTCGCTGGCCAAGCAGGAGGGCAAGCAGGATGAAGTGCAAGCCATTTGCGCTCAGGGCATCAACCTGTTCCGCCAACTGGTGATTTTCCTCAAGCCTGTGCTGCCCGTGCTGGCGGCCGATGCCGAGGCCTTCCTGAATGTCGCACCGTTGACCTGGGACGATCACCGCTCTCGCCTGGAAAATCACACGCTCAACCCGTTCAAGGCCCTGCTCAGCCGCATCGAGCCTGCCAAGGTGCAAGACATGATCGCGGCCAGCAAGGAAGACCTGCTGGCCGCCGAGGAGCCCAAGGCACCTGTGGGTAATGGCGAGCTGCACAAGGACCCGCTGTCGACGGAAGTCGACTTCGATACCTTTGCCGCTGTCGACCTGCGCGTGGCATTGATCGTCAAGGCCGAAGCCGTACCGGGTGCCGACAAGCTGCTGCAATTGACCCTGGACATCGGTGATGAACGCCGTAACGTTTTCTCCGGCATCAAGTCTGCCTACCCTGATCCTGCCCAGCTCGAAGGCCGGCTGACCATGATGGTCGCCAACCTCAAGCCACGCAAAATGCGTTTTGGCGTCTCTGAAGGGATGGTGATGGCCGCTGGCCCTGGCGGTGAAGAGATCTACTTGCTCAGCCCCGACAGCGGCGCCAAGCCCGGTCAGCGCATCAAGTGACCCACAAGCGGAGCCTGCATTGGGCTCCGCCTTGCGACAATGGCGCGCAGCCACGGGCTGCTGCGCTTTGCCTAGAGCAGGCGCGTCCAAGTGACTGCTCACGTTCTCCAGGAACGCTGCCAATTCATGAATGCCGTCAAACGTCGAGAAATCTTCCGTCGACTGCACGAAGATAACCCGACACCCAAAACCGAGCTGGCTTACACCACACCCTTCGAGCTGCTGGTAGCCGTGACCCTCTCCGCGCAGTCCACCGATGTCGGTGTGAACAAGGCGACAGCGCGGCTTTTTCCAGTCGCCAATACCCCTGAGGCTATCTACGCGCTGGGTGTCGACGGACTGAGCCAGTACATCAAGACCATTGGGCTCTACAACAGCAAGGCCAAGAACGTCATCGCGGCCTGTCGTCTGCTCATTGAGCGGCACGGCGGCCAGGTGCCGGACACGCGCGAGGCCCTCGAAGCCTTGCCGGGCGTGGGCCGCAAGACAGCCAACGTAGTGCTCAATACGGCGTTTGGCCAACCGGCGATGGCTGTGGATACCCATATCTTCCGCGTCAGCAATCGCACAGGCATCGCCCCGGGCAAGACGGTGCTGGAGGTGGAAAAAAAACTGCTCAAGTTCGTCCCCAAGGATTACTTGCTCGACGCACACCATTGGCTGATCTTGCATGGCCGCTATGTCTGTCAGGCCCGTAAGCCCAGATGCGGCAGTTGCCGAATCGAGGACCTGTGCGAATACAAGCACAAGACCACTGATGATTGAAGCAATAGTAAAAACACTGCGCTTCGATTGAAAAAATCTTTTTTACCAGCGCTCACTTTATGGTTATAAGGTCGGCCATTGGCCCTTGCCGTGGAGCGACTCATGAGCACTGATAAAGACGACCTCGCGATTGAAGATGATTTTGTGACAGCTGAAGAAGAGGTCGAGCCGCACGTGGAACCGGCGAAAACCAATTTGAGCAAGCGTCGCACCATCGACAATCTGCTGGAAGAACGTCGATTGCAGAAGCAACTGGCCGATTTCGATTACGACCTCTAGGGAGGTGGTCGCTGGCGGGCCTTCGATGGCCCCGTTCCCTCCCCTGACTGCGCCGTTCAGGGCCTCGAATTCGGCGCAGAGCTCCCCTGGAGGAGGCTCTGCATACCATCAGTTCAACCCCTGTCGCTGCGCCAGCTCGATCAGGTCCACCAATGACCGAGCGTTTAGCTTGAGCAGCAGCCGAGACTTATAGGTACTGACCGTCTTGTTGCTCAAGTACATGCTGTCGGCGATTTCCTTGTTCGAACGGCCCCGCGCCAATTGCTGAAGCACCGTCATCTCCCTTGCCGAAAGGCGATTGACCATTTCCGCTTCACTGCCGCCGCTGCGCCCTCGCGAGGCGTGCAGCGCCTGGTTGGGAAAGTAGCTATAGCCCGATAGCACGGCTTTGATCGCGCTGAGCAGTTCGGTCAGTTCCTGTTGCTTGCACACGTACCCTGCCGCCCCTGCCTGCATGCACCGCATCGAGAAGTTGCCGGGTGCCTGGGAGGTCAGTACGAGCACTTTGCTGCATGGGCTGGAACTGGCCATGCGGCCGATGACTTCGAGGCCGTCGAGCTTGGGTATGCCGATGTCCAGCACGACGATATCGGGAAGATGTTGCCGAGTCAGTTGCAGCGCGGCCACTCCGTTGTCCGTTTCAGCGACGACATCGTACCCATGCCGCTCCATCAGCATGCGTACGGCCAGACGTATCACAGGGTGATCATCCACGATAAGCACTTTGTTCATGCGATATCCATTCATTGCTATTGCATTGGCAGGCTACGATAACCGAGAGAAGAACTCATGGCGCGGCGTTTCGCCTAGAAACGGACGTACAGACACGGATTACTAAACTTACGGAAGTTTCCTACACACAATATGAAGAGTTGTTACAAGCTAATTATAAAAAAGCGGATAACACTCCCCGGGAGGACAACTCCCGAAACTTTCACATCAACCGCGGACAACGGTTTTCATTAAGCTTCGAACGCTAGCCAGGCGCAGCCGCGGCATGGAAACAGTGCAGGGTTTAGCTGAGCAAGATCCTAGGCTATAGATGTAACGAAAGCGCAGGAGAAGGCCCATGAATCAAGCACAACCCGTTGCTCCGCTGACAATTGTCGCCATCTTTGCTGGGATAATCGAAGCCTCCGCCCTGGCTACCTTGCCTTTTCTCAGCGAAGCCAGCCAGACGCTTTACACGTGGTTCCTGGTTGGTTTTCCCTTCTTTCTGACCGCTTTGTTCTTCCTGACGCTGAACTTCAATTACAAGTCCTTCTATACGCCTGCTGGATCGCGCACTGAAGCTGTGGACAGTGCGCAGAGTGCCCGCAAGATCACCTCCACGACCACGCCAAGCGCAATCGCGCATGGGGAGCCGATGACCTTCATGTTCAGCGGGCCAGAGGCAAGTCAGTTGATGGAAAAGGAGTTGTTGCAAGCGCTCGCACAAGCGCCTGAGCCGGCTCGCACCTGGCAGTTCTGCAATGTGCCGAGGGGCCAGTGTGTCCGGCTTTCAGTCAGCCCGCTGGAGTAAAGACAAAAAACCCGGCACTAGGCCGGGTTCTTGCAGAACGGCTTGCTGCATCAGAGCAACGAACGGCCCTTGTTCGCAGCGATGCGCATACGCAGCGCATTGAGCTTGATGAAGCCCGCCGCGTCTTCCTGGTTGTAGGCACCGCCGTCTTCTTCGAAGGTGGCGATGTTGGCATCGAACAGCGAGTCGTCGGACTTGCGGCCGACTACGGTAACGTTGCCCTTGTAGAGCTTCAGACGCACGACACCGTTCACATTGACCTGGGAGGCGTCGATCATCTGCTGGAGCATGACGCGCTCCGGGCTCCACCAGTAACCGGTGTAGATCAGGCTGGCGTACTTGGGCATCAGCTCGTCTTTGAGGTGAGCGACTTCGCGGTCCAGGGTGATCGACTCGATGGCGCGGTGCGCCCTGAGCATGATGGTGCCGCCAGGGGTTTCGTAGCAGCCACGCGATTTCATGCCCACGTAGCGGTTTTCGACGATGTCCAGTCGACCGATGCCGTTGGCGCCGCCGATGCGGTTCAAATCGGCCAGGACAGTGGCCGGGCTCTTCTCTACACCGTCGATCGCGACGATGTCGCCGTTGCGGTAGGTCAGTTCCAGGTAGGTTGCCTGGTCCGGGGCGTTTTCGGGCGAAACGCTCCAGCGCCACATGTCTTCTTCGTGCTCGGTCCAGGTATCTTCCAGCACACCGCCTTCATAGGAGATGTGCAGCAGGTTGGCGTCCATCGAGTAAGGGGACTTCTTCTTGCCATGACGCTCGATCGGGATACCGTGCTTCTCGGCGTAGTCCATCAGCTTCTCGCGCGAGAGCAGGTCCCATTCACGCCATGGCGCGATGACCTTGACGCCAGGCTTGAGGGCATAAGCGCCCAGTTCGAACCGAACCTGGTCGTTGCCTTTGCCGGTAGCGCCGTGGGAGATGGCGTCGGCACCGGTTTCGTTGGCGATTTCGATCAGACGCTTGGCGATCAGCGGACGGGCGATGGAAGTACCCAGCAGGTACTCGCCTTCATATACGGTGTTGGCGCGGAACATCGGGAACACGAAATCACGCACGAATTCTTCGCGCAGGTCGTCGATGTAGATCTCTTTGACGCCCATTGCCTGAGCCTTGGCGCGCGCCGGCTCGACCTCTTCGCCCTGCCCCAGGTCGGCGGTGAACGTCACCACTTCGCAGTTGTAGGTATCTTGCAGCCACTTGAGAATCACCGAAGTATCAAGGCCGCCGGAATACGCCAGTACGACCTTTTTTACGTCCGCCATGCCATCACTCCACGGGGTTGTACGGAAAAGGCCCGATTCTAACGGCGTTGAGGCTCAATTTATAGAGGCGCGACAGCTTCTGACGACAAAGCGACAAGAATTGTCGATGGCGCGACGGCCGCTACTTGGCCATGGCGGGTTTGCCTTGGGCCGGCGTCGTGGTACCCGCAGCCTGCGCGGGAGCCGCGGGAGCAGCGGGAGCAGCGGGCGCCTCGGCGACCTTTTGTGTGGGCTGCGCCTGGACAGGGCCTCGCTCTAGCTCGATGTTGACCCGCCGGTTACGGGCCCGATTGCCGGCGTTGTTGTTCTTGGCCAGCGGGTAACGCTCGCCGTGGAAACGCACGGTTATCTGACTTTCAGGCACGCCGTGGGCCATGAGGTAATCGGCGACCGCCAGGGCTCGCCGGCGGGACACGTCGCGGTTGGTCAACCGGTTGCCGCTGTTGTCGGAATGCCCGTCCAAGGCCACCTGATTGACGCTGGGGTCGGCCTTCATGTACTCAAGCAGCACATCCAGTCGGGCCTTGGCAGCCTGATCCAGCACGATGCCGCCACCCGGGAAGCCCACCTGGGTCTGGCGTACCTGGTCGTAGTTCATGGGCAGCAGCTTGCTGGCGCAGGCCTGGTAGTCGCTGTAGGCCTTGGCGAAACTGACCGGCAGTACGCGCACTTCCATTGCCCTGCCCCCCTCCCCGGTGTAATTGCGCACCACGGCGCTGCGGCCATCGAGCAGGCCGTTGATCAACCGACTGGCCTGGCCTTGGGATGAGTTGAACAGCACGCCGGTGCGCGCCATGCGCACATTGCCCAGGTTGATGTCCCCGCGCCCAGGTTGCCAGGGTGCTGCTGCCGCCAGCAAGGTGGCACCGCCGGCGCCGAGCGCATTGGTCTGTGAGCGCAGGCGAAACACCGGTTGCTCACCGGCACGACGCACGAATTCGCCGCTTCCGAAACCGTCTATCGGCTGGGTCAGCCGGCATTCGAACCCGTCACCCTCCACCGTCCAGGCAATGCTTTCCATGCGCGTCTGAAACGTCAACGCGCCGGCCGGCAAGCTGGCAAACACGATAAACAAGGCTAGGTAACGCTGGCGCACGGCGGGCTCCACATAATTCGACACTCACCTTTACGCTATCGGGCAGTCGCGGGAAAACTTGATACCTGTGCTCTGGAGGGGCTTTTCCGGTAGCATTGCGGCTTGAGTTCGACCCGCCTGGAATCCTCAATGTCCGATCGCCTGACCCTCCTGCGCCCCGACGACTGGCACATCCATCTGCGTGATGGTGCCGTCCTGCCCCACACCGTTGGTGATGTGGCGCGCACTTTCGC
This sequence comes from Pseudomonas sp. UBA5666, assembly GCF_002420785.1. NCBI lineage: Bacteria > Pseudomonadati > Pseudomonadota > Gammaproteobacteria > Pseudomonadales > Pseudomonadaceae > Pseudomonas > Pseudomonas sp. UBA5666. The sequence continues at coordinate 61,773 of NZ_DIIQ01000031.1, read as the reverse complement.
CCGTGCCATCATCATGCCCAACCTGGTGCCGCCGGTGCGCAATGCCGCCGAAGCCGGGGCCTATCGTGACCGTATCCTGGCTGCTCGCCCGGCTGGCAGTCGGTTTGAGCCGTTGATGGTGCTGTATCTCACCGACCGCACCAGCGCGCAAGACATCCGAGATGCCAAGGCCAGCGGTATCGTGCATGCCGCCAAGCTCTACCCGGCAGGCGCCACCACCAATTCCGATTCTGGTGTGACCAGCATCGACAACATCTTCCCCGCTATCGAGGCGCTGGCTGAAGTCGGCATGCCGTTGCTGGTGCACGGCGAAGTCACGCGCAGCGAGATCGACGTGTTCGACCGTGAAAAGCGCTTCATCGATGAGCACATGCGCCGCCTGGTCGAGCGTTTCCCCACGCTCAAGGTAGTCTTTGAGCACATTACCACCAGCGATGCGGCCCAGTTCGTGACCGAAGCTTCGGCCAACGTTGGCGCCACCATCACGGCGCAGCACTTGCTGTACAACCGCAACCATATGCTGGTGGGCGGAATACGACCCCATTTCTATTGCCTGCCCATTCTCAAGCGCAACACGCATCAGGTGGCGTTGCTCGACGCCGCCACCAGCGGTAACCCGAAATTCTTCCTCGGCACAGACTCGGCTCCCCACGCCCGCCACGCCAAGGAAGCGGCGTGTGGGTGCGCTGGCTGCTATACCGCGTACGCGGCCATCGAACTCTATGCAGAGGCGTTCGAACAACGCAACGCGCTGGACAAGCTCGAAGGCTTTGCCAGCCTGCACGGCCCTGCGTTCTACGGCCTGCCGGCCAACACCGACACCATCACCCTGGTTCGTGATCAGTGGACGGCCCCAGAGAGCCTGCCCTTCGGTGAGCAAACCGTGATCCCGCTGCGCGCCGGGGAAACACTGCGCTGGCGCCTGCTGGAGGAACACGCGTGAGCGAAGACCTGTACGAAGACGAACTTGAATCCTCCGGCAGCGGTGGTCACCGCCATCCGATGGCAGAACGCTTCCGGGGTTACCTGCCAGTTGTGGTGGATGTGGAGACTGGCGGCTTCAACAGCGCCACTGACGCCTTGCTGGAAATTGCTGCCGTCACCATTGGCATGGACGAAAAGGGTTTCCTGTTCCCCGAACATACCTATTTTCACCGGGTGGAGCCCTTCGAAGGCGCTAACATCGAGGCCGCCGCGCTGGAGTTCACCGGCATCAAGCTCGACCATCCGTTGCGCATGGCAGTAAGCGAGGAAACGGCCCTGACGGATATCTTCCGAGGCATCCGCAAGGCGCTCAAGGCCAATGGCTGCAAGCGCGCTATTCTGGTGGGCCACAACAGCAGTTTCGATTTGGGTTTCCTCAACGCGGCGGTAGCGCGCAACGACCTCAAGCGTAACCCGTTCCACCCGTTCTCAAGCTTCGACACGGCCACCCTGGCAGGGCTCGCTTATGGGCAAACCGTACTGGCTCGCGCCTGCCAGAGCGCCGACATCGATTTCGATGGTCGCGAGGCCCACTCGGCGCGCTACGACACCGAAAAAACGGCTGAGCTGTTCTGCGGTATCGTCAATCGCTGGAAAGACATGGGCGGCTGGCGCCAGGATTGATCCGCGCGTTCCAGGTTCAGGTCAGCCCCATGCGGCTGGCCAAAAAAAACCGGCCATGAGGGCCGGTTTTTTTGTGCGCGACGCGGGCTTACAGCTTGCCGGCGTTCTCGCTCAGGTAGGCAGCAACGCCTTCTGGCGATGCGTTCATGCCCTTGTCGCCTTTTTTCCAGTTGGCAGGGCAGACTTCGCCGTGCTCTTCGTGGAACTGCAGGGCGTCGACCAGGCGCAGCAGCTCGTCCATGTTACGGCCCAGCGGCAGATCGTTGATGATCTGCGAGCGCACGACACCGTTGGTGTCGATCAGGAAGGCGCCACGGAAGGCCACGCCGCCTTCGGACTCCACGTCGTAGGCCTTGCAGATTTCATGGGTCATGTCGGCAGCCAGGGTGTACTTGACCGGGCCGATGCCGCCATTGTTGACGGGGGTGTTGCGCCATGCGTTGTGGGTGAAGTGCGAGTCGATCGATACGCCGATCACTTCAACGTTGCGCGCCTGGAAGTCAGGAATGCGGTTGTCCAGGGCAATCAGCTCGGACGGGCAAACGAAGGTGAAGTCCAGCGGGTAGAAGAACACCAGGCCGTACTTGCCCTTGATGGCCGAGGCCAGGTTGAAGCTGTCGACGATCTCGCCGCTGCCCAGTACGGCAGGTACGGTGAAATCGGGGGCTTTCTTGCCAACGAGTACGCTCATTGTTATCTCCTGATGTGAGTGAAGAACCATTGCCAGGCCGAGTCGCCGACCCGACATGCAGCAAAGGTTGACCATCATACACAGGTTACGATGGCAGGCCGAATGCTGAGCGCACGACCGCTGGTCAGCCGGGCCGAATGCCTTCTGAAACCACTTTGACAAGCATTCTCATTCACATTAAGCTCCAACCCATCGAACCCGCCAGCGATGGTCAGCCCTATGTATGTGTGTCTTTGTGTCGGCGTCACCGACGGACAGATCCGCGATGCGATCTATGAAGGATGCTGCAGCTACAAGGAAGTCCGAGCCGCCACCAATGTCGCCAGCCAGTGTGGCAAGTGCGCTTGCCTGGCCAAGGAAGTGGTGCGCGAGACACTGACCAAACTTCAGGTCAGCCAGGCCGCCCTGCACTATCCGGTAGAATTCACCACTGCCTGATACCCAGATTGACAAAAACCGGACCCTGTGTCCGGTTTTTTTTCGCTTTACTTCAACAAGTTAGCGCGCCAACGCGGTTCACAAACATTCTTATTCCTATTAATTTTCATTTATTATTCAATTACTTAGGTTTGACAGGCCTGAGCATCAGGCTCAAACTTCCCTGCATTGGCACACTTCGACAGGGCAGGAACCCCAATGAAAGGCGACATCAGCGTCATCCAGCATCTCAACAAGATCCTCGGAAACGAGCTGGTCGCAATCAACCAGTACTTCCTGCATGCCCGCATGTACGAAGATTGGGGCCTGAACAAGCTCGGCAAGCACGAGTACAAAGAATCCATCGACGAAATGAAGCACGCTGACAAATTGATCAAGCGTATTCTGTTTCTCGAAGGTATCCCTAACGTTCAGGACCTGGGCAAGCTGCTAATTGGCGAGCACACCAAGGAGATGCTCGAATGCGACCTGCGAATCGAGCAGAAAGGCCTGATCGACCTGAAGGCGGCCATTGCCCACTGCGAAACAGTGGGTGACTTTGGTTCGCGTGACGTCCTCGAAGATATTCTGGAGTCCGAAGAAGAGCATATCGACTGGCTGGAAACCCAGCTGGGCTTGATCGACAAGATCGGTATCGAAAATTACCTGCAGTCGCAGATGGGCGAAGAATAAGACGCCCCTACAAAAAAACCCGCCAATGGCGGGTTTTTTTATGAGCGCAGTGTTTACGCTTCGGCAGTCTTCGCCTTGGCGGCGGCATCCTTGATCAGGGTCTGCAGCTCACCCTTTTCGAACATTTCCAGCACGATGTCGCTGCCACCGACCAGCTCACCACCGACCCACAGCTGGGGGAAGGTTGGCCAGTTGGCATATTTGGGCAGGTTGGCGCGGATTTCCGGGTTCTGCAGGATGTCGACGTAGGCGAACTTCTCGCCGCAACCCATCACTGCCTGGGAGGCACGGGCCGAAAAGCCGCACTGCGGCGCATTCGGCGAGCCCTTCATGTAAAGCAGAATGGTGTTGTTGGCAATCTGCTCTTTGATCGTTTCGATGATATCCATGTAGCACCTCGGCTTGACTTTCCGACACGGGCGTCGGCACGGTGACGCATTGTAACGGAAAGCCGAGCAGCATGCTCGGCCTTGCCAAGGCTCAAGCGGCTTCGACGTACACCGGAACGCCGTTGAGCGCAGCATTGCCACAGACCGAGTCACGCAGCAGCTCGTCAGTAAGATCATTGGCGCTGACGCCGGGCTGCGCCTGGGCAGTCTGAAGGCGCACACCCTGACGGTCATGCCCGAAGCCATGGGGCAGGCTTACCACCCCGGGCATCATGCTTTCGCATGCCTGCACCTGCACCTGCACCGCCCCTGCTCGCGAGCGCACCCTGACCTGCTGGCCATCCTGCAGTTGGCGCTGACGCAGGTCATCAGGGTGCATCAACAAGTGATGGCGCGGTTTACCTTTCACCAGCCTGTGATAATTGTGCATCCAGGAATTGTTGCTGCGTACGTGCCGCCGCCCGATGAGCAGCAGTTGCCCGGTTTCTGGCGGCGCCTGCCGGGCCAGACGCTGTAGATCATCAAGCAGCAGGCGCGGCGCTGCCTCGACGGTTTTGCTCGCAGTGCCCAGGCGATGTGCAAGGTTGGCCTGCAAGGGGCCCAGGTCCAACCCGTGCGGGTGTGCATCGAGGGTCTGGAGTGACAGCTGCCAGGGCGTCGCCTGCCCATAACGCCCGCTGCGCAAGGCTTTGTCGATCATCTGCGCTGGCGCTACGGTCGGCGACAGTTCACGCCCGGCGCGTCGCGCATACGCCTTGGCCAGGCCGACGAAGATTTCCCAGTCGTGCAGGGCGCCATCGGGCCTGGGCAGAATCGCTCGGTTGAACCGGCTCACATTGCGAACTGCCAGCAGGTTGAAGGTGGTGTCGTAGTGATCGTTTTCCAGGGCTGAAGTCGATGGCAGGATCAGATCGGCATGGCGCGTGGTTTCGTTGATGTACAGGTCGATGCTGAGCATGAAATCGAGCCCCGACAGTGCGCTGTCCAATTGCCGCCCGTTGGGCGTGGACAGCACGGGATTGCCCGCGACCGTGACCAAAGCCCGGACCTGCCCCTCACCCGGGGTCAGCATCTCCTCGGCAAGCGCCACTACCGGCAGTTCCCCGGCATATTCGGGCAGGCCGGACACCCGACTCTGCCAGACGTTGAAGTGACCACCCGACGTGCTCGCCACCACGTCCACCGCAGGTTCGGTACACAGTGCCCCGCCCTTGCGATCAAGGTTACCGGTGACCAGGTTGATCATCTGTACCAGCCAGTGACAGAGGGTGCCGAACACCTGGGTCGATACCCCCATGCGGCCGTAACAGACCGCCTTGTCCGCCGCGGCGAAATCACGCGCCAACTGACGAATGTCCTGCGCCGGGATGCCGCACAGGCTGCTCATGGCCTCGGCTGTCATGGGAGCCAGGGCGGCGCGGACATCGGTCAGCCCTGTAATCGGCAGATGCGAGCCGCGCGTCAGGCCTTCTTCGAACAACGTGTTGAGCAGCCCGCACAACAAGGCCGCGTCGCCGCCGGGGCGAATGAATAGATGACTGTCTGCGATCGCCGCAGTTTCACTGCGCCGCGGGTCGATCACCACCAGACGTCCACCCCTGGCTTGCAAGGCCTTGAGGCGTTTCTCCACATCGGGGACAGTCATGATGCTGCCGTTGGAGGCCAACGGGTTGCCGCCCAGCACCAGCATGAAGTCCGTGTGATCGATGTCCGGAATCGGCAGGAGCAGCCCATGGCCATACATCAGGTGGCTGATCAGGTGCTGAGGCAGTTGGTCCACAGACGTGGCAGAAAAGCGATTGCGGGTTTTCAACAGCCCTAAAAAGTAGTTGCCATGGGTCATCAACCCATAGTTGTGCACACTCGGATTGCCTTGATACACGGCAACCGCATTGTTGCCGTGGGCCTGCTGCACGTCCCACAGGCGCTCGGCGGCGAGGTCAAATGCCTCCTCCCACCCAATCGCCTGCCACTGCTCGCCCACGCGCCGGTGGGGTTGGCGCAGCCGATCAGGATCATTCTGGATATCCTGCAGCGCCACCGCCTTGGGGCAGACATGCCCCCGGCTGAAAGGGTCCTGAGGGTCGCCCTTGATGGACTCGATCCTGGCAGGTTCGCCAGGCGCGTGGCTCACCACGATGTTCAAACCACAAATGGCTTCACACAGGTGACAGGCGCGGTGGTGCAGGGTACGGGTCATGGCCGCATGCCTCGTTGTCTTGATGGCTCGACTATGAACTGTGCCCTGCGCAGGGGCCAGCGTGCTTCGTGGTGTGAATTGGCCTTTATCACCCACACGGCAGACCCAGCCCGTTTGCCAATGCACCCTCAAGCCGTGTACAAACAGCCGTAGCAAATAAAACACAGCAATACAGTGCCCTGCGAAACCCCTTGCAACAGCGCCGGGGGCACCAAGTGGTTTCACCCCTTGGTTTCAGGCGACATTTAATTATAGTATTGCGCCTTTCCCTATTCGTCCGCCCCGTGCGGCTTACGCCGCAGGTCACCGCCGTTGTCAAAAAAAACCGCACGGTCGGCCTGCATACTGTTGCAGATAAGGTAGTCAATCATGAGCGCTAGGCACTTTCTCTCCCTGCTGGACTTCACCACCGACGAATTGCTCGGGGTGATCCGCCGCGGCATCGAGCTGAAGGACCTGCGCAAGCGCGGCGTGCTGTTCGAGCCGCTCAAAAGCCGTGTGCTGGGCATGATCTTCGAAAAATCGTCGACCCGCACCCGCGTGTCCTTCGAAGCCGGGATGATCCAGCTTGGCGGCCAGGCCATCTTCCTGTCCCCACGCGACACCCAGCTGGGGCGAGGCGAGCCAATCGGCGACAGCGCCATCGTCTTGTCGAGCATGCTCGACGTGGTGATGATACGGACCCACGCCCACAGCACCCTGACCGACTTTGCCGCCAAGTCCCGCGTACCGGTGATCAATGCCCTGTCGGACGAGTCGCACCCGTGTCAGCTTCTGGCCGACATGCAGACGTTTCTCGAGCACCGGGGGGCGATCGAGGGCAAGACCGTCGCCTGGATTGGCGATGGCTTCAACATGTGCAACTCCTACATCGAAGCGGCCCGGCAGTTCGGTTTCCAGCTGCGCATCGCCTGCCCCGAGGGGTATGAGCCCGATCCCCGGTTCATGGCCATCGGCGCTGAGCACGTGCAGATCGTGCGCGATCCCCGCGAAGCGGTAAAAGGCGCCCACCTGGTGACCACCGATGTCTGGACTTCCATGGGTCAGGAAGAGGAAACTGCTCGTCGCCTGGCGCATTTCGCGCCGTACCAGGTCACCCGCGACATGCTCGACCTGGCAGCACCTGACGTCTTGTTCATGCATTGCCTGCCCGCCCACCGCGGCGAGGAAATCAGCCATGATCTGCTCGATGACCCCCGTTCGGTCGCCTGGGATCAAGCTGAGAACCGTCTGCATGCACAAAAGGCACTTCTCGAATTTCTCGTCGAACCGGCTTACCACCACGCATGAGTCAACCTCTACTGCTCAACCTGCGCAACCTTGCCTGCGGCTACGGCGACCAGCGCATCGTCCAGAACCTGAATCTGCATCTGAATGCAGGCGACATTGGCTGCCTGCTTGGCTCGTCCGGCTGCGGCAAGACCACGACCTTGCGCGCCATCGCGGGTTTCGAGTCGGTGCACGAAGGCGAAATCCAACTGGCCGGCAACGTCATTTCCAAGGCGGGGTTTACCCTGGCGCCGGAGAAGCGTCGCATCGGCATGGTGTTCCAGGACTACGCCCTGTTCCCCCATCTGACGGTGGCGCAGAACATCGCCTTCGGTATCGCCAAGCACCCACGCCAAGCTGCGGTCATCGACGAGATGCTCGATCTGGTCAAGTTGGGTGGGTTGGGTGGCCGTTACCCCCACGAGTTGTCCGGCGGCCAGCAGCAGCGGGTCGCACTGGCACGGGCGTTGGCCCCAGAGCCGCAATTGCTGCTTTTGGACGAGCCGTTTTCCAATCTTGACGTGGAGCTTCGTCGCAGGCTCAGCCATGAGGTGCGGGACATCCTCAAGCAGCGCGGCACCAGCGCCATTCTGGTCACCCATGACCAGGAAGAAGCGTTCGCTGTCAGCGACCAGGTTGGGGTGTTCAAGGAGGGCCGGCTTGAGCAGTGGGATACGCCCTACAACCTGTACCACGAGCCGCAGACACCTTTCGTGGCCAGTTTCATCGGCCAGGGCTATTTCATCCGTGGCCAGATGACCAGCGTGGAAGCCGTCAGCACCGAACTGGGCGAGCTGCGAGGCAACCGTGCCTATCGCATGGCGCAGGGCAGCTCGGTGGATGTGTTGCTGCGCCCGGATGATATCGTGCACGCTCCCGAAAGCCCGTTGCGCGCTGTCATCGTGGCCAAGAGCTTTCTAGGCGCCTCAACGCTGTATCGCCTGCAACTCCCCACCGGCAGCCAGCTCGAAGCGATCTTCACCAGCCATGTGGATCGTCAGCCAGGCGAAGAGGTGGGCATTGCGGTAAAAGCCGACCACCTGGTGGTGTTCCCGGTGCCAGGTAGCATCGCTACCCAGACGGTGCAGCAGGCAACAGGGGTTCGTCGCCACAGCGGGCCAAACTGACGCCAGGCCCGGGCTACGTCTTGAGCGGACGCGCTACCGGCTCGATCCGAGCGGGTAGCGAGGGTGAATGGGCGCTGGCATCACGTTCTGCCGATACTGGCAAAGGTGCCCTGAGTATGCTCGGCCAAAGTCGTTGCCGCCAGTTCTACCTCCAGCCCACGTCGTCCAGCACTCACATGGATGGTCGCAAAACGCTGCGCCGCCTCGTCGATGAAGGTGCGCAGACGCTTCTTCTGCCCTAAGGGGCTGATCCCACCTACCAGGTAACCCGTTGCTCGCTGCGCCTTGACCGGATCGGCCATCTCGCACTTTTTGACGCCCGCCGCATGCGCCAAGGCCTTGAGATCGAGCGTACCCACCACAGGCACCACCGCCACCAGCAGCTCTCCTTTTTCGCTACAGGCCAGCAGCGTCTTGAACACCTGCTGTGGGTCCAGGCCGAGCTTATCTGCAGCTTCCAACCCATAGGACGCTGTCTTGGGATCATGCTCGTAGCTGTGAACGTGATAGTGCGCGTGATGCTTTTTCAACAGATCCAGAGCGGGAGTCATACGAAGTTCCGGTGTAAGACAGATCGGCAGCTACTTTAGGTCAATTCCTACATCCCAGCCAATAAGCCCAAGCGCCCCGCTCTACAAAGGGGCGTCACGCTGGCGGCGGTTGCCCAAAACGTGACTGACCGTTCACTTTCGACCTTTGACATCAGCGTTTCTTGTCTATATTTTTTCGTTTCTGAATACCGGGGGTGCACCTTCACGGTGCATCTCATACCCGCCCAGGACCATCCGGAAGGTCCGGGCCTTGCTGTCGAGCCCCGCGCGACTCACAACAAAAACAACGAGGTCATACATGACAATTGCCCAAGGCCAACCCACGCTGTCCAGCCAGTGCCTGGCCGAATTTCTCGGTACTGCGCTGCTGATCTTCTTCGGTACCGGCTGCGTCGCCGCGCTCAAGGTCGCAGGCGCAAGCTTCGGACTCTGGGAAATCAGCATCATTTGGGGGGTGGGGGTCAGCATGAGTATCTACCTCACCGCAGGGATCTCCGGTGCCCACCTGAACCCTGCCGTCAGCATCGCGCTGACCCTGTTCGCCGGCTTCGAGCGGCGCAAGCTGCCTTTCTACATACTAGCCCAAGTGTGCGGTGCCTTCTGCGGCGCGGCACTGGTCTACACCCTCTACAGCAGCCTGTTCTTCGATTTCGAACAAGCGCACACCCTGCTGCGCGGTAGTGAATCCAGCCTGGAACTGGCGGCGGTGTTCTCGACCTACCCACACCCCTCCCTGTCCACGGCGCAAGCGCTGCTGGTTGAGGTGGTCATCACGGCGATCCTCATGGCCGTCATCATGGCCCTGACCGACGACAACAACGGCCTGCCACGCGGCGCGATGGCGCCGCTGCTGATCGGCTTGCTGATCGCGGTGATTGGCAGTGCCATGGGGCCGTTGACCGGCTTTGCCATGAACCCGGCACGCGATCTGGGCCCGAAAATCATGACGTTCCTGGCAGGCTGGGGCGAAATCGCCTTTACCGGCGGCCGGGATGTGCCTTACTTCCTGGTGCCGATATTCGGCCCTATCATCGGCGCCTGCCTGGGTGCTGCCACCTATCGTGGCTTGATTGCCCGCAACCTGCCTGCACCAGCGCCCACGCCCGCGACAGGCGACGGTCGCCAAGGCGATACGCAAATCAGTTGAGCACGGCAGCCAGACCCGCCACGACCCCTATTTTGCAAGGCCAACACCATGACAGACACTCAGGACAAGCAATACATCATCGCCCTGGACCAGGGCACCACCAGTTCGCGTGCGATCATCTTCGACCGTGACGCCAATGTGGTCGGCACCTCACAGCGTGAGTTCGTGCAGCATTATCCGCAGGCAGGCTGGGTCGAGCACGACCCCATGGAAATCTTTGCCACCCAGAGTGCGACCATGGTCGAGGCACTGGCCCAGGCTGGCATCAGCCATGCCCAGGTCGCGGCCCTGGGTATCACCAACCAGCGCGAGACGACCGTCGTCTGGGACAAGGAAACAGGCCGCCCGGTGTACAATGCCATCGTCTGGCAATGCCGGCGCAGCACCGAAATCTGCGCCCAGCTCAAGCGCGACGGCTTTGAGGACTACATTCGTGAAACCACGGGCCTGGTCACCGACCCGTACTTTTCCGGTACCAAGCTCAAGTGGATCCTGGACAATGTCGACGGCGCCCGGGAACGCGCCGAACGTGGCGAGCTGCTGTTCGGCACCGTCGATACCTGGCTGATCTGGAAGTTTTCCGGCGGCAAGGTGCATGTCACCGACTACACCAATGCCTCGCGAACCCTCATGTTCAACATCCACACGCTGCAGTGGGATGAAAAACTGCTCGACATCCTGGGCATTCCTGCGCAAATGCTGCCAGAAGTGCGCTCCTCCTCCGAGGTCTATGGGCACACCAAAAGTGGCATCGCCATCGCCGGCATTGCCGGGGACCAGCAATCGGCGCTGTTCGGGCAGATGTGCGTGGAACCGGGGCAGGCGAAGAACACCTACGGCACCGGTTGCTTCCTGTTGATGAACACGGGCGACAAGGCCGTCACGTCATCCCATGGCCTGCTGACCACCATTGCCTGTGGCCCGCGCGGTGAAGTGGCCTATGCCCTGGAAGGGGCCGTGTTCAACGGTGGCTCGACGGTCCAGTGGCTGCGTGATGAGCTGAAGATCGTCAATGACGCGTTGGATACCGAGTACTTCGCCAGCAAGGTAAAGGACAGCAATGGCGTCTACCTGGTGCCTGCCTTCACCGGCCTCGGCGCCCCCTACTGGGACCCTTATGCCCGCGGTGCGCTATTTGGCCTGACCCGTGGCGTCAAGGTGGATCACATCATCCGCGCAGCATTGGAGTCCATCGCCTACCAGACCCGCGACGTGCTCGATGCCATGCAGCAGGACTGCGGCCAGCGCCTGTCCGAACTGCGCGTCGACGGCGGCGCCGTGGCCAACAATTTCCTCATGCAGTTCCAGGCCGATATCCTCGGCACGTGTGTCGAGCGCCCCAAGATGCGTGAAACCACGGCGCTGGGTGCAGCCTACCTGGCGGGCCTGGCTTGCGGTTTCTGGAGCAGTCTGGACGAGCTGCGCAACAAGGCGATCATCGAGCGGGAGTTCAGCCCGCAACTGGATGAAACGCAGAAAGAGAAATTGTACGGCGGCTGGAAAAAAGCCGTCGATCGCACCCGCGATTGGGAAGATCACGACGCCTGATCGCTTTAGGCAACGGCGCAGTCCGCTCCCAGGTCTGCGCCGGATCCACCCTTCGGACGCCACGCTGGTCGTCATCCCCGTCCTACGGCATCATTGCAGCATTTGTCAGGCTGCTCCGAAGGACGTCCATGAATTTGCCTCCACGCCAACAACAAATCCTCGAACTGGTCCGCGACCGCGGCTATGTCAGTATCGAGGAAATGGCGCAGCTGTTCGTCGTTACCCCGCAGACGATCCGCCGCGACATCAACCAACTGGCAGAGCTCGACCTGTTGCGCCGATACCACGGGGGCGCAGCCTACGATTCAAGCGTCGAAAACACCGCCTATGCCATGCGCGCCGACCAGATGCGTGATGAAAAGCAGCGCATCGCCGAGGCTGTCGCGCGGCAGGTCCCCGATCATGCCTCGCTGTTCATCAATATCGGGACCACCACCGAATCCATCGCCCGCGCTTTGCTCAACCACAGCCAACTGAAGGTCATCACCAACAACCTGCACGTCGCCTCCATCCTGGCGGCCAAGGATGACTTCGAGGTGCTGGTGGCGGGCGGCACTGTGCGCCGTGACGGCGGTGTCGTAGGCCAGGCGAGTGTGGACTTCATCAATCAGTTCAAGGTCGATTACGCCCTGGTCGGCATCAGCGGCATCGATGAAGACGGGAGCCTGCTGGATTTCGACTATCAGGAAGTGCGCGTGTCCCAGGCGATCATCGCCAATGCTCGGCAGGTGATTCTGGCTGCGGACTCCAGCAAGTTCGGGCGCAATGCCATGGTGCGCCTGGGGGCCATCAGCCTGGTCGACTGCCTGGTGACTGACCAGGCACCGACCCCTGCCCTGGTCCAACTGCTCAATGACCACAAGGTACGGGTCGAAGTGGTTTAGAAGGTCGGTGCCGGCGCTGCGAGCATGAGCGTGGCACAGGCGCCCGACACACGCTGACTTTTTCGTTAATGTTCATTTGCTTGTCACCTGATCAGTATTTTCTATGAATACGGACTGGCGAGTCGCCTGCGCTTGCGCTAGTATTTTCGGAAACGAACATAAATGTTCACTTTCGATACAAACTGCTCCAGGAGGCCTTCCCTGTGTCCCAGCCCGATTCGACCAGCGCTCCCGTCGCCGACTGCTATGACCTGGTGGTGATAGGCGGTGGCATCAACGGTGTGGGCATCGCCGCCGACGCAGCCGGCCGCGGCCTGAAAGTCTTCCTGTGTGAAAAGGACGACCTGGCCAGGCACACCTCGTCAGCCAGCAGCAAGCTGATTCACGGAGGTCTGCGCTACCTCGAGCATTACGAGTTTCGTCTGGTACGCGAGGCCCTGGCCGAACGCGAAGTCCTGTTGGCCAAGGCACCGCACATCGTCAAACCCATGCGCTTCGTGCTGCCCCATCGCCCCCATTTGCGCCCTGCCTGGATGATCCGTGCTGGCCTGTTCCTGTACGACCACCTGGGCAAGCGCAAGCGGCTGGGCGCCTCGCGCAGCCTGCGATTTGGCGCTGGCTCCGCGCTCAAGCCGGCCATCACCCGTGGTTTCGAATATGCCGACTGCTGGGTCGATGATGCTCGCCTGGTGGTCCTCAACGCCATGGCTGCCCGTGAACATGGCGCGCACATTCACACCCAGACGCTGTGCCTGGGCGCCAAACGTGTCGGCGCCCTCTGGGAAGTGGAAGTGCAACACGCCGACGGCAGCACCCGGACGGTGCGTGCCAAGGGCCTGGTGAACGCCGCCGGCCCATGGGTTGCGCAGTTCATCAAGAACGACCTGAAACTGGACGCCCCTTATGGGATCCGTCTGATCCAGGGGAGTCATCTGATCGTCCCTAGGCTGTATGAAGGCGAGCACGCCTACATTCTGCAGAACGAAGACCAGCGCATCGTTTTCTGCATTCCGTACCTTGATCGTTTCACACTGATCGGCACCACCGACCGTGAATACACGGGCGATCCTGCCAAGGTGGCGATCACCGATCAGGAAACCGACTACCTGCTCAACGTGGTCAACGCCCACTTCAATCATCAGCTTCAGCGCAGTGACATTTTCAGCACCTATGCAGGCGTTCGCCCTCTGTGCAATGACGAATCGGACAACCCATCGGCCGTTACCCGCGACTACACTTTGGCACTGTCGGCCGCCCACGGTGAAGCCCCCCTGCTCTCGGTCTTCGGTGGCAAGCTCACCACTTACCGCAAGCTGGCCGAATCGGCCATGGCCGAACTCAAGCCGTTCTTCAGCCAGATGGGCGGTAGTTGGACAGCCGAATCAACCCTGCCGGGCGGTGAGGACATGACCACGCCGCAGGCACTTGAAGAAGCCTTGCTTGCTCGGCATACCTGGCTTGCCCCGGCCATTGCCCAGCGCTGGGCACGCACCTATGGCAGCCGCGTCTGGACGCTTCTGGCAGGCGTTGAAGGCCCGCAGGACCTGGGTCAGGCCATCGGTGCAGGGCTGTTTGCCCGCGAGGTGGATTACCTGCGCGAGCATGAGTGGGCTACCAGCCTTGAAGATATCCTGTGGCGTCGTACCAAGCTTGGGCTGTTCACCACCGAAGCCGAACAGAACACCCTTAGCCAGTACCTGGAAAAGGCAACGCAGCGCAGTCACGCTGCCTGACCCAGATGTGCCGCCTGTCAGCACATGCTCACAGGCGGCTGTAGGCCTCGACGGCCAGCTCGTGGTAAAGCGCCTGCTCGTGCGCATCGAGCTCAGCCTTCAAGGCAGCAGCCTGTTGAAGATAGACCTGCTCCCCGTGTTCGCCGACGGTGCGCTCGGCGGTTTCGAGCCGTTGGTGAAACGGTGCAGCCAGCGCCTGGAAACGTTCGCGGTAATGACTGCGTACAAACGACTGCCAGAACTCGCGTTGCGCCAGTGCCGCGGCCAGTACATCCAAACTCTCGCCCGCCAGTACCCGCTCTCCGGCCAGCCTGATCTGCCGACTGCTGACATCGCTGAATTCCGGGTAATTCATGTAACTTGGTTGAGCCGGTAACCCCAAGCGGTTCGCCAGATTGACCCGGTAAGCCAGGTACACCTCGATGTCATCCACCCTCGCATAGGGATCGCGCCGCATACGCTCGATATGCCGAGCGGCGATACTGTCCACCTGGTCCAGACGATACAGCGAACGCCCAAGGCGCAGGAGTTCGCGTTCAGTCTGCCCGGCACTCGCCCCAGCCGTATGAACGGCAATAAGCGTTCTCACCTCAAGTTGACTGAGCAGTAGCAACAAACGGTCTTCGCAGGTCTGCGGGCCTTGGGTCTGCAGGTAGACCGATTCGCGGACATCCGTACTTTCAGCACACAATTCGAGAATGCGCCATATGCGTGCGCGGTAGTATGGCGGGCGTTCATGGAAATCGTCAGATTCGGCAAAGTCGGCAAGGAACCGGAAGAGATCGGCAGAGCCCTCATCGTCAAGCAAGGCGTTCCAGATGCCTTCATATCGATGGCGAATGTCTGGCTTGGCCGGTCCAATCCAGCTGTCTCGCAGCTCGTCGTCAATGGACACCTGGGCATGGGTGCGCGGCGCGAGCGAGCCCTCGTTTGCAGTGGCGAGTGCTTGCTGACTGGCTTCGTCCAACGGATTGTCGTGCAGGGACATTTGCTGGATGTGTTCTCCGAGCATCTGCAGATGCTCGTTGACCTCACGAATCTGGTTTTCCCGGATGTCCATCAGACCGCGCCACAGTAATTGATGGCGCTGCGGGATGTTCAACAGGCCTGTGTTGCGCAGTGAAATCGTACGCAGATGACGTAGGGGAGACAGGTTCGGTATTCTGCCGATCGGATTACCGCTCAAGCTAATGTACTCAAGGTGGGTCAGTCTGGTCAGTGCCGTGTCACTGTCAGGTCGAAGTACGATTCGATTGTCATCGAACCGCAATACCCGCAACTGCTCCAGGTCACTGAGGCCAGTCGGCAGCTGCGTCAACTGGTTGCCGCGCAGATCGAGCACCTGCAGGTGCGGGAAGCGCTTGAGAAAGTTGTCGCTGACGTTGATAAGCGCCAAGTTGCGCAGGCTCAATTGCCGCACGTGATTGAAATCGATGTCGTCAGGCAGGTCAGGTAGCGTGCCCACCTGCTCGCCCTGTATACGCAGCACATACTCATCGTTCCCGGACGCAACTGTCTTGCGTCGCCAAGCGCGGCGGATCTGGGTGGCAACCCTGCGTCGGCGGCGCCCATCGATGAAACCATTGCGTTGGCTCTCCCAGGAGGCGAGGGACTCACGCAAACGTGCCAGTCGCCCTTCGAGATCGCTCAAGTGGTCCCATAAATTCACGTCGCGCTCGGTCAATTGCTCCAGGTAAACGTCCATCTGGCTCTCGGTCAGCGTCGGGTAGATGCGGTGTATGCCCCGGCGTAGTGCTTGCCGGCTGCTCTCCCCTCGCCCGCTGAGGGGGTAACCAATACGACCATCCTGGAGTCGGCGAGGCGGGTTGAATCGGCCACCCAGAGCCACCATGCCCAGTGACTGGGCCGTTTTGCCCCGATCGACAGCCGCCCTGTGCAGCAGGTTTTCCGCCAATTCGACAGCCGTAACCGATGAACCGCCGAAGGCGGTTTTCTGGGTTTCATCCAGGGTCTGCAGCAAACACGCCAGCAGTCCTTGATCCACGGCCTGAATCGAACGTGCCTGCAACTGATATCCTCCGCTGGTCTGCACGATCACCTCGGTGCGCTGTGCGTCAACTGGGCCGTGGGAGGCCACGAGCTTGCCCTGGGCCTCACCCAGGCGCACCTCGATACGCATCGACACAGGCCATGGCGATGTTTCATCGATCAGCGCCAGCGCCAGGCGCAGTGTGTCCAGGTTGGTGGCCTGCTCATGCTCGAAGCCCAACAGCGCGCGATCGATGCGGCTTTCACGCACTGCCCAACGCGCCCGCTCAGCAAGCGGCAGGGGGACCTTGCCGCTCATCAGCGTTTCAAGTTGTTCTGTGGTCGCGCATTCCACGATTTCTTGCGCAAGTGGCACTGACAGGCCGGTGAAGTCGCGAGTGAGCGTATCCACGCCAACGCCTGGCTCGCCCACTGAATGCGTCAGCGCTTGCTCGACCAACAGCTCTGATGTCGGCCCCTGCCCATACAGCAGGTGCCGTGCCTGCGCTTCTCTGAACCGCGCTGGCGCCGGTTCCTCGTGTACCCGCAGGCTGCGCAAGTGTTCGGGCGTCAGGCCGGTGATATGCACCAGCGCGTCGGCGTCCACGTCCGACACTTGCTCAAGATCGGCGCCAAAGCTGCGTATCAATTCCCCCGGATGCTCCAGGTAGTGGGCCGACGCCGGCATCTTTTTTAGCCGCAATCCCCTGTTGCCGGCCATGACCGGCGTGAGGCCGTCGACCAAACCGATGCGCTCGAGCGCGCCGCCGAACAATGGCTGCGCAGCACCCAGCAGCGCGCCCGTGGCCACGACCTGGGCCACATTGAACACATGCGCCAGCGCTTGTTGCCTGTCGCCTATCTGCCAAGCCTCGTAACCGTCATAGACTTCGCGCACGACGTCCGCCGCAGCCGCAACAAATAAAACTTCGCCCAAGCCGGGGACGAACAGCGCGGCCAGGGTAAGCGCATCCAGCCCTGCCCCTTTCAAGGCGTCGATGCGCTCGTGCCGCTCAAGTTGAGTCAGGTCGCCTGTGGGAACGGCAAGTACCCGGGCATCATCGATCATTGCATCGAGCAAGCGCTTGCGCAGGCAGGCAAAGACAGAGCCTTCTATTGCGAAATGCCGACCATCGAGGGCGAGCGGTGTAGGACCAGTCGAGGATTTGTTCAACTGCGCCAGCTGGGCCAGAAACGCAGGCCGCTCGCGCTGAGCAATCAAGCCGGCAAAGTACTGTGTATATCGACGCTCACGCAGCCGCATGCCGAGGTGTTCGTACAATCCAGTCCAGTTCGCATGCCGCCCGATGGGCTCGGCCGGGTCATTGGAAAACCAGCTTATCAGGCCGTGCACGGGCCCATTTGCCGCCGCGCGAAGCTCAATGACCAGGCAACGCTGAACGCGCTTGCCCAAGACGAATAGCTCGAACGCCTGGAACATTTGAGCCACGGCCGGTACCGTCGGCTTGCGGGCTATCAGCGGCAGAAGTGTCAGGTAGTCTTGATCGGTCAGCTGCCCTTTGAGCCTGGCCATCCTGACTGCAACATCAAGCGCCGCGCGTAGGCGCTCCTCGAAAATCTGTTCCACTGCACGCTGCCCAAAATCGGCGGGTGCCGGGGGGCGCGCCTTGGGGAACAGGCACGTATGCAGCTGCTGCTGGTACCGCCCGCCCAGATCCAGCTGCCGGCAGAGGCGAGCAAACGCTTCGAAGGAAAGCGGCAGTACAGTGCCGTCTGCCTTCTGCAATTGAGCGCGCCGGTGCAGGCCGGGATGGGTCTCGCTTTCATGAAAGTTGTGTAACGCGGCCATCAACAGCGATTCATTGCTGTAAATCACCTTCATGGGTGTGTGCAGCCGAGGGGCGGCACTGGGCATCGCAACCCTGTCGTGCACCACCACCCGAGCGGTATCCACATTCACCTCGCCCAAGCCCATGGCTCGCAGCGCCTCCTGAAGCAATGGGCGGGCAAAGGTCTGCAGCCCAGGCAACGTTTTCAGACGCACCTTGACCGCCTCGCAGGACAACTGTTCAAGCTCGAGCGCACGATGGAACGTGCTGAGCAGGTCTGGATCGGCGCTGGTCAGCCAAGCCGGCAACGCGCTCGCCACGAGCGCATCAACGGAAACGTGAGGTAGTGCGTTATCTGCCACGGATCTTCCTCTGGTCTGGGAAATGCCGCAGCAGAACATCGAGCTGTCATGGACAGGTGTTACATATACATATGGCTAGGTGCACAATGGTGAGCACTCATTCGGATAACCGAACATAAAAATGACGGTAATTCGAATTTCCGACCCTGCTGAAAAACTCGAATTAGTCGAACAAGGCTAACGCCCTTGCTTTCAGCGGGGCTAACATGCTTCACGGACCTTGGCACGACTTCTGCTCATATCCATTCAACCGGATGCAACCGCTGCCGTATCCGTTGAACGAAAGAGTCCGCCAACGGCTCCATAAAAAAAACAAACACGTCGAGGAAAATTTGATGCGTATCGTTCGTCAATTGCTGGGCGCCGCCATCGCGGCTGCTGTGATCGCTTCGCCGGCCATGGCCGAAGAACTCACCGGCACCCTGAAGAAGATCAAGGATTCAGGCACCATCACCCTGGGCCACCGCGACTCCTCCATCCCGTTTTCCTACCTGGCCGGCAAGCCAGAGCCCGTCGGCTACTCCCACGATATCCAGCTGGCCGTCGTCGAGGCCCTGAAGAAGCAACTGGGTACCGACATCAAGGTCCGCTACAACCTGGTCACTTCCCAGACCCGCATCCCGCTCGTGCAGAACGGCACCGTCGACCTGGAGTGCGGCTCCACCACCAACAACGTCGAGCGCCAGCAGCAAGTCAGCTTTTCGGTGGGTATCTTCGAGGTTGGCACCCGTCTGCTGACCAAGGACAAGGACGGCCAGCCGGCCTACAAGGACTTCGCAGATCTGGCTGGCAAGAACGTGGTGACCACCGCGGGCACCACCTCCGAACGCCTCCTCAAGGCCATGAACGCCGACAAGCAGATGAAGATGAACGTGATCTCCGCCAAGGACCACGGTGAAGCCTTCAACATGCTCGAGAGCGGTCGCGCTGTGGCCTTCATGATGGACGACGCGCTGCTCGCTGGCGAAATGGCCAAGGCTCGCAAGCCGTCGGACTGGGTCATCACCGGTACGCCGCAATCCTACGAAATCTACGGTTGCATGGTGCGCAAGGGTGATGAGCCCTTCAAGAAGGCCGTGGATGACGCGATCGTTGGCTACTTCAAGTCCGGTGAAGTCAACAAGAGCTACGACAAGTGGTTCCAGCAGCCAATCCCGCCTAAAGGCCTGAACCTGCAGTTCCCAATGAGCGACGAGCTCAAGAAGCTGATCGCCGAGCCGACCGACAAGGCGGCGGACGAGAAGAAATCCTGACCCCCAGCCTGGAGCCTGCCGCGCTGCAAGGCGCGAATTAAACGGGCAGGCTCCCCGTTAGTGTCTAACCTTTCATCCGAGGGCAGTTTGCCCTCGGATGCTGGAAGGTGCCTGTGAAACAATCGTCTGAGGGGAAATCCCGATGAATTACAACTGGGACTGGGGCGTATTCTTCAAGTCCACTGGCGTGGGCAGCGAAACCTATCTGGACTGGTACATCACCGGCCTGGGGTGGACCATCGCCATCGCCATTTCCGCCTGGATCATCGCCTTGCTGCTGGGGTCGATCCTGGGCGTGATGCGAACCGTGCCTAACCGGCTCGTTTCCGGTATCGCAACCGCATACGTCGAGCTGTTCCGCAACGTGCCTTTGCTGGTGCAGCTGTTCATCTGGTACTTCCTGGTGCCGGACCTGCTGCCAGAGGGGCTGCAGGAATGGTTCAAGCAGGACTTGAACCCGACCACGTCGGCTTTGATCAGTGTGGTCGTGTGCCTGGGCCTGTTCACCGCCGCGCGCGTGTGCGAACAGGTTCGCACCGGCATCCAGGCCCTGCCGCGTGGCCAGGAAGCCGCCGCGCGAGCGATGGGTTTCAGCCTGCCGCAGATCTACACCAACGTGCTGCTGCCACAGGCCTACCGCATCATCATTCCGCCACTTACCTCCGAATTCCTGAACGTGTTCAAGAACTCCTCGGTGGCTTCGTTGATCGGCCTGATGGAGCTGCTGGCGCAAACCAAGCAGACTGCCGAGTTCTCGGCGAACCTGTTCGAAGCGTTCACCTTGGCCACGTTGATCTATTTCACCCTCAACATGGGCCTGATGCTGCTCATGCGTATCGTCGAGAAGAAAGTGGCCGTACCTGGCCTGATCTCTGTGGGGGGCAAGTAAATGGACCTGGATTTCAGCGAAATCATCCCCGCCCTGCCCGCCCTCTGGGATGGCATGGCCATGACCCTGCAATTGATGGTGATGGGCGTCATCGGCGGCATCGTGCTGGGCACCCTGCTGGCGCTGATGCGCCTGTCGTCGAATAAACTGCTGTCCAGGCTGGCCGGCGCCTACGTCAACTATTTTCGTTCGATCCCGCTGCTGCTGGTGATCACCTGGTTCTACCTGGCGGTGCCGTTCGTGCTGCGCTGGATCACTGGGCAGGATACGCCGGTGGGGGCCTTCACCTCCTGCGTGGTCGCCTTCATGATGTTCGAGGCGGCCTACTTCTGCGAAATCGTGCGTGCCGGTGTGCAGTCGATCTCCAAAGGCCAGATGGGCGCAGCCCAGGCGTTGGGCATGACCTATGGCCAGACCATGCGCCTGATCATCCTGCCTCAGGCCTTCCGCAAGATGACGCCGTTGCTGCTGCAGCAGAGCATCATCCTGTTCCAGGACACGTCCTTGGTCTACACGGTAGGCCTGGTCGACTTCCTCAACTCGGCACGCTCCAACGGCGACATCATCGGGCGCTCCCACGAGTTCCTGATCTTCGCCGGCATCGTGTATTTCATCATCAGCTTCTCCGCTTCGTGGCTGGTCAAGCGCCTGCAAAAAAGGATCACCGTATGATTTCCATCAAGAACGTCAACAAGTGGTACGGGGACTTCCAGGTGCTGACCGACTGCAGCACTGAGGTCAAGAAAGGTGAAGTGGTGGTGGTATGCGGTCCCTCGGGGTCGGGCAAGTCCACCCTGATCAAGTGCGTGAACGCGCTGGAGCCTTTCCAGAAGGGCGACATCGTGGTCGACGGCACTTCGATCGCCGACGCCAAGACCAACCTGCCCAAGCTGCGCTCGCGCGTGGGCATGGTCTTCCAGCATTTCGAGCTGTTCCCGCACCTGACCATCACCGAAAACCTGACCATTGCCCAGCGCAAGGTGCTGGGCCGCAGTGAGGCCGAAGCCACCAAGAAGGGCCTGGCCTTGCTCGACCGCGTCGGCTTGAGTGCCCACGCCAAGAAGCATCCCGGGCAGTTGTCCGGCGGTCAGCAGCAACGGGTCGCCATCGCGCGCGCATTGTCCATGGACCCGATCGTCATGCTGTTCGACGAGCCTACTTCGGCCCTGGACCCGGAGATGGTCAACGAAGTGCTGGACGTGATGGTCGAGCTTGCCCACGAAGGCATGACCATGATGTGCGTGACCCACGAAATGGGCTTTGCTCGCAAAGTGGCCAACCGCGTGATCTTCATGGACAAGGGCAACATCATCGAGGATTGCCAGAAGGAAGACTTCTTCGGCAACCCCGAAGGCCGTCACGAACGCACCCAGCACTTCCTGAGCAAGATCCTTCAGCACTGATCCTGCCTCATCGAGCCGCTCGGCCCCGCCGCCCTTGCGGGCAGCGGGCGCTGGTCGTGACGAGGTCACTGTGATGAAATGCGACCCCTCGCTCCTGTTACCTGCCAAGCCTGCCGTGAAAGCCCGCCTTGTTCGCCAACTGCTGTTACCACCGCTGATCGTCCTGCTGATGATCGGGCTGGGCATGGCCGGGTTCCTGATCAGCGAGAGCAACGGCATACGGGTGCTCAGTGAAAATGGCGAACGCCAGTTGGAATTGCATGCACGCACGGTCGAAAGCGAGATCAGCAAGTACACCTACCTTCCCAGCCTGCTGGAACTCGAGGACAGTGTGTCGCACCTGCTGACCGACCCTGATGGAGGTTCACGGCAAACCGTCAACGAATACCTCGAAGGCCTCAACCGGCGCAGCCGCAGCCGCGCGATCTTCGTGCTCGACACCCAGGGGCGGGTGCAGGCCACCAGCAACTGGCGCGATACCGACTCCTTCCTGGGTGAAGACCTGTCCTTTCGCGCGTATTTCCAGACCGCCGTGCGTGGCGAACCGGGGCGTTTCTACGGCATCGGCAGCACCACGGGCGAAGCCGGTTACTACCTGGCCCATGGGCTCGAGGAGCATGGCAAGATCATCGGCGTGGCCGTGATCAAGGTGCGCCTGGATACCTTGGAGGAACGTTGGCAGCGCGCCCGCCTGGAAGCGTTCGTGAGCGACGAGAACGGGATCATCATTCTTTCCAGCGATCCGGCTCGACGCCTCAAATCAGTCCGTCCGCTGACCCCGCAAACCAAGGAACGCCTGGCGCGCAGCCTGCAATACTACTGGTGGCCGCTCAACGAGCTGCAACCGCTGGGGCGCGAGACCCTGGCCGACGGGGTGGAAAAGCTGACCTTCCCGGCCAACAGCGAAACGGCCCAGGGCAACCCGCATGAGGTGGCCTACCTGGCCCAGACACGTCGCCTGGTCGATACGCCCTGGCACTTCACGCTGCTGACGCCGCTTCAGGACCTGCGCCGCGAGTCCATGGTGCAAGGTATTCTGGTCGGCGTGGCGTTTGCCTTGCTGACCATTCTGGGCATCGCCTGGAACGAGCGACGCAAAGTCATCGCCACCCGCCTGGCAGCCCGCGAGGCGCTGGAGCAAGCCAATAGCCAGCTTGAGCGTCGCATCGCCGAGCGTACGGCCGACCTGCGGGCCAGCAATGAGCGGCTCAAGGGGCAGATACGCGAGCGCCGTCATGCCGAGCAGACCCTGCGCCAGGCCCAAGACGAACTGGTACAGGCTGGCAAACTGGCGGCCATCGGGCAGATGTCCACCAGTATTGCCCATGAGCTCAATCAACCCTTGGCGGCGCTGCGTACCTTGTCGGGCAATACCGTTCGGTTCATCGAACGCGGCGCTCTGGATACCGCCAGTACCAACCTGCGCACCATCAATGGCCTGGTCGACCGCATGGGCCGCATCACCGCCAGCCTGCGTTCATTCGCCCGACGCAGCGACGACAGCGGCCAGGCCGCAGTGGCCAAAGCGGTCGAAGCCAGCCTGCAGGTGCTGGCAGAACGCATCAATAGCAGCCACCTACAGGTACACCGCGATTACGAAGACCTGCAGTTGGCCATCGACCAGACCCGCCTGGAGCAGATTCTGGTCAATCTCATCGGCAACGCCCTGGATGCCATGGCTGTCCAGCCCCAGCCGGCCTTGTGGCTCGAAGGCGAACTGCAAGGTGACAAATACCGCTTGCAGGTGCGCGACAACGGCCATGGTATCGATCCGGAGGCACGCAAGCATCTTTTCGAACCGTTCTTCACCACCAAGCCGGGCGACGATGGCCTTGGCCTGGGCCTGACCCTCTCGGCCAGCCTTGCTGCGGCCGCCAAGGGCAGCCTCAGTGTCGAGCATCCTGCCAGCGGCGGCACAGCCTTCGTGCTGATCCTGCCCTTGGCATCCACCCCCACCGAATCGGCAGACTTTCCATGACCCAAGCGCCCCTTACCGTTCTGATCGTCGAAGACGACCCCCATGTCCTTCTTGGCTGCCAGCAGGCACTGGCGCTGGAGGACATCGGTTGCGAAGGCGTGGGCAGTGCCGAACAGGCGCTCGAACGCATTGGCGATGATTTTGCCGGCATCGTGGTCAGTGACATTCGCCTTCCGGGTATCGATGGCCTAGAGCTGCTCAACCGTCTCAAGGCACGCGATCGCAGCCTGCCAGTCGTCCTGATCACCGGGCACGGCGATATCGACATGGCCGTCGGCGCCATGCGCAACGGCGCGTATGACTTCATGGAAAAGCCCTTCTCGCCCGAGCGGCTGGTCGATGTGGTGCGCCGTGCGCTCGAGCAGCGCGGTCTGTCCCGCGAAGTGTCGGCGCTGCGCCGCCAGCTTGCCGGGCAAAGCAGCCTGGAAGGGCGCATCATCGGGCGCTCGCCCGCCATGCAGCACCTGCGCGAACTGATCGCCAACGTGGCGGACACTTCTGCCAATGTGCTGATCGAGGGTGAAACAGGCACCGGCAAGGAACTGGTGGCCCGCTGCCTGCACGACTTCAGCCGTCGCCAGGGCCAGCCCTTCGTGGCACTGAACTGCGGTGGCCTGCCAGAGAACCTGTTCGAGAGCGAGATATTCGGCCACGAAGCCAACGCCTTCACCGGTGCTGGCAAACGCCGCATCGGCAAGATCGAGCACGCCAACGGCGGCACGCTGTTCCTCGATGAAGTGGAAAGCATGCCGATCAACCTCCAGATCAAACTGTTGCGGGTGTTACAGGAGCGTACCCTGGAACGGCTCGGCTCGAACCAGAGCATTCCAGTGGATTGCCGGCTCATTGCGGCGACCAAGGCCGACCTCGACAGCCTGGGTCAGAGCGGGCAGTTCCGCAGCGACCTGTATTACCGTCTGAACGTGGTGACCCTCGAACTGCCACCGCTACGCGAACGCCGCGAAGACATCCTGCAGCTGTTCGAACACTTCCTTCAACAATCGGCCCTGCGGTTCGACCGAGAGACGCCCACTCTGGACAGCCAGACCCTGTCACGGCTGATGGCCCACGACTGGCCAGGCAACGTTCGCGAATTGCGTAACGTGGCCGAGCGCTATGCGCTGGGTCTGCCCGCCTTCAAGAAAGGCCCTACGGGCACCAGCAGCCAAGGGCTGGGCTTTGCCGAAGCTGTGGAGGCCTTCGAGCGCAACCTGCTCAGTGACGCCTTGCAGCGCACCGGCGGCAACTTGAGCCAGGCGAGCCAGGAGTTGGGCATGGCGAAGACCACGTTGTTCGACAAGGTCAAGAAATACGGGCTTGGTTGAGTTACCCAGGCGCTGCACCGTCTCAGTCGATAGGCAAGGCACGGTCGACAGCGGCGGCAACATGAGGGAAACTCAACTCCATGATGTTCACCCTCAGCCTTACCCCCGGAGTCAGCTGTGCTGGAGATTCGCCACCTGAAAACCCTTCATGCCCTGCGCGAGGCAGACAGCCTGGTCGAAGCGGCCGAGCGGTTGCACTTGACCCAGTCGGCCCTGTCACACCAGTTCAAAGAGCTGGAAGAGCGCCTGGGCCTGACGTTGTTCGTGCGCAAGAGCAAGCCCATTCGCTTCACCAGCGCCGGGCTGCGCCTGCTGCAACTGGCCGACGCCACGCTTCCCCTGCTGCGTGGCGCCGAGCGCGATATCGCCAGACTGGCGGGGGGCACGGCCGGTCGCTTGCACATGGCCATCGAATGCCACAGCTGTTTCCAGTGGCTGATGCCCACCATCGATCAGTTCCGTGATGCCTGGCCTGAAGTGGAACTGGACTTGGCGTCAGGCTTCGCGTTCGCGCCCTTGCCCGCCTTGGCCCGTGGCGACCTGGACCTGGTGGTGACCTCCGATCCCCTGGACCTGGCCGGCATCACCTACGTTCCTCTGTTCACCTACGAAGCCATGCTGGCAGTGGCCAACCAACACCCGTTGGCCGGCAAACCCTACATGGTGCCCCAGGACCTGGCGGACCAGACCCTGATCACCTACCCGGTGGAACGCGACCGTCTGGACATCTTCACCCGCTTCCTGGAGCCAGCCGACATCGAACCTGCGGCCGTACGCACCTCCGAGCTCACGGTCATGATGATGCAGTTGGTGGCCAGCGGCCGGGGCGTGTGCGGCATGCCCCATTGGGCCTTGCACGAATACAGCTCTCGCGGCTACGTCAAAGGCAAGCGCCTGGGCGAAAAAGGCCTGTTCGCGACACTCTACGCGGCCGTGCGCACCGACATGCTCGATGCGCCCTACATGCGCGATTTTCTACTGACGGCCAAGGACACTTCGTTCGCCACCCTCGACGGTGTCAGCGCGGTACGCTGAGCAACTGGTGGTATAGCGGCAGGATCAGATCACGGGTCAAGGGCGCCAAGGGCATTTCTGGCGTCTGGTCAGCGGCCAGCCAAGTGATCTCCTCGATTTCGGCCGCCGGCATTACCGCTGCCGCGCAGTCCACCCGGAACAGCTCGGCCTGCACCTCGAACCCCGGCTCATTGGCGGCCGGGGCACTGAACTGGCCAAGGCGCACGGCCTTGGCGGGGTCGATCTGCAGGCCCAGTTCCTCGAGCAGCTCCCGGGCAAGCGCCTGAACCGGGGTTTCGCCTGCATCGATCTTGCCGCCCGGCTGCATGAATGCCTGGGTGCCGCGCTTGCGCACCAGCAGGGTGCGACCTTGCGGGTCCAGCAATAATGCGGCGGCAATGCGGATGATATTGGCCATGGGTGATCTCCCTGAAAATGGGCGGCGAGCATCCCATGCCTCCCCGACCGTGACAAGGCCACTGCCAGGCTCGGACACAGGCGGACGAACGGTCACTTGCCAACCTGGCCTGTACCCTTCATAACCTTCTCATGACGCTTCCTGCTGCGAACCATCCAGTACTTGAGCTGTTCCATCCAGGCGTTGCGGCCTGGTTCTCAGGCCATTATCCGTCGGTGACCGATGCCCAGGCCCAGGCCTGGCCGCTCATCCAGGCGGGACAATCCGTGCTGCTGGCAGCGCCGACCGGCTCAGGCAAGACGCTCAGTGCATTCCTGGCAGTGCTCGACGCGCTGTTTCGCCAGGGGCTGGAGCAGGGCGGCACATTGCACGCCACCACGCAAATCGTCTATGTATCGCCCTTGAAAGCCCTGTCCAACGACATCCGTTTGAACCTGCAAGTACCGCTGGAGGGCATCCAGCGCGCGCTCCAAGCGCAAGGGCACGCAGCCCCCACCATCACCACGGCGGTGCGCACCGGTGATACGCCCCAGAAAGAACGTATCGCCATGCGCAAGCAGGCGCCGCACATTCTAGTCACGACCCCGGAGTCCCTGTACGTGCTGATGGGTTCGGCCTCTGGACGTGAAGGCCTGCGCACGGTGCACACCGTCATCGTCGATGAGATCCATGCCCTGGCCGGCAACAAGCGCGGTTGCCACCTGGCGCTGACCCTCGAACGCCTGCAAGCGTTGTGCGACCGTCCGCTGCGACGCATCGGCCTGTCTGCCACCCAGCGTCCGGTCGAACGCGTGGCGCAGTTTCTGGTGGGCAGCGGGCGGGCCTGCGCCATCGTCGATGTGGGGCACGCGCGTCAACGTGACCTGGCCATCGAAATCCCACCCGTGCCACTGGGGGCGGTGCTCGACCAGGATGCCTGGGGGCTGGTCTACGATCGTTTGGCCGAACTGGCCCGTGCGCATCGCACCACCCTGGTGTTCGTCAACACCCGGCGGCTGGCTGAGCGTATCACCCGTCACCTGAGCGATCGGCTGGGCGCGGCGGCGGTGGCCGCTCACCATGGCAGCCTGTCCAAGGAGAGGCGCCTGAGTGCCGAGCAGCGCCTGAAGGCCGGCGAGCTGCAGGTGCTGGTGGCCACGGCCTCGCTGGAACTTGGCATCGACATCGGCGACATCGACCTGGTGTGCCAGGTCGCTTCACCCGGCTCGATCGCAGCGTTTCTGCAGCGCGTGGGGCGTGCTGGGCATCAGGTGGACGGGGTGCCCAAAGGACGGTTGTTCGCGACATCGCGAGACGACCTGATCGAGTGCGTGGCGCTGCTCGATTGCGTGCGCCGCGGCGAGCTGGATGAAGTACAGGTACCGCAGGCGCCGCTGGATGTACTGGCCCAGCAGATCGTCGCCGAGGCCAGCAACCAGACCTGGCACGAGCAAGCGCTGTTCGACTGCCTGCGCCAGGCCATGCCGTTCGACACGTTGGCGTACGAACATTACGACGCCTTGCTCGGCATGCTTGCCGAAGGCTACAACGGCCGTCAGGGCGTGCGCGGCGCGTACCTGCACCGCGATGCGGTCAGCGGCATGGTGCGAGGGCGCCGTGGCAGCCAGCTCACCGCTTTGACCAGTGGCGGGACGATTCCCGACAATGCCGACTACGCCGTCATGCTCGACCCCCAGGCGCTGAACATCGGCAGCGTCAACGAAGACTTCGCCGTGGAGAGCATGGCTGGCGACATCTTCCAGCTGGGCAATGCGTCCTATCGCATCCTGCGCGTGGAGGCCGGGCGAGTCCGGGTCGAAGACGCACACGGCCAGCCCCCCACGATCCCGTTCTGGCTAGGCGAAGCCCCTGGGCGCAGCCGCGAGCTCAGCGCTGCCGTGGCCAGGCTGCAAGGGCAGATCGATGACCGCCTGCAACACGCCGGTGGCTCGCTGCCGCACGTGCTGGCCTGGCTGCAAGCCACCTTCGAACTGGACGCCAGCTGTGCCGAACAGTTGCTCGACTACCTGGCCCGTACGCGGCAGGTACTGGGCGCCCTGCCCTCCCAGGACACCCTGGTGATGGAGCGCTTCTTCGACGAGTCAGGCGGCACGCAGCTGATCATTCACTCGCCGTTCGGCAGCCGCATCAACCGCGCTTGGGGGCTGGCCCTGCGCAAGCGGTTCTGCCGTACCTTCAATGTCGAGCTGCAAGCGGCAGCCAGTGAAGATGCCATCGTGCTGTCGCTGTCAACCAGCCACAGCTTCGCCCTCGACGAAGTGTGGCGCTACCTCGACAGCCGCAGCGCCGAGCAGGTGCTGATCCAGGCCGTGCTCGACGCCCCGCTGTTCGGTGTGCGCTGGCGCTGGAACGCGGGTGTGGCGATGGCCTTGCCGCGTTTTGCCGGTGGTCGCAAAGTTGCGCCGCAGATCCAGCGCATGAAAAGCGAGGACCTGATCGCTTCGGTATTCCCCGATCAGATCGCCTGCCTTGAGAATCTGCCCGGTGAACGGCAGGTGCCGGACCACCCACTGGTTCGTCAGACCCTCGACGACTGCCTGCACGACGCCATGGATAGCAAGGGCTGGCTGGTGTTGCTGCGGCGCATGGAAAGCGGTGCCGTGCGCCTGCTGGCATGCGACCTGCCGGCGCCCTCGCCGCTGGCCTCAGCCATTCTCAACGCCAGGCCTTACACCTTTCTGGATGATGCCCCGATTGAAGAGCGTCGTACCCAGGCGGTCCTTAATCGCCGGTGGGCGGATGTGCAGTCAGGCGATGAGCTGGGTGCACTGGATGCGGATGCGATCGCGGCGGTGGCAGCCGAGGCTTGGCCGCAGCCGGTCAACGCTGATGAAATGCATGAAGCGCTGATGAGCCTGGGCGCCATCAGCCAGACAGAAGCCCAGGCAGGCTCACGCTGGCGTACGCTGCTTGACCAGCTGGCCAAGCGGGGCCGGGCCGTCTACCTGCCTGAGCAGGCGTTGTGGCTGGCCCGTGAGCGCCTGACGCTGTTGCAAGCCGTCTACCCCGATTGCCCTCTGGTGCCTGCCGTCGAACCGCTGCCTGGCTTCGATCAGCCCGTGGACCACGGCCTGGCGCTGCCCGAATTGCTGCGTGCCCGGCTGAGCGGCCATGGGCCTGTCACCGTCGCCCAGCTTGCGGCGCCGCTGGGCAAGCCCATCGCTGAGGTGGAACAGGCCTTGGCCCGGCTCGAGGCCCAAGGCCATGTGCTACGGGGCCATTTCAGCCCGGATGCAGTAGCCACACAGTGGTGCGAACGCCACCTGCTGGCGCGTATTCACCGCTATACCGTCAAACGCCTGCGCCGGGAAATCGAGCCCGTCAGCCTGCAGGACTTCATGCGTTTCCTGTTTCACTGGCAACACCTTGATCCGGGGCAACGGTTGCAAGGGCCGCAGGCGCTGCCTGCTGTGCTGGCCCAGCTGCAGGGATTTCCAAGTGCGGCCGGGGCGTGGGAAGCCGACGTGCTGCCGGCGCGCGTACGCGATTACAGCCCCAGCTGGCTCGACGAGGCTTGCCGCAGCGGGCAGTTCGCCTGGAGCCGGTTGGCAAGCACCGTGTCAGCCAGCACGGTGGCCAGCACGCCTGTGGTGTTGCTGCCTCGCGAACACCTGCAGCTGTGGCGAAGCCTGGCCCCACCCCCGAGTCTCGACACCTTGGGACCACGCGCCCAGCGGGTGCATGACGCCCTGAAAACCCGGGGTGCACTGTTCTTCGACGAATTGGCCCAAGAGGCCCGCCTGCTCCCCAGCGAACTGGAAACGGCCTTGCAGGCGCTGGTCGGTGCAGGCCTGGCCAATGCCGACAGCTTCACCGGGCTGCGCAGCCTGATCACCCCGGCCGCTCGGCGCACCACGCGTCGGCCTCGCTTCGGTCACCTGCCCTTGTCCAGCAGCATGGCCCATGCAGGGCGCTGGGCCCTGCTGGCGCGCAGCGAAGCCGAGCTGGATCAGGATCAGCGCATCGAACACCTTGCTCGCCTGCTGCTGCAGCGCTACGGGGTGATGTGCTGGCGCCTGCTGGCGCGTGAGAGCGATGTGCTGCCGCCCTGGCGTGATCTGCTGCGCTGCTACCATCGCCTGGAGGCGCGTGGAGAAATACGGGGCGGGCGCTTCATTGCCGGATTGTCCGGCGAACAGTTCGCCTTGCCCGAAGCCGTGGCAATGCTGCGCCAGGTTCGCCGGCAAGCGGCGGACGGCACACTGGTGGTGGTCAGCGCCAGTGATCCGCTGAACCTGATCGGCACGTTGCTGCCGGGGGCCAAGGTACCTGCCACCAGCGGCAACCGGCTGCTCTACCGCGACGGCGTGCCGGTGGCTGCGCGGGTGGGCAAGCGTTACGACTACCTGGTCGAGGCTTGCGCGGCGCAGCAGACGCAGTGGCGGCAGTTGCTGCTGCGCGACACGGCCTTTGCAGGGACGGACAAGTTGGCTATGGTCGGGGCTCAACCCAGGCCGTGAGCCTGACCGAGCCATCGCAAGGACCCTGTATGAGCCTGTCACTTCTCAGCCGTTATGCGGTGTTCGCCATCTGCATCGTGTTTACCCTGGCAACCCTGCCATTGATCCACCACCAATGGCTGTGGCCCTTCACCCTGACAACCGGCCTGCTCAGCCTGATAGGCCTGTTCGACCTGTTGCAGAAACGCCACGCCGTGCGTCGCAACTACCCGATCCTGGGCAACATCCGCTACCTGGTGGAAACCATTCGCCCGGAAATCCGCCAGTATCTGCTCGAAGCAGACAGCGACGCCCTGCCCTTCTCCCGTGCCCAACGCTCGCTGGTCTACTCCAGGGCCAAGAACCAGGTCTCGGACAAACCGTTCGGCACCCTGATCGACGTCTACGCGTCCGGCTTCGAGTTCATCGGCCACTCCATGCGCCCGGCGCCGTTGGCTGACCCGGCAAGCTTTCGCATCACCATCGGCGGCCCGCAGTGCAGCCAGCCGTATTCAGCTTCGATCTTCAACATTTCCGCCATGAGTTTTGGCTCGCTCAGCGCCAACGCCATTCGCGCATTGAACCAAGGCGCGAAACTGGGCAACTTTCACCACGACACCGGTGAGGGCAGCATCAGCCCCTACCATCGCGAGCACGGCGGTGATTTGGTATGGGAACTGGGCAGCGGGTATTTCGGGTGCCGCACCTCGGACGGACGTTTCGACCCGCAGGCATTTGCCGCGCAGGCACGCAGCCCGCAGGTGCGCATGATCGAGGTCAAGATGAGCCAGGGCGCCAAGCCTGGGCATGGCGGCATACTGCCCAAACACAAGGTCACCCAGGAAATTGCCGAAACCCGCGGCGTCCCGCTGGGCGAGGACTGCATCTCGCCATCGCGGCACAGCGCGTTTTCCACGCCAGTCGAAATGATGCAGTTCATCGCCCAACTGCGTGAACTGTCGGGCGGCAAACCCGTGGGGTTCAAACTCTGCCTGGGTCACCCGTGGGAGTTCATGGGCATCGCCAAGGCCATGCTGCAAACCGGCATCCTGCCTGACTTCATCGTGATCGATGGCAAGGAAGGCGGCACCGGGGCCGCCCCCGTGGAGTTCACCGACCATATCGGGGTGCCGCTGCGCGAAGGCCTGTTGTTCGTGCACAACACCTTGGTGGGCTTGAACCTGCGCGACAAGATCAAGCTCGGAGCCAGCGGCAAGATCGTCAGCGCCTTCGATATCGCCAGCGTCCTGGCCATCGGTGCGGACTGGGCCAATGCCGCGCGGGGGTTCATGTTCGCCATCGGCTGCATCCAGTCCCAGAGCTGCCACACCAACAAGTGCCCGACGGGTGTGGCCACGCAGGATCCGCTGCGCCAACGTGCCCTGGTGGTGCCGGACAAGGCCGAACGGGTGCTGAACTTCCATCGCAACACCCTGCGTGCCTTGGCCGAGATGCTGGCTGCAGCTGGGCTGGAACACCCGTCGCAGCTCGAAGCCAAGCACTTGGTGCGGCGCATTTCAGCCACCGAGATCAAGCTGTTCTCGCAAATGCATGTGTTCCTCAAGCCGGGCGAGCTACTGACCGGTGAGGTCGATGGGCAATTCTATTCACGCATGTGGCAACTGGCCCGAGCGGACAGCTTTGAGCCCAACAGCGAGGTAGCCGCCTGAATGCTTGAGCGCGGCCCTGCCGCGCACCCGCTTTATTCCGCAGTTTCCACAAAATTTTCACATACCCGGCGCAACGTCTAAGCTTCAGGCAAGCAAGACGAAAATACCTGGCTGGATAGACGATTATGGGCGCACTGTGGCAAACGGAACCAAACACCAAGCAAGCACCCGAACAAACGCCTGCCGAGACGCCAGAACCCAAGTCCCCTCGTCAGCGCCGGCTATGGTGGCGTCTGATCATCCTGATTCTGCTGGTGGGCGCTGGCGCTGTCGGCTTCGCGGCCTATGAAGAGTTCCGCACGTCCGAGCTGCAATCGCGCGAGTTCAGCAAGCTGGCGAGCACCCTGACCTACTCGCTGCAGCCCGGTCCCAGCGATGCGATCGTGTACCCAGGCGAAGGACCGTTCGATAAGCGCCTGGGCTATAGCTCGCTCGGCGAGTTCCTGCCGCGCCTGCTCAAGCGCGATTACCTGATCAGCCAACAAGTGCGATTCTCGCCGGCGCTGGTCAATTACGTCGATCATGGGCTGTTCGCGCCCTATATCGAAAAGGTCCAGGCAGGTCTGGCGATTACCGATTGCCGGGGCGACATGCTCTACCAGTATCAGTATCCCCAGTACCTGTACCCGGACTTCGCCTCGATTCCCTCGGTCGTGGTCAACAGCCTGCTGTTCATCGAGAACCGCGACCTGCTCGATACCCGTGATCCGCGCAATAACCCGGCAGTGGACTGGCCGCGTTTCGCCAAGGCTGCCTACAGCCAGATCGCGCGCTACCTGGCCCTGCCTGGCCAATCCGCCGGCGGCAGTACCCTGGCCACCCAGCTGGAGAAGTACCGCCATTCACCCGACGGGTTGACCGTGTCGGGCGCCGAGAAGATCAGGCAGATGATTTCTGCCAGCGTGCGCGCCTATCAGGGCGGGCCGGACACCACCGAGGCGCGCCAGCGCATCGTGCGTGATTACCTCAACAGCGTGCCGCTGTCCGCCGTGCCGGGTCATGGTGAAGTCCACGGCATGGCCGAAGGCCTGCGCGTGTGGTATGGAGCAGACTTCGAGCACGTCAACCGCGCGCTCAATGACACCGCCACGGATGCGCAGAGCCTGGCGGCCCGCGGCCTTGCGCTGCGTCAGGTGCTGTCGTTGATGATTGCCCAGCGCCGGCCATCGCACTACCTCTCCAAGGGGCGCGTGGAACTTGCCGAGCTGACCGACGCCCACGTTCGTGTGCTGGCAGCGAACCAGATCATCCCTCAGGCGCTGGCCGATGCCGCGTTGGCCAGCAAGGCCGTCTACCGTGACTGGGTCGCGCAGCCGACCATCGTGCCTATCGTCACCAACAAGGGCATCAGCTTGGCCCGCAACCGTCTTTCGGCCATGCTCAACCGCCCGCTGTACGACCTCGACCGTCTAGACCTTTCCGCCACCAGCACCTTGCAGGCTGACCTGCAGCTGCAAGTCAGCGAGTACCTCAAGCATCTGGCCGACCCGGCCTTCGCCGCGCAGATCGGCCTGATTGGCGAGCGTTTGCTGACTGCCAAAACCACCGACCAGGTCAGCTACAGTTTCACCCTGTTCGAACGCACTGCCGATGGCTCCCGCGTGCGGGTCCAGACGGACAGCACCGACCAGCCCTTCGACATCAACGAAGGCAGCAAGCTGGAACTGGGTTCGACCGCCAAGCTTCGGGTGCTGACCACCTACCTGGAAATCGTCGCCGAGCTGCATGACAAGTACGCCGGCAAGCCTGCGGCCCAGCTGAAGAAAGTCGAGGTCGCCGACCTGGACGTCATCAGCCGCTGGTCACTGGACTGGCTGATGCAAAACAGCAGAAACCAGAGCCTGGACGCGATGCTCGACGCCGCCCTTGAGCGCAAGTATTCGGCCAGCACTGGCGAATCCTTCTTCACCGGCGGCGGCATGCACGTGTTCAATAACTTTCGCAAGGAAGACAACGGCCGCAACCCTACCCTCAAGGACGCCCTGCGCGAATCGATCAACCTGCCGTTCATCCGCCTGATGCGCGACGTGGTGCGCTACGTCACCTATCAGCAGCCCTTGAACAGGGTGCCGCTGCTCAAGGACGATGCTGACCCGCGCCGGCAGGAGTACCTGGCAAAGTTCGCCGACAAGGAAGGGACCAGCTACCTGATGCGTTTCTGGCGCAAGTACCAGCGCAAGACCTCGCAGCAACGCCTGGACACCTTCCTCGACGGCATGCGCGTGACACCCCAGCGCCTGGCGGCCGTGCACCGCTACCTGTTCCCTGAGGCTGGCCAGGCCACGTTCAACGCCTTCGTGCGGGCCCATAGCAAAGACAGCAAGCTCGCCCAGAGCAAACTGACCGACGACCGTCTGGTACAGATGTACGATGCCTACGGCCCGGGGCGGTATAACCTGCCTGACCAGGGCTTCATCGCCAAGGTCCACCCGCTGGACCTGTGGCTGCTGGGCTACCTGCTCAAGCACCCTGCATCGACCTTGAGCGAAATGATCAACGCCAGCCGCTTCGAACGCCAGGAGGTCTACAGCTGGCTGTTCAAGAGCCGTCACCAGGGCGCACGGGACAGCCGCATCCGGACCATGGTGGAAATCGAGGCGTTTCTCGACATTCATCAGCGCTGGAAGCGGGTGGGCTATCCCTTCGATCACCTGGTCCCGTCGCTGGCGACCGCTATTGGCAGCTCCGGTGACCGGCCTGCCGCGCTTTCCGAACTGGTGGGCATCATTCAGAACGACGGTGTACGGCTGCCGACACTGCGCATCGATACCCTGCACTTTGCAGCGGACACGCCGTACGAGAC
The DNA here is from genome assembly GCF_002420785.1 of Pseudomonas sp. UBA5666. NCBI lineage: Bacteria > Pseudomonadati > Pseudomonadota > Gammaproteobacteria > Pseudomonadales > Pseudomonadaceae > Pseudomonas > Pseudomonas sp. UBA5666. The sequence goes on along the minus strand of NZ_DIIQ01000031.1, from coordinate 26,183 downwards.
CAAACTGATCAGCGACCCGGATCGTGGTGTGCGGATACTGCCGGTCGAGGTAGCGCGCGCGCTCAAGGGCGCCATGTCGCAAGTGGTGGACGCAGGTACCGCGCGGCGCATTTCCGGCAGCTTCATGCTCAAGGATGGCACGCCTCTGGTCATGGGCGGCAAGACCGGAACGGGCGACAACCGCATCGAGAGCTTCGGCGCCGGGGGCCGCCTGATAGGCTCACGGTCGCTTAACCGCACCGCGACGTTCGTGTTCTTCCTGGGCGATAACCACTTCGGCACCTTGACCGCCTTCGTGCCCGGACGCTCGGCGGAAGCCTTCAAGTTCACCTCTGCGCTGCCGGTGCAGGTGCTCAAGGGCATGGCGCCGATCCTCATGCCCTACTTGCAGCCGGGCAACCCTAACGAATGCATCCCCCCGCAGCAGGCAAGCGTAGTTGCCCGTTCACCTGAGGATGTATCGAACGGGTAGATAAGAATCATCAGCATTTGTGGTTTGCCGAAGATACATCTTGAGTACTATCTTGAGATATATCTTGAACAGGCACTTTCCAGCATGCGCGATTCCGAAAACTTCGAACGCAAACCCGGCCGCGGCGAACGCGGCCCTCGGGTGTTCGCCCCAGGCGATCTGAAACTGCTGCTGCTCTCACTCTTGGGCGAACAGCCAGGACACGGCTACGACCTGATCAGGCAAATCGAAAAACGCTTCGATGGCAGCTATACGCCGAGCCCAGGGGTGATCTATCCCACGCTCAACTTCCTGGAGGAGGCCGAACTCATCCAGGGTCAGCCTCAAGGCAGCAAGCGGCTGTACACCATCACCGACACGGGCCGCAGCGCCTTGACCGAGCAGGCCGTGGCACTGGACGGGTTACGCGTGCGTATCGAAGTCAGCAAGCATGCCCTGCGGGGTCACGACCGCCCCGCTGAGATTCACGAGGCCGTGGGCAATCTGCGCCACGCCTTGCACATGCACCATGGCCGCTGGACACCTGAGGAAATCGAGCGCGTCCGCGACTTGCTTAACGTGACCGCCAAAGCCATCGCTGGCGGCCCCCATGCCCCTGACCAGGAGAGCGCTGATGAGTGAAGCCATCCACCGCGTCAACCACGAGATTCGCCAGCGCCGCCTGAACGTGCTGCGTGTGACCGACCTGACCCCGCGCATGCGCCGCGTGACACTGGGCGGCCCCGAGCTACAGGGCTTCACCAGCCTGGGCACGGATGACCATATCAAGCTGCTGTTTGCCGAGACTGCCGAGCAGCAGCACGCCATTGATGCCCGCACGCTCAATCGGGAAGGGGGCGAGCGGCCCACCATGCGTGAGTACACCCCCCGGCGCATCGACCTGCAAGCCAACGAACTGGACATCGACTTCGTGCTGCACGGCGATGGCCCCGCTTCGACCTGGGCGGCGCAGGCGGCGCCGGGGCAAACCCTGGATATCGCCGGGCCACGTGCCTCGATGGTGGTACCGGACATCTTCGAGGCCTACCTGCTGATCGGTGACGAAACTGCCTTGCCGGCCATTGGCCGCCGTCTTGAAGCCCTGCCTGCGGGACGACGGGTGGTGGCCGTCATCCAGGTTCACGATGAGCAGGAGCGTCAGCCCTTGCCCAGCCAAGCTCAGGTGGACGTGATCTGGTCCGTACGAGGTCGGGACGACCTGTTGGCCACGGTCGAGGCCTTGCCATTACCCGAGGGGACCTTGTACGCCTGGGTAGCGCTGGAGAAGAACCTGACGCGTCAGGTCAAGACATTGCTGATCAGCAAAGGTGTGGCGCAGGACGCTCTCAAGGCTGCCGCCTACTGGCGCGCCGAAGGTTCAGCAAGCGACGACTGAAAGGCTGTGGCCAAGGCCAGTCAATCAAGGCCAACGGGGCTGCGGCGGCCCTGGCAATGCCCGTCGCGGCGCTCAAATCCCTGGGCTGCTGCGCAGACTTGATGGCTGCCTGATTTGCCTGATTGACGGCACGCCCTGCCTCATCCCGCTCTCCACCTGTCAAGCATGAGCAGCACCCCGGCGATTGCCCAGAACCCTGCCAGCACACCCAGCGCATTGATCATCACCTGGGCATACCCCAGGGTGGCAACATCGATGAAGGGATAGGCGTAGACGCCAATCTCACTGCCACGCCACAACGCATAGGCGAAATAGGCGGCAGGATAGAACGCCCATAGCCCCAGGTGGTGCAGCCGCAATCGGCCCTTGGGCACCTCGAACCACCAGTACAAGGCGTAAAGCGCTGGCATGACGTCATGCAACAGCTCGTCTGCCAGCCATTGCCAACCCTCGGGTTGCCACAGATGGCGCAACAACAGGCTATACGCCAGCGCCACCAGCACGATGCTCGCCGCCACCGCCGAGCTGACCACAGGAGACAGGAAAAAGCGCCTGCTCGCCCCTTCCCGGCCAAATGCGGCATAGCTCAGGACAGTGGCCACCAGCGTATTGGTCAGCACCGTGAAGTAGCCGAACATGTTGATCAGTCCACCTATCAGGCTCGCCTGCTCCTGCCATCGCCCCCAGAGCACCAGGTATACCTGCACGCTCAGGCCTAGCCAGCCCAGCATGGCCATGGTGCTCAACCACGGGTGACGCTGCATGTCAGGCCTGGCGCTGCAGCTTGATGTACAGCTGCTCGACCTTCTCGCGGGCCCACGGGGTCTTGCGCAGGAAGGTAAGGCTCGACTTGACCGTCGGGTTGCTCTTGAAGCAGCGCACATCGATGCGTTCGGCCAGCCCCTGCCATTGATAGTGGGCGACCAGCTCGGTCAGGATCTGCTCGAGGGTCTTGCCGTGCAGCGCGTTGTGTTGGGCAGTGCTCATGCCAAGGCTCCGGTACAAAGATGCGCACCTTACACCAGTGCAGGCATCGTCGCGCACCCTGCACGGGACAAATAAGGCTGGCGGCGTGCGGCAAGGCTATGCTGAAATAGAGATGTTATATTGTAACAATAAACATCTCTGCCAAGGACCGCTACCGCTCATGGTGCACTCACCGCTTCGCCTTTCTCCCCTCGCACTAGCACTTTGCATGGTTACCTCAAACAGCCAGGGGGTTGAACTCTCGCCTCAGGTCATCACTGCCAACCCGCTGGGCAGCGCCCAGTTGGCCAGCCCCAGTACGGTGCTGGAAGGCACTGACCTGCTGCAACAACAGCACAGCAGCCTGGGGGAAACCCTGAACCGACAGCCAGGTGTGGCCTCCACCTGGTTCGGGCCAGGGGCGAGCCGCCCAATCATTCGAGGCCTGGACGGGGATCGCATCCGCCTGCTGCGCAATGGCGTCGGCGCGCTGGATGCCTCGTCGTTGTCCTACGACCACGCCGTGCCCCTTGACCCCGTCACTGTCGAACGCATCGAAATCGTCCGGGGCCCCGCTGCCCTGCTCTATGGCGGCAACGCCATTGGCGGCGTGGTGAACACGTTCGACAACCGCATTCCCGATACCCCTATCGACGGCATCCAGGGCGCCGGCGAGCTGCGCTACGGTGGCGCCGACACCACACGCAGCAGTGCCGGCAAGCTGGAGGCCGGCAACGGTGCCTTCGCCCTGCACGTGGATGCCAACGCCCGTCAGTACAATGATTTGCGCATCCCAGGCTTTGCACGCAGCGCCCAGGTCCGCGATGCCGATGCACCCGGCAGCAAGCATCGCCTGGAAAACAGCGACGGCCGCCAGGACGGCGGCGCACTGGGCGGTGCCTACCACTGGGACCACGGTTATGCCGGCCTGTCCTACAGCCGTTATGACAGCAACTACGGTTCGGTGGCTGAGCCCGGCGTTCGGCTGGACATGGAGCAGGACCACTATGCCTTCGCCTCGCAGTTTCGCGACCTGGACGGCCCGTTCAGCTCGGTGAAGCTCGATGCCGGGTATACCGATTACCAACATCGTGAGATCGAAGAAGGCGAAGTTCATACCACGTTCAAGAACAAGGGCTATGAAGCCCGTGTCGAGGCCCGCCACCAACCCTTGGGTCCCGTGGAAGGGGTGCTGGGAGCGCAGGTCAGCCGGAACGAATTCTCAGCGCTGGGCGAAGAAGCGTTCGTGCCGCATACCGATACCGACAGCTTTGCACTGTTCCTGCTGGAGCAATGGCACGCCACTGACCGGCTGGACTTGAGCCTCGGGGCACGGATGGAGCACACCCGCGTCGACCCGGACGGCAAGGGCAACGCGCAGTTCGCAGACGCCGACAGCGCCAGCAGCTTCAACGCCTTCAGCCTGTCGTCAGGTGCCGTGTACCAACTGGACCCGATCTGGTCGCTCGCCGCCAACCTGGGCTACACCGAGCGGGCGCCGACTTTCTATGAACTCTATGCCAACGGCGCACATGTGGCTACCGGCGCCTATGAAGTGGGCGATGCCAGCCTGAACAAGGAAAAGGCAGTTTCGGGCGATCTGGCACTGCGCTTTGACAACGGCACGCACAAAGGCAGCGTGGGCGTTTTCTACAGCCATTTTCGCAACTATATCGGCCTGATCGGCACCGGCAACCTGCGCGAAGGTCACGATCATGATCATGAAGGCGAAGATCATGACCACGACCACGACCACGACGGCATTCCCGAATACCAGTACCAAGGTGTTCGGGCCCGGTTCTACGGCATCGAGGCGCAAGACCGGTGGCAGCTGGCGCAGAACCGCTATGGCAGCTTTGCGCTCGAATTGTCGGGTGACTACACCAGGGCCAAGAACCTCGATTCCGGCGAGCCCCTGCCACGAATCGCCCCGCTGCGCCTGAACAGCGGCCTGGTCTGGGAGCTCGACCGCTGGCAGGCGCGAGTGGACGTTGAGCACGCCGCCGCTCAACACCGCAAACCGGCCAATGAAACCCGCACCGATGGGTATACCACCCTGGGCGCCAGCGTGGGCTATCGGTTCGACGTGGGCCACAGCCAGTGGCTGGCGTTCGTGCGGGGTGAGAACCTGACGGATCAGACGGTGCGTTATGCCAGCTCGATCCTGCGTGATATCGCACCGGCCCCGGGGCGTAGCGTGGAAGTCGGCCTGCGCACTACCTTCTGAGGTAGCCCGCCTGCCACGACGGGTAACATGGGGCGCCACGCGCCCCATTTGAGTGCACTGTTACCCAAAGGGTAACAATGCACTGCGACATTTTGTCTTTTTTTCCCACGCTTTACCCTATATCCTCCCCGCCCCAAGCTGAATCGCTTCACCCATTTACCCCCTTCGCCAACCCATTGCCAGGGCCTGCCTGTCGATGCGCTTGCCGTTTTTCCAACAATCAGAAGACAGCGCTACCTCATGCTTCAACTGCCAAAATCCTGCTACCTCGGCTTCGCCCTAGCGGCCATGGCCAACGCAGCCTACGCTAACGAGCCGTTTGCCAGTGACTCTCCCTGGATGTTCGGTGATTGGGCCGGGCACCGTACCGCCTTGCTAGACCAAGGTTATGACTTCACCTTGGGCTACACAGGCGAAATGGGCAGCAACCTGCGCGGTGGCTACGACCACAACCGCACGGCCCGCTACAGTGACCAGTTCACCTTCGGCAGCCACATGGACCTGGAAAAGATCTTCGGCTGGCGCGACGCCGAGTTCCAGCTCACGGTCACCGAGCGCCATGGCCAGAACATCAGCAACGACCGCATCAATGACCCCCGCGTCGGTGGCTTCACCTCGGCGCAGGAAGTGTGGGGCCGCGGTCAGACCTGGCGCCTGACGCAGCTGTGGGTCAAGCAGAAATATTTCGACGGCGCGCTGGACGTCAAGTTTGGCCGCTTTGGCGAAGGTGAAGACTTCAACAGCTTCCCCTGCGACTTCCAAAACCTGGCCTTCTGTGGCTCTCAGGTGGGCAACTGGGTAGGTGGCATCTGGTACAACTGGCCCGTCAGCCAGTGGGCCCTGCGCGTGCGCTACAACCTCAGCGACAGCCTCTTCGCGCAGGTTGGCGTGTTCGAGCAGAACCCGTCCAACCTGGAGTCGGGCAACGGCTTCAAGCTCAGCGGCAGCGGCACCCAAGGCGCGGTGATGCCAATCGAACTGGTGTGGAGCCCGCGTATCAAAGGCATGAAAGGGGAATATCGCGCCGGGTACTACTACAGTAATGCCAAGGCAAGCGATGTACTCAAGGACAGCGACGGGCAGTCGGCAGCGATCAGCGGTGCCGCCTACCGCAGCAGCTCAAGCAAGCACGGCGTGTGGCTGGGCGCTCAGCAGCAGGTGACTGCGCTGGCATCGGACGCCTCGCGTGGCTTGAGCGTATTCGCCAACGCCACGATGCATGACAAGAAAACCAATGCCATCGACAACTATGTGCAGGCTGGACTGGTATTCAAAGGGCCGTTCGACAGTCGGGCCAAGGACGACATCGGCCTTGCAGTCGCCCGTGTGCATGTCAACCCGGCCTATCGCAAGAATGCCCGGCTGGCCAACCAGGCCGCGGGGCTTTACGACTATGACAACCCTGGCTTCCTGCCAGTACAGGACACCGAATACAGCGCAGAGCTGTATTACGGCATTCACCTGGCCGACTGGCTCACGGTGCGACCGAACCTGCAATACATCCGCCACCCCGGCGGCGTGTCGCAGGTCGACAACGCCCTGGTCGGCGGCTTGAAAATCCAGAGCACTTTCTAAAAACACATATCAAACGGAGAACATGCGATGAGCACTGAAGGTGCCAACAAGGGAAGCCGCTGGCTACCCCGCCTGATCGGCGTCCTGCTGTTGTTGATGGGGCTGGCACTGCTGGCCGGTGGCATCAAGCTCAGTCAGCTGGGCGGGTCGCTGTATTACCTGATCGCCGGCATCGGGTTTGCCGTGTCTGGCGCCCTCCTGCTGGCCCAGCGCCGCATCGGCCTGGGTGTCTACGCCGTCGTGTTGCTGGGCAGCACGGTCTGGGCACTGCTCGAAGTGGGCCTGGACTGGTGGCAACTGGTACCGCGTCTGGCCATCTGGTTCGCCATCGGTGTAGTGCTGTTGCTGCCTTGGTCGCGCCGTCCGTTGATCGGGCCAGCCAGCAAAGCCAACACGGCCCTGCTCACCGTTGCCGTGGTGGCATCGGGTGCCTGCGCCGTCGCCAGTCAGTTCACCCACCCCGGTGAGGTGTATGGCGAACTGGGTCGCGACACCAGCGAAATGGCCAGCACCGCCCCGGCCATGCCCGACGGCGAGTGGCATGCCTACGGCCGCACCGAGCACGGCGACCGTTACTCGCCGCTGCGCCAGATCACCGCGCAAAACGCCTACCGCCTTGAAGAGGCCTGGCGTATCCGCACTGGCGATTTGCCCAGTGACAACGACCCGGTGGAACTGACCAACGAAAACACGCCGCTCAAAGCCAACGGCATGCTCTATGCCTGCACCGCCCACAGCCGCGTGCTGGCCTTGGACCCGGACACCGGTGCTGAAATCTGGCGTTATGACCCGCAGATCAAGAGCCCGGTGGGCACCTTCAAGGGTTTCGCCCACATGACGTGCCGTGGCGTTTCGTACTATGACGAAAACCGCTACGTAAGCCGTGACGGCAGCCCTGCCCCGACCATCAGCGATGCTGGCAAGGCCGTGGCTCAGGCCTGCCCGCGCCGTCTTTATCTGCCAACTGCCGACGCGCGCCTGATCGCCATCAATGCCGACAACGGCAAGGTCTGCGAAGGCTTTGCCAACCAGGGCAGTGTCGACCTGACCACCGGCCTTGGGCCATTCACGCCAGGTGGCTACTACTCCACATCGCCTGTGGCCATTACGCGCGACCTGGTGATCATTGGCGGTCACGTGACCGACAACGAATCGACTAGCGAGCCGTCTGGCGTGATCCGCGCATACGACGTACACGACGGCCGCCTGGTGTGGAACTGGGACAGCAACAACCCGGACGACACCGCGCCACTGGCACCGGGCAAGATGTACAGCCGCAACTCGGCCAACATGTGGTCGATTGCCAGCGTCGACGAAGACCTGGGCATGATCTACCTGCCACTGGGCAACCAGACGCCGGACCAATGGGGTGCTGACCGCACGCCAGGCGCCGAGAAATACAGCGCCGGTGTGGTCGCCCTGGACCTGGCGACCGGCAAGGCCCGCTGGAACTACCAGTTCACCCACCATGACCTGTGGGACATGGACGTGGGCAGCCAGCCTACCTTGGTCTCCCTGAAGACCGACGATGGCGTCAAGCCTGCGGTCATCGTGCCGACCAAACAGGGCAGCCTGTACGTGCTGGACCGTCGTGACGGTACGCCGATCGTGCCGATCCGTGAAATCCCGACCCCGCAAGGCGCGGTCAAGGGCGATCACACCTCGCCGACCCAGGCCCGTTCGGACCTCAACCTGCTCGGCCCTGAGCTGACCGAACAGGCCATGTGGGGCGCCACGCCGTTCGACCAGATGCTGTGCCGCATCCAGTTCCGCGAGCTGCGCTACGAAGGCCAGTACACCCCGCCATCGGAGCAGGGTTCGCTGATCTACCCAGGCAACGTGGGTGTGTTCAACTGGGGCAGCGTCTCGGTCGACCCGGTACGTCAACTGCTGTTCACATCGCCCAACTACATGGCGTTCGTCTCCAAGATGATCCCCCGTGAGCAGGTTGCGGACGGTAGCAAGCGCGAGAGCGAGACCAGCGGCGTGCAACCGAACACCGGTGCACCCTATGCCGTCACCATGCACCCGTTCATGTCGCCGCTGGGCGTGCCGTGCCAGGCGCCTGCCTGGGGCTATGTGGCCGCCATCGACCTGTTCACCAACAAGGTGGTCTGGAAGCACAAGAACGGCACTACCCGCGACAGCACGCCGGTCCCAATCGGCCTGCCGGTTGGGGTACCCAGCATGGGCGGCTCGATCGTCACCGCCGGCGGCGTAGGCTTCCTGAGCGGTACGCTGGACCAGTACCTGCGCGCCTATGACGTCAACAACGGCAAGGAATTGTGGAAAGCCCGCCTGCCAGCAGGCGGCCAGGCCACGCCAATGACCTATACCGGCAAGGACGGCAAGCAGTACGTGCTCATCGTGGCCGGTGGCCACGGCTCGCTGGGCACCAAGATGGGCGACTACATCATCGCCTACAAACTCGCCGAGTAACCGGCACGGTGTCACCAAAAGCGGAGCCTTGCAGGCTCCGCTTTTTCATGCGCGCACGCCACTGCCCGGCAGCGGCTTGAAACCCTTCCTGCCTTGCCCCATCTAAGCACCATAGTCATTCACGCAGGTGCCCCATGAGCGACCAGCAGGATTACCCTGAACACGCCGACGATTCCAACGAAGTCGAACATACCAGTAGCCAGCCGATAACCGGCCATGCCTTGGCCCTGCCTGGACAGCAACTGCCGGACAAGGTCTATGTGATCCCCATTCACAACCGCCCGTTCTTTCCGGCGCAGGTGCTGCCGGTCATCGTCAACGAAGAGCCGTGGGCCGAGACGCTGGACTTGGTGGCCAAGTCTCCCGACCACTGCCTGGCGCTGTTCTTCATGGACACGCCGCCTGAAGACCACCGCCATTTCGACACCAAGGCCCTTCCGGAGTACGGCACCCTGGTCAAGGTGCACCATGCCAGCCGGGAAAACGGCAAGTTGCAGTTCGTGGCCCAGGGCCTGACGCGGGTACGTATTCGGACCTGGCTCAAGCACCATCGCCCGCCCTATCTGGTTGAAGTCGATTACCCGCGCCAACCGGCCGACCCGACCGACGAGGTCAAAGCCTATGGCATGGCCCTGATCAACGCCATCAAGGAGCTGCTGCCCCTCAACCCGCTGTACAGCGAAGAGTTGAAGAATTACCTCAACCGCTTCAGCCCCAACGACCCCTCCCCGCTGACCGACTTCGCCGCCGCGTTGACCTCGGCGACCGGCAGCCAGCTTCAAGAGGTGCTCGACTGCGTGCCCATGCTCAAGCGCATGGAAAAAGTGCTGCCCATGCTGCGCAAGGAAGTTGAAGTCGCTCGCCTGCAAAATGAAATTTCCGCCGAGGTGAACCGGCAGATTGGCGAGCATCAGCGCGAATTCTTCCTCAAGGAGCAACTGAAGGTCATCCAGCAGGAACTGGGGTTGACCAAGGATGATCGCAGCGCGGACCTCGAACAGTTCGAACAACGGCTCGAAGGCAAGACCCTGCCGGACCAGGCACGCAAGCGCATCGACGAGGAGATGGGCAAGTTGGCGATCCTGGAGACAGGCTCACCCGAATACGCCGTGACCCGAAACTACCTGGAGTGGGCGACAGCCCTGCCCTGGGGTATCTACGGGGACGACAAGCTCGACCTCAAGCACGCCCGCAAGCTGCTCGACCAGCATCATGCGGGGCTGGACGATATCAAGGAACGTATCCTCGAGTTTCTGGCCGTTGGGGCATGGAAAGGCGAGATCAGTGGCTCGATCGTGTTGCTGGTGGGCCCGCCAGGGGTGGGCAAGACCAGCGTTGGCAAGTCCATCGCCGAATCGTTGGGCCGCCCATTCTATCGCTTCAGCGTGGGCGGCATGCGCGACGAAGCCGAAATCAAGGGGCATCGCCGCACCTACATCGGGGCCCAGCCAGGCAAGCTGGTGCAAGCCCTGAAGGATGTCGAAGTGATGAACCCGGTCATCATGCTCGACGAAATCGACAAGATGGGGCAAAGCTACCAAGGCGACCCGGCCTCGGCGCTGCTGGAAACCCTGGACCCCGAGCAGAACGTCGACTTCCTCGATCACTATCTGGACCTGCGCCTGGACCTGTCCAAGGTGCTGTTCGTCTGCACCGCCAATACCTTGGATTCCATCCCCGGTCCACTGCTCGACCGCATGGAGGTCATCCGCCTCTCCGGGTACATCACCGAAGAAAAACTGGCCATCGCTAAACGCCATCTCTGGCCCAAGCAACTGGCCAAGGCGGGTGTGGCCAAAAGCAGCCTGAGTATCACCGACAGCGCCTTGCGCCTGGTGATCGAAGGCTATGCCCGGGAAGCCGGCGTACGACAGCTGGAAAAACAGTTGGGCAAGTTGGTGCGCAAGGCCGTGGTGAAGCTGCTTGAAGACCCCACCGCCAAGCTCAAAATCGGACCAAAGGATCTGGAAGGCGCATTGGGCATACCGGTGTTCCGCAGTGAGCAGGTGCTGGCGGGCAAAGGTGTGATCACGGGCCTTGCCTGGACCAGCATGGGCGGTGCCACACTGCCAATCGAAGCGACGCGCATTCACACGCTCAACCGCGGTTTCAAGCTGACCGGCAAGCTCGGCGATGTCATGAAGGAATCGGCTGAAATCGCGTACAGCTATGTCAGTTCTAACCTCAAGCAGTTTGGCGGCGACCCGGCCTTCTTCAACGAAGCGTTCATTCACCTGCATGTACCCGAGGGTGCTACCCCCAAGGACGGTCCGAGTGCCGGCATTACCATGGCCAGCGCGCTGCTGTCCTTGGCACGGGATCAGGCACCGAAGAAAGGTGTGGCCATGACCGGCGAGCTGACCTTGACCGGGCAGGTGCTGCCCATTGGTGGGGTGCGTGAAAAGGTCATCGCGGCGCGCCGGCAGAAGATCCACGAGTTGATCCTGCCCGAGCCTAATCGCGGCGATTTCGAGGAACTGCCCGACTACCTGCGTGAAGGGTTGACGGTGCATTTCGCCAAACGCTTTGCCGACGTCGCCAAAGTGCTTTTCTGAAGTACAGGAGCAGGGGCTGTGCTGCAGCCCCCTGGTTCATCCTTCCCTCGGTATGACTACCGTGCCGCTTAATCGGTTATCCTCGGGCACTCGACAACCCGTGGAGCCCCTATGTCCACCTCACGCCTGCTTGCCCCGTTGGGGCTGACTCTGCTAACCGCCTGCGCCCAGCACGGGCCCGAGCCTGTCACCCTGGATGCTGACAGTGAGTGCCCGATCTACCTGGAAAAAGGGCAGGTGTTGAACCTGACACTTCCCAGCAACCCTTCCACTGGCTACCGCTGGCGCGTGGAAGCCGCCGCTACGCCTGTGCTCGTCAGCCTCGGGCCCGAGGTCTACAGCGCGCCCGATCAGGAGGATGTGGTCGGCAGCGAAGGCCTCTCGACGTGGCGTTATCAGGCCGATCAAAGCGGCAAGGCCGCCTTGAAGCTGGTCTATCAACAGCCTTGGGCCAGGCAGGTGACGCCAGTGCAAACCTTCGATTGCAATGTCGTCGTGCGCTGACGCTTTGCGTTGATGTACGTGGGCGAATCTGCCGTACATACGCAGGATCCAGGCCAATCGGCGCCACGCTGGCATGGCAAGATCACCCGCCATTCGATAAAATGCGCGCCCCGTTTCACCCAGCCTTGAGCCCGCCGTGACCACAGATCCCGATCGTCTTTTCGCCCAACCGTTGGCGCAGGTACCCGACTTCGTTTTCAACGAGGACGTGGTGCGCGTGTTCCCGGACATGATCAAGCGCTCCGTGCCGGGCTATCCCACGATTGTCGAGAATGTGGGCGTACTGGCCGCACGCTTCGCCATGCCCGGCACGGCGTTGTATGACCTGGGCGCCTCGCTCGGTGCGGTTACGCAGGCTTTGCGCCGGCACGTGCGCGGGGAAGGTTGCCGCGTAATCGCCGTGGACAATTCCGCCGCCATGGTCGAGCGCTGCCGCGAATACCTCGCAGCCCAGGACTCGATGTTCCAGGAATTGTTGCCTGTCGAGGTGCTGGAAGCGGACATCCTCAACCTGGCGTTCGAACCGGCCTCGGTGGTGGCGATGAACTTCACCCTGCAGTTCATCGCACCGCCGCAGCGACTGGCGCTGTTGACCCGCATCCGCCAGTCACTGCTGCCCGGCGGTGCCCTGATCCTTTCGGAAAAGCTGTGCTTTGCCGACGCCACAGCGCAGGCGCTGCTCAACGACCTGCACCTGGACTTCAAACGCGCCAACGGCTACAGCGAACTGGAAATTGCCCAGAAGCGCAGCGCCATCGACAACGTGATGAAGCCTGACACCCTGGAAACCCACCGCCAGCGCTTGCTCGATGCAGGGTTCTCGACGGTGGTGCCCTGGTTCCAATGCCTTAACTTTGCCTCGTTGATAGCCCTACCATGATCGATCTTTCCCCTCTGGCGCGCCGTCTGGCGGGCACCCCCCTGGCTGAATGGTCGCAAGGCCTGCAGGCGCAACTCGATGCCAAGCTGGAAAAAGGCCATGGCGACCTGGACCGCTGGCGTGGTGCGCTGCACGCGCTACCGGCCCTGCAGCCGAGCGAAATCGACCTGGTAAACGGACTGCGTCTGGACTGCGACTGCGATGATGCCAGCCGTGTGCAAATGCGCCAGGCATTGATGGGGCTGTCGCCCTGGCGCAAAGGCCCCTTCGATCTGTTTGGCGTGCACGTCGATACCGAATGGCGCTCGGACTGGAAATGGGCTCGCGTTGCGCCGCACCTGGACCTCAAGGGCAAGCGGGTACTGGACGTTGGCTGCGGTAATGGCTATTACCAGTGGCGCATGCTGGGCGCTGGCGCCGACATGGTCATCGGGGTCGACCCGAACTGGTTGTTCTTCTGTCAGTTCCAGGCGGTACAACGGTACTTGCCGAACCTGCCGGCCTGGCACCTTCCTTTTGCGCTGGAAGACCTGCCTGCCAGCCTCGAGGGCTTCGACACTGTGTTTTCGATGGGGGTGTTCTATCACCGTCGCTCGCCTATCGAGCACCTGCTGGCGCTCAAGGACTGCCTGGTCAAGGGCGGCGAACTGGTTTTGGAAACACTGGTGATCGAAGGCGACGTGCAACAGGTGCTGGTGCCCGAGGACCGTTACGCGCAGATGCGCAACGTGTGGTTCCTGCCCTCGGTCCCAGCCCTGGAGCGCTGGCTGCGCCGGGCTGGGTTCAGTGATGTTCGCTGCGTGGATGTCAGTGTCACGAGCCTTGAAGAACAGCGCAGCACCGAATGGATGCGCTATCAGTCGCTCAGTGATTTCCTCGACCCCAGCGATTCAGGCAAAACCATCGAGGGCTTGCCTGCCCCGCGTCGCGCCACGCTGGTGGCGCGCAAATAGCCGTTGGCTCAACGCGAGGCCGCGAGAATCAACGCCTTCATTTCTGATACGGCGGCCTTGAAGCCCACGAACAATGCGTGGGCGACCAGCGCGTGGCCGATGTTCAGTTCGTTGATGCCCTTGATGGCCGCCACGGCCTCAACGTTGTGGTAGTGCAGGCCATGGCCGGCATTGACGATCAAGCCTTGGCCGATGCCAAACGCCACGCCATCGACAATGCGCTTGAGCTCTTCAGCCACTTCGGTAGGTGATTGCGCGTCGGCATAACGGCCGGTGTGCAGCTCGATGGCCGGCGCGCCTACCCGGTGCGAGGCCTCGATCTGGCGCTCGTCGGCATCGATGAACAACGACACCTCTGCGCCGATCCGCGACAGGCGCTCGACCGCCGCTTTGATTCGCGCTTCCTGGCCTGCCACATCCAATCCACCCTCGGTGGTGAGTTCCTGACGGGTTTCAGGCACCAGGCAGATGTGCGCCGGGCGGATCTTTTCGGCAAAGGCCATCATCTCTTCGGTGACGCCCATTTCGAAGTTCATGCGCGTCTGCAATACATCCTTGAGCAGCAGCACGTCGCGCTCCTGGATGTGGCGGCGATCCTCGCGCAGGTGCACGGTGATGCCGTCGGCACCCGCCTCTTCAGCATCCAGCGCCGCCTTGACAGGGTCTGGGTAACGCGTACCCCGGGCCTGGCGCAGGGTGGCCACATGGTCGATGTTGACGCCGAGAAGCATGCGGTTGCTGTGGGTCACGAAAGGCTCTCCTTGGATTGAGCCCTACAGCATACGTCGTGATCAGCGCTTGCGAAACAGTTCGCGGCTGACCAGCGGCTTGCCACCCAGATGAACGGCCAGGGCCTGGCGCATCAAGCGCTTGGCCGCCAGCAAAGCACCTGGCGTTTCCCAGTCTGCCTCGGCCAAGGCCAGCAACTCGGTGCCACCGAACAGCCCAGGCTGGGGCAGTTCGACCCGCTCCAGCCCAGCGTCCACGCGCAGGCGGTACCGCCCCTCGGCGGCAATGGGCTGCTCGTTGACATCCATGTGCAGCGAGAAGGCGTAACCCAGCTCATCGAGCAGCCGCCATTCAAAGGCCCGCAACAGCGGCTCGAGCGGACGGCCGGCCAGAAGAGCTTGCAGGGTTTGCGCATAGTGATCAAACAACCCAGGCGAAGGTGCCTCTGCCGGGAGCAGGCGCATCAGCAACTCATTGAGGTACAAACCGCTGAACACAGCGTCCCCGTGCAGCCAGGGTGCCATGCCGACCGTTTCCAGCCTGCCAACGTTTTTCAGCTCCCCTCGCCCGCGCAGCTCAAGCTCCAGTGGCACAAAGGGGCGCACCAGGCTGCCACCCTTGCCCCGCGCGCGGCGCAATACGGCACGTACGCGCCCCTGGGGGGTGAAGAAGTCCACCAGCGCGCTGGTTTCCTTGTAGGCGCGGCTGTGCAGCACATAGGCTGGCTGACCGACAGGTTGTTCCATGAAATTCACCAGCCCGCGTGAGGCAGACGTTGTCGAGAACGCCCCGACCGGGGCGCTCTCGCATCAGGCTGCGTAAGCCTTAGAGGTCGCCGTAGCCCAGCGAGCGCAGGGCGCGCTCGTCATCGGACCAGCCGCCTTTGACCTTGACCCAGAGGTTGAGCATGACCTTGGCGTCAAACAGCACTTCCATGTCCTTGCGCGCATCGGAACCGATGCGCTTGATGCGCTCACCCTTGTCGCCGATGATGATTTTCTTCTGCCCGTCGCGTTCGACCAGGATCAGCGCATGGATATGCAACACATGCCCCTGCTGCTTGAACTCCTCGATTTCCACTGTGATCTGGTAAGGCAGCTCGGCGCCCAGCTGACGCATGATCTTTTCACGCACCAGCTCGGCAGCCAGAAAGCGGCTGCTGCGATCGGTGATCTGGTCTTCCGGGAAGAAATGCTCGTTTTCCGGCAGGTGCTTGGCGATCAGCGCTTCGAGCGATTCGAGGTTGTGGCCCTGCTGCGCGGAAATGGGCACGATCTCGGCGTTGGGCAGCTGGCCTTGCAGCCACTGAAGGTGCGGAATGAGCTCGGCCTTTTCATCCATGCGGTCAGTCTTGTTCACCGCCAGGATCACCGGGCCGGTCACGTACTGAACGCGCTCGAGCACCAATTGGTCCTCATCCGTCCACCGGGTGCGGTCCACTACGAAGATCACCACGTCGACGTCCTTCAAGGCGGCCGAGGCGTTGCGATTCATGTAGCGGTTCAGGGCCTTGTCGTTGGCCTTGTGCATGCCGGGGGTATCGACATAGATGGCCTGCACCGGGCCCTCGGTCTTGATGCCGAGCATGTTGTGACGCGTGGTCTGCGGCTTGCGCGAGGTGATGGCCAGTTTCTGGCCAAGGATGTGGTTCAACAGGGTCGACTTGCCGACGTTCGGGCGACCGACGATAGCGACGTAGCCGCAACGGGTAGTGGTGTTCTCAGTCATTGCCATTCTCCACGCCCAGGGCGATCAATGCGGACGCAGCGGCTACCTGCTCGGCGATACGCCGGCTGACACCCTGACCACGGCTCTTGTTGTTCAGCAGCACGACTTCGCATTCGACGAAGAACGTACGGCAGTGAGGTTCGCCCTGGATATCCACCACTTCGTAACGCGGCAGCTCGCAGCTGCGCGATTGCAGGAACTCCTGCAGGCGGGTTTTAGGATCCTTGTTGGTATCGACCAGGGTCAGCCCTTCGAACTCGTTGGCCAGCCAGGCGAGCACGCGCTCGCGGGCCGTGTCCATGTCGGCGTCCAGGTAGATGGCCCCGATCAAGGCCTCCAGCGCATCGGCCAGAATGGACTCGCGGCGAAAGCCCCCGCTTTTGAGCTCGCCCGAACCCAGGCGCAGGTATTCGCCCAGGTCGAACCCTCGGGCCAGACGGGCCAGGGTCTCACCTTTGACCAAGCGGGCACGCAGCCGTGACAGCTGCCCTTCACGGGCCTGGGGGAAGCGCTCGAACAGCGCCTCGCCGGCGACGAAGTTGAGAATGGCGTCACCGAGGAACTCCAGACGCTCGTTATTGCGCCCGGCATAGCTGCGGTGGGTCAGGGCCAGGAGCATCTGGTCCTGGTCCTTGAAGGTGTAACCGAGCTTTCGCTCCAGGCGGGTAAGGGAAGCAGTCATGCGGCCACCCGATCGTTGTTAAACGCGTTGTTCAAATCAGCATCCTGAAAGACGGTTTGGCCATGGTCACCGCACGCTGGGCGGCGAATCTCCCATCCTTGAGACACAGCCTATGTCAGAAAAGCATTCGGCGCTGTATGGACAGCGCCGAAGGGTATCAATGGATCAGTCCGACCCGCGACAAGTTGGGCAGGTGGCTGAGTTTTGGCTCAGGCCAGCTCATCCATACTGCGAAAGCCTTGCCAACGATGTTGCGGTCCGGAACCATGCCGTGCAGTTCCTTGGGAATGTTGGGGTCATCCCAGTAGCGGCTGTCGTTGGAGTTGTCGCGGTTGTCGCCCATCATGAAGTAATGGCCGGCTGGCACCGTCCATTGCTGGTCCGGCGGCATACGGTAACGGCTCATCTCCTTGCGGATCAGGTGCTCGGCAGCACCGAGCTTTTCCTTGTACAGCTGGGCGCTGCCCAGCGTCCCAGGCTCGGTACCCACCAGTTGCTCGGCGACCCGCTGACCGTTGACGAACAACTGCTTGTCGTTGGTGTAGCGGATCTGGTCACCGGGCAAGCCAACGACCCGCTTGATGTAGTTGACGTTCGGGTCGCTGGGGTAGCGGAACACCATCACATCGCCGCGCTGTGGGTCGCCCACCTCGATGACCTTCTTGTCGATCACCGGCAAGCGGATGCCATAGGAGAACTTGTTCACCAGGATGAAGTCACCCACTTCCAGCGTGGGTTTCATCGACCCCGACGGAATCTGGAAAGGTTCGACCAGGAACGAGCGCAGCACCAGCACGATGAACAGCACCGGGAAGAACGACTTGCCGTATTCGACCAGCAAGGGTTCCTTGTTCAGGCGCTCGACCACCGCCGGTTCCGGCTGGCTGACACTGCCCTGGTAAGTGGCGATCGCCGCACGTCGGCGCGGCGCCAGGAACAGAAGGTCGATCAGGCCCAACAGACCGCACACGAACACGGCAATGACGAGCAACAGCGGGAAATTTAGCGACATAGGACCTAACTATCCAACCTGAGCACGGCGAGGAAGGCTTCTTGTGGAATTTCCACGTTGCCCACCTGTTTCATGCGTTTCTTACCGGCCTTCTGCTTCTCGAGCAGCTTCTTCTTACGGCTGACGTCGCCGCCATAACATTTGGCCAGTACGTTCTTTCTGAGCGCCTTGACAGTGGTACGCGCGATGATCTGGCCACCAATGGCTGCCTGGATCGCCACATCGAACATCTGCCGCGGGATCAGTTCCTTCATCTTCTCGGTCAACGCGCGGCCTTTGTACGCAGCGTTGTCGCGGTGCACGATCAATGCCAGGGCATCGACCTTGTCACCGTTGATCAACACGTCCAGCTTGACCAGGTTGGCCGACTGGTAACGATCGAAGTGATAGTCCAGCGAAGCATAGCCACGGCTGGTGGACTTCAAGCGGTCGAAGAAGTCCAGTACCACTTCGTTCATCGGCATGTCGTAACGCACTTGCACCTGGCTGCCCAGGAACTGCATGTCGCGCTGAACGCCACGCTTCTCGATACACAAGGTGATC
The DNA here is from genome assembly GCF_002420785.1 of Pseudomonas sp. UBA5666. NCBI lineage: Bacteria > Pseudomonadati > Pseudomonadota > Gammaproteobacteria > Pseudomonadales > Pseudomonadaceae > Pseudomonas > Pseudomonas sp. UBA5666. The sequence continues at coordinate 7,543 of NZ_DIIQ01000031.1, read as the reverse complement.
ACGTTGCCCAGGTGTTCTTGTGGCACCAGGATGGTCGCGGTCACGATGGGCTCGCGGAAGTCGGTGACCGACGAGACGTCTGGGAGCTTCGACGGGTTGTCGACGACGATGGTTTCACCGGTCTTGAGTTCCAGCTCGTAGATCACGCTGGGCGCGGTGGTGATCAGGTCCAGGTCGTACTCGCGCTCCAGGCGCTCCTGGATGATCTCCATGTGCAGCATGCCCAGGAACCCGCAGCGGAAGCCAAAGCCCAGGGCGTCGGAGCTTTCGGGCATGTATTGCAGGGACGAATCGTTGAGCGTCAGCTTCTGCAAGGCATCGCGGAAGTCTTCGAAGTCATCGGAACTGACCGGGAACAGACCGGCGTATACCTGCGGCTGGATCTTCTTGAACCCAGGCAGCACTTCGACTTCCGGGGTGGAAGACAGGGTCAGGGTATCGCCGACCGGGGCACCGTGGATGTCCTTGATGCTGGCGATGATGAAGCCCACTTCGCCGGCTTTGAGGTCGGCGGTTTGGGTGTGCTTGGGCGTGAAGACGCCCACGCTGTCGACCAGGTGCAGCTTGCCGGTGGACTTGACCAGGATCTTGTCGCCTTTCTTGACGCGACCATGACGCACGCGCACCAGCGAGACCACGCCCAGGTAGTTGTCGAACCAGGAGTCGATGATCAGGGCTTGCAGTGGCGCGTCGATATCGCCGGTCGGTGCGGGAATGGTGTGCACCAAGCGTTCGAGCACCTCGTCCACCCCCATGCCGCTCTTGGCACTGCAGGCCACGGCATCGGTGGCATCGATGCCGATGATCTTCTCGATTTCGTCCTTGACGCGATCGGGATCGGCCTGTGGCAGGTCCATCTTGTTCAGGACCGGCATGACTTCCAGGCCTTGCTCGATGGCGGTGTAGCAGTTGGCGACGGACTGGGCCTCGACACCCTGGCCGGCATCGACCACCAGCAACGCCCCTTCGCACGCCGCCAGCGAGCGCGAGACTTCATAGGTGAAGTCGACGTGGCCGGGGGTATCGATGAAGTTGAGCTGGTAGACCTTGCCGTCCTGGGCCTTGTAGTTGAGCGTGACGCTGTGGGCCTTGATGGTGATCCCGCGTTCGCGCTCCAGGTCCATGGAGTCGAGCACCTGGGCTTCCATTTCGCGCGCAGTCAGGCCACCGCACATTTGAATGAAACGGTCGGCCAGCGTCGACTTGCCATGGTCGATGTGGGCGATGATGGAGAAATTGCGGATATGACTCAAATCACTCACGGGTCAACACTCGGAAAAGGCTGCGAGCCGGACGCCCGCCGAAAAATAGCCGGCAATTGTACCTGAAGCTGCCAGGATGTGGGAGATTCCTCTGCCCGGCCGTCACCTGCAGCTTGGCATTGAAATGTCACTGCACATGAAAAAGGGCAGCTGTCGCTGCCCTCCTCCCGTATTCGCCGCGCTTACTCGGCGAGCTTGAAGGTGATGAAGCTGGCGCGCCCCTGGCGCAACACGCGCATGGACACGGAGCGGTTCTTCGGCAGCTCCTTGGCGATTTGCGTGAATTCCTTGGCCGAACCGATGGCCTGGTTGTTCAGGTGACTGATGACGTCACCCGGACGCAGGCCGATCAGCGCGGCCGGACCATCCTGCACTTCCTTGATGACCACGCCGCCCTTGAGCTCCAGGGATTTCTTCTGCTCGGCAGTAAGATCGGCCACCGAAACGCCCAGGCGATTGATGCTGCGCTCGACATTGCTGTCGCCGGCACCGGCGCCGATGTCGGCATCGTCGTCTGGCAGTGCGCCAACACTGACATCAAGGGTCTGGCGCTTGCCGTTGCGAATGATGTCCAGCTTGGCCTTGGCACCATCCTTCAAGCCACCTACCAGATGCGGCAGGTCGGCAGACATGACGATCGGCTGGCCATTCATGCTCAGGATGACATCACCGACCTGCAGGCCCCCTTTGGCAGCCGGGCCGTTTTCCAGCACCTGAGCGACCAGCGCACCGGCAGGCTTGTCCAGACCGAAGGATTCAGCCAGGTCCTTGTTGACCTCCTGGATGACGACGCCCAGCCAGCCACGGCTGACCTTGCCGTCCTTCTTCAGCTGATTCGAGACATCGATGGCCACGTCGATCGGGATCGCGAACGACAGGCCCATGAAGCCACCGGAGCGCGTGAAGATCTGCGAGTTGATCCCCACCACCTCGCCGTTCATGTTGAACAGCGGCCCACCCGAGTTGCCCGGGTTGATCGCAACGTCGGTCTGGATGAACGGCACATAGGTGTCGTTGGGCAGGGTGCGACCCTTGGCGCTGACGATACCTTTGGTCACCGAATGGTCAAAGCCGAACGGCGAGCCGATGGCCAATACCCATTCGCCGACCTTGAGCTTTTCAGAATCCCCCAGCTTGACGGTAGGCAGGTTCTTACCCTCCACCTTCAGCAGTGCGACGTCGGTGCGCGGGTCGGTACCGACCAGCTTGGCTTGCAACTCGCTGCGGTCGGACAAGCGCACGATGATTTCGTCGGCATCGGCGATGACATGGTTATTGGTCAGTACATAGCCGTCGCTGGAGATGATGAAGCCCGAGCCCAGTGACTGCGCCTCACGCTGACGGTCACCACGCGGTGCACGCGGTTGCTGCGGAAGGTTGCGCTCGAAGAATTCGCGGAACATTGGCGGCAGGCCTTCGAGATCCGGCATTTGCCCTGCGGCGATGCGACGGTCCGGAAGCTTCTGCTTGGTACTGATGTTGACGACCGCCGGCGAGGCTTGCTCGACCAGCGTCGTGAAATCCGGCAGGGCTTCTTCAGCCTGGACCGTCAGCACTTGCCCGAGCATCAGCACGGCCGCGAAGAACGATAGATAGGGTTTCAAACGAGGTATTGACATACGGCTCCCGTCACAACGAGCGGTAATTAAGAAACGACCCTGCACAACGCAGCAATGGCCAGGCTCCCAGAAGCCTGACCTATAGAAAATTTGCCGTCAGATTGCAAATGACAATGCTTTAATTTCATTTCAAAAAGCCACGCCCTGAGCGGGACCGCTCGCCATTAGCCTTTGCTCACTGGCCCGCCTGAGCGTCTTGAGGACGCATCGACAAGGCAACGCGTTCGGCCGTGCCTAGCGGAATCTCGCCAACGACGGTCACCATCATCTGGCCCTTGGGCGTACTCAGGCGCCGCGACACTGCCGATGTCGGGCCCAACTGGGTACGCACATCAGCGCCAGCCTCGCCCTTCACAGGCTCGATGAAGACAGAGAAACGCGCCAGACCGTCGTCATACATCAAGGTGCTGACCGGGCTGCCCTGCCCAGGTTCGCGGCGGATGGCGCTATTGACCACTTCGAACCCTGACGGTAGCCAATCGGAGCGCCACCCAGAGACAGCCCCACCGGCAGGCGCCGCTGCCACCACGGGCTTGCAGGCCGAACTGGGGCGCAGGTCTTCGTCGGTAGGCATGCGTGCTTCAAGCCGGGTCATCTGGAACCGCTCAAGCAGTTGACCTTTCTCGTTGAGCATCAGCGAGCGCAGCGGTAAGCCCGTTGCACGGTCCAGATGCAGCTCGTAACCGTAACGGTGCTGATCACGCGGTGAAAGTGACACGACCACCGCGTCCCGGCCTGCAACGCGAGACTTGCCGGACACGGACAGGTCGTACCAACTCATGAGTTTGAGGGGGTCAAGGCGGCGTGGCGCGCTATCGGGCGGCGCCGAAATACCTTCGGCAAGCCCGCCACTGACGCATTGTACCTTGCCATCGACGTGCACGATTTCCTGGGCGACGCCATCGAGCTGCAGCAGCCGCTCGCTGACCTTGCCCTCTTGGACACGGTGCCAGATATCGTGGGTTGAAAAGCTGCCGTTACGTTCGTAAACGAAGGAGCCCAGGTAGCTCTGTCGTTGCTCGGCCTGTGCCAGCTTGTTCAGCCACTCGTTCGCCTCTGGCGAAGAATTGGCTGCCAACGCTGGCACCGTCATGCAGCTGCCGAGCAGCAGCGACAGGAGAGGTAGCGCGCGCATGAGCCTCCCTAATTAGCGGTTTTCCAGGCTGGCGGCGCGAGCGTAAGGCAGTGCGGTTTCAGAACCCTTCAGAGCGGACTCCTGGGCATGTTGGCGCAGGTAACCTGGCAGACGCTGGTCCCAGCCAGCCTGGTTCTGCAAAACACCGTTGGCCATCGGGCCAGTCGGCTGATCGCTGCTTTCGCTGTAGCCGGCCAGCACGGCAGGGCCTTGGGCCTGCGGCACGGTCACACCCTGCTGAACAGGCTGCTGGGCCGCAAGCTGGGCACCGGTAATATCATCCTGGTTGTACAGGCGCACACCTGCCAGTACGGCGAGGGTCACCGACGCGGCAACAGCCACGCGGCTTACGGTGCGCCATGGGCCTTGCTTGGCCTTGGCAGGCACGGCCTCATCGGCCAGCGCTGCGGATACCGCCGAGGCGATGTCCAGGTTAGGCAGCAGCAGCTCCTTGTGCATGGCTGCACGGGCTACCTGGTAACGGGACCAGGTAGCACGGGTTTCGGCATCGTCGACGGCATTCAACACCCGACGCAATTCCAGTTGGTCCGCTTCGTTATCCATTACCGCGGACAGCGATTCCTGCAAAGCTTCACGACTCATGGCGGTTCCTCTCTTGGCTGTAGCCGCTGTCTCAGGTTTCCTGCAGCAAAGGCTGCAAGGCTTTGTCAATGGCCTCCCGAGCGCGGAAGATACGAGAGCGCACGGTACCCACTGGACATTGCATGACGCTGGCAATGTCTTCGTAACTCAGGCCATCGAACTCTCGCAGGGTCAGCGCCGTACGCAAGTCTTCTGGCAGTTGCTGAATGGTGCGATGGACAGTGCCTTCGATCTCATCCCGCAACAAGGAGCGCTCTGGAGACTCAAGATCCTTGAGGCCATGATCGCCGTCGTAAAACTCCGCATCCTCGGAGCTCACATCGCTGTCTGGCGGCCGTCTTCCACGGGACACCAGGTAGTTCTTCGCCGTGTTGATGGCGATGCGGTACAGCCACGTATAAAACGCACTGTCACCGCGGAAGTTGCCAAGCGCACGGTACGCCTTGATGAACGCTTCTTGTGCAACGTCCTGGGCTTCGTGGGTGTCATGGACAAACCGCACGATCAACCCGAGAATCTTGTGCTGGTACTTCAGCACCAATAGATCGAAAGCTCGCCTGTCGCCGCGTTGTACGCGCTCGACCAGTTGCTGATCTTCTTCCTGGGTTAGCATGAACACTCCTCGGTGATCTCGAAGGAGCGTTGCAGCAGCCATCGCTCAGGCTTGCAACCATAGACTCGGGCTTTGCGCAAAAGTTCTCCCCTCCAAGCAAGTTTCCTGCAGACCTTGAGCGGCGTGCACGGAAGACGCGGCACGGCAGCAGCCGACAACGTCGATAATCAGGTTACGAATACGCAGGTGAGCCCAATGTCGAGCTACCACCCTGCGTCGCCGCGGCAAATTGTTGGCGTGCGGGCAGCCTTCATAGGATTTCCAGCCACGCTGGAAAGTTCCCACAATGCCTGCCGTTACCGGGCGAGCGGCATGGAAAAGGGCCACCCGAGGCTGCTATAAAGGCCACCCGGCCATTAAACGATAGTTTCACAATGCCATCGACGCATGACTATTGTGCCGTGCCCCCTCCGAAGATTACTAGTGTCCTGACATGAGCCAACAATTCCAACATGATGTCCTGGTTATCGGCAGCGGCGCAGCGGGCCTGAGCCTGGCCCTGAACCTGCCTGCGAATCTGCGCATTGCGGTGCTGAGCAAGGGTGACCTGGCCAGCGGTTCGACCTACTGGGCCCAAGGGGGCGTAGCGGCCGTACTGGACGGCGCCGATACGATTCAGTCCCACGTGGAGGACACCCTCAATGCCGGCGGTGGCCTGTGCCACGAAGACGCTGTTCGCTTTACCGTGGAGCACAGCCGCGAAGCCATCGAGTGGCTGATCGAGCAAGGCGTGCCGTTTACCCGGGATGAGCCCAACGGCGTGGTCGACGCAGGCTTCGAATTTCACCTGACACGTGAAGGCGGCCATAGCCACCGGCGCATCATCCATGCCGCCGACGCCACGGGCGCGGCCATCTTCAACACCTTGCTGGCCCAGGCCAGGCAGCGCCCGAACATCGAGCTGCTGGAGCAGCGTGTGGCGGTGGACCTGATCACCGAGCGGCGCCTGGGCCTGGACGGCGAGCGCTGCCTGGGTGCCTACGTGCTGGACCGCAACACGGGCCAGGTGGACACGTTCGGCGCGCGGTTCACGGTGTTGGCCACGGGTGGGGCGGCGAAAGTGTACTTGTACACCAGCAACCCAGATGGCGCGTGCGGCGATGGTATCGCCATGGCCTGGCGGGCTGGCTGCAGGGTCGCGAACCTTGAATTCAACCAGTTCCACCCTACGTGCCTTTATCACCCGCAGGCCAAGAGCTTTTTGATCACCGAGGCCTTGCGTGGCGAAGGCGCCCTGCTTCGCCTGCCCAACGGGGAGCGCTTCATGCCCCGCTTCGACCCACGCGAAGAGCTTGCCCCGCGCGACATCGTGGCGCGGGCGATCGACCATGAAATGAAGCGCCTGGGGGTGGACTGCGTCTACCTGGACATCTCGCACAAGCCTGTCGAGTTCATCAAGAACCATTTCCCGACCGTTTACGAGCGGTGCCTGGGCTTTGGCATCGACATCACCCGCCAGCCGATACCTGTGGTGCCGGCAGCGCACTATACCTGTGGTGGCGTCATGGTGGACGACCGGGGGCACACGGATGTACCGGGGCTGTATGCGATTGGTGAAACCAGCTTCACGGGGCTGCATGGCGCCAATCGCATGGCCAGCAACTCGCTGCTGGAGTGCTTCGTCTACGGTCGGGCTGCGGCGGCCGACATCCAGGCGAACCTCGAGAATGTCGGCATGCCAATGGCCTTGCCTGGGTGGGATGCCAGCCAGGTCACGGACTCGGACGAGGATGTGATCATTGCGCATAACTGGGATGAGCTACGGCGCTTCATGTGGGATTACGTGGGGATCGTGCGAACCAGCAAGCGGTTGCAGCGGGCGCAGCATCGCGTGCGGTTGTTGCTCGATGAAATCGACGAGTTCTACAGCAACTACAAGGTCAGTCGGGATTTGATCGAGTTGCGCAATCTGGCGCAGGTGGCGGAGTTGATGATTCGCTCGGCGATGCAGCGCAAGGAGAGCCGGGGGTTGCATTACACGTTGGATTATCCGGCGATGCTTGGCGAGGCCAGAGACACGGTGCTTGAGCCCGATTGAATGGTTGGGGGAAGATGGGGACTGCAGGATTTAGCTTCGCGGCCCACATTGTCGGGGCCGGTCTGGCGCCCCGGCAAGACCGCTTCTACGCGCGTGCGTGCTGTTTAGGGATACGCTGCTGCTTATTGAGATGTGTTTAACAGCGAGCACTGTGCCAAACAGCATACCCCTGATATAAAACCGGTATAACGCGGGCTCATATATTAACTTTTTGAATCTTTCGCACCCACGAAGCACCCCAACGCTCTTGCCTTTGATCTTGATCTTGATCTT